>NZ_CP107985.1:2787750-3097500 GCF_036108815.1 Streptomyces sp. NBC_00353 | reverse complement strand
AGTCCGCCGAGCTGGCCCTCGAGGTCTCGCTCGCCGCGCTGCGCAAGGCGGGCTCCGAAGCGGTCGGACAGGTGGTCGAGGACCACCCGCTGGACAAGCTGAAATCCGTGGTCGACGAGGCGGGGGCCGACGAGGTCATCGTGCTGACCGCCCCGCACTACGTGGAGGAGTTCTTCCACCGTGACTGGGCGTCCAGGGCCCGGCACAAGGTCGGCGTACCTGTGCTCAAACTCTTCGCGCACAGCGAATAGGCTGGGGGCGTCGCACCACAACTTTTGGGAGATACGCGCATGGCACCCGGTATTCCTGCCGCCATGGAACGACCGCACTTCATCGGCATCGGCGGCGCCGGAATGTCGGGCATCGCGAAGATCCTCGCCCGGCGCGGCGCGAAGGTCGCGGGCAGCGACGCCAAGGAGTCCGGCACGGCCGAGGCCCTGCGGGCACTGGGCGTGACCGTCCACATCGGGCACGCCGCCGGTCATCTGGCGGACGACGCGTCCTGCGTGGTCGTCTCCAGTGCCATCCGCGCCGACAACCCGGAGCTGCTGCGCGCCGCCGAGCTGTCGATCCCGGTCGTGCACCGATCGGACGCGCTCGCCTCGCTGATGCAGGGCCTGCGCGCCATCGCCGTCGCCGGCACCCACGGCAAGACGACCACCACGTCGATGCTGGCCGTCGCCCTCTCCGAGCTGGGCCTCGACCCGTCGTACGCCATCGGCGGCGACCTGGCGGGGCCCGGCACCAACGCGACGCACGGTGAGGGCGACATCTTCGTCGCCGAGGCCGACGAGAGCGACCGCAGCTTCCAGAAGTACGACCCCGAGGTCGCGATCGTCCTCAACGTGGAGCTGGACCACCACGCGAATTACGCCTCGATGGACGAGATCTACGACTCCTTCGAGACGTTCGTCGGGAAGATCGTCCCCGGTGGCACCCTGGTCGTCTCCGCGGACCAGTCCGGCGCGGTCGAGCTGACGAGGCGCGTACGCGACCTCTCCTCCCTCAACATCGTCACGTACGGCGAGTCCGAGACCGCCGACGTACGCGTCCACAAGATCACCCCGCGCGGTCTGACCAGCGAAGTCACGGTCGTCCTGAACGGCAAGTTCCTCACGTTCACGGTCTCCGTCCCGGGCAGCCACTACGCCCACAACGCGGTCGCCGCCCTGGCCGCCGGTGTCGCACTGGGCATCCCGGCCCACAACCTGGCCTCCGCGCTCGGCAAGTACACCGGGGTCAAGCGCCGCCTCCAGCTCAAGGGCGAGGCGGCGGGCGTCCAGGTCATCGACTCGTACGCGCACCACCCGACGGAGATGACCGCCGACCTCGAAGCGATGCGCGGCGCCGCTTCCGACGCGCGCCTCCTGGTCGTCTTCCAGCCGCACCTCTTCTCCCGCACCCAGGAGCTCGGTACGGAGATGGGCCAGGCCCTCGCCCTCGCCGACGCCTCCGTGGTCCTGGACATCTACCCGGCCCGTGAGGACCCGATCCCGGGCGTCACCAGCACCCTGATCATCGACGCGGCGAAGGCGGCCGGCGCCGACGTCACCGCCGTCCACGACAAGGCGGCGGTCCCCGAGGTCGTCGCGGGAATGGCGAAGCCCGGTGACCTCGTTCTCACGATGGGCGCGGGCGACGTCACGGACCTCGGCCCGCAGATCCTGGACCACCTGTCGAGCTGAGGGAGCCACCGTGTCGTACGACATCGAGAAGCCGGACGAGGAATGGCGGGCGGAGCTGACGCCCGCGGAGTACGCGGTCCTGCGCCAGGCCGGCACCGAACCGGCCTTCGTCGGTGAGTACACCGACACCAAGACGGCCGGCGTCTACTCGTGCCGGGCGTGTGGCGCCGAGCTGTTCCGCTCGGACACGAAGTTCGAGTCGCACTGCGGCTGGCCGTCCTTCTACGATCCGAAGGACACGGACGCGGTCGAGCTGATCCAGGACCGCAGCCTCGGCATGGTCCGGACCGAGGTGCGGTGCGCGCGCTGCGGCTCGCACCTGGGGCACGTCTTCGAGGGCGAGGGGTACCCCACGCCGACCGACCAGCGGTACTGCATCAACTCGATCTCGCTGCGCCTGGCGCCGGACGAGAGCTGACGCGACGCCCGGCCGCGGGGCGCATCCGCCCGCAGCCGGTCAGTCGTCCTCGGAGGTCTCGGGGCGCAGCAGGGGGTGGGCGACGCCGGGGAACACCCGCGCCCTGACCACCGGCTCCGCCGCCCCGCCCTGAACCACTGTCTCGGCGACGCCCCAGGGGCGGCCGCGCAGGACGACGGTCAGCGTGTACGAGGAGGAGCAGCCCAGGCAGTCGTACCGGTCCGCCCACGTCTCCACGTCGGTGACGCTGCCGGGGTAGCGCGCCACGTGCCGGTGCCGGGCGTGACAGCGTTCGCACGTCTCGCCCGGCTCGCAGGTCCCGCCGCAGGGGCACGGCACATCGAGCGAGTCCGCCGGGTGCCAGCGCTGGGTGAGGACGGCGTCACGGGTGGCGCCCATGTCCTTCATCGCCTTGAGATTGCGGGCGGCGACGTTGTACGACTCGCCGGTGGCGGCCATCCGGTCGCGGATGACGTCCTTGCGTCCGCGGTTCGTCGTCATGAGCTCCTCCTGGGTATACGCAGCCCGCCAGGAGGCCCACGAAATCGGTACGTCCCACGGTACCCGGCGCCCCGGGCGGCGCGTGACACACGCCCGGCCGTCTCAGTCCACCGGCCCGCCCGCCACGTAGATCACCTGGCCGGAGACGAACCCCGCCCCGGGGCTCACGAGGTAGGACGCCGTATGGGCGATGTCCTCCGGCTGACCCACTCGCCCGACCGGAATGGACTGCGCCGCGTTGCGCTGGAACTCCTCGAAGCCGAGACCCAGCCGGCGGGCCGAGGTCCTGGTCATGTCGCTCACCACGAAGCCCGGGGCGATGGCGTTGGCCGTGATGCCGTGCCGGCCGAGCTGCAGGGCGAGCGACTTGGTGAAGCCGAGCAGACCCGCCTTCGCGCTGGCGTAGTCGACACGCGCGGCGTCGCCGACCGCGGAGATGCTCGACATGGTGACGATCCGCCCCCAGCCGGCCGCGATCATGTGTGGGGTGACGGCCCGGGTGAAGAAGAACGGGCCGCGCAGATTGACCCCCAGGACCGTGTCCCACTGCTCCGTGGTCATCTCCACGAGGTCGGCACGGGGACCGACACCGGCGTTGTTGACCAGCACTGTCGGCGGACCCAGCTCGGTGGTGACCCGGGCGACGGCGGCGGTCACCGCGGCCTCGTCCGCGACATCGGCGGCGACCGCCACCGCCGACCCGCCGTCGCTCCTGATGGCCTCCACCGTCCCTGCGCAGTCCGCCTCGTCCAGGTCGATCACGCCGACCGCCAGGCCGTCATGGGCCAGCCGCCTGGCCACCGCGGCACCGATGCCGCGTGCCGCGCCGGTGACAATCGCCGTGCGTCGTACCTCAGTTGTGAATGTCATGGGCTGAAGTTCACGGCATGGGCGCGCTGCTGCCAACCGAATTGGGCCCGGGGTCAACGATCGGCCCTCACAGAGATGGCGCACCGCCGACCACCAACCGTGACCGGACAGCTGCCGACACCACTGAGCCGGCCAGGAGGAAGGCCCCGCCCTCTCCTGGATGGAGGGGGCGGGGCCTGTGCTGTGCGCGTCCCGGCGTGGGGTGTGACCCCTAGCTGCCGGCAGCCCTACGGCGGCGCATCCACCAGGTCAGGCCCGCTCCGCCGACGGCGAGTGCCGCGGCGAGTGAGGCGATCGGACCGATGGGGGTGTCGGAGCCGGTGTCGGCGAGGTCGCCGTCCGGGTCCTTCGGAGCGCCGGTGGGGGCGGGGGTGTGGCTGTCGGAAGGTTCCGGTGCCGGGGTGGTGGGCGTGTGGGTCGGCTTGCCGGTGGGTTTGCCCGTGTCGGTCGGCTTCGGGCCCGGGGTGTTGCCCCCGCCGCCGTTGTCGACCTGGCCGGAGCTGGAGCCGCCGAACATGACGGTGTTGCTGTTGCGGTAGGTGACCGTGGTGGTCCTGGAGGTCTTGGTGGTGGTGTCCGTCCTGGGGTGCTGGAGCTTGAACTCCACCTTGGAGATGTTGCGCTTCGGGGCCTTGGAGAAGTCGACGCCGCCCATGATGCAGGTCTTGTTCTGGCCGTCGACCTGGCAGGGGTAGCTGTAGTCGCCCTGCGTGTACGACTTCATGTAGTCGTCCCACGTCTGCTTCGGGGTCCAGGTCCTGGCCTTGCCCCGCAGCGGCCACCGGGCCACGTCGTTGCTGTTGATGATGGGCCGGAAGTCGGTGACGTGGTCCTTGTCCTGGGTGCGGACGTACTCGGCCGCGACGCGGGCGTTGTAGACGCGGCGCAGGTCGGCGTACGCGCTCCCGCTGTTGACCTTCTTCTCGACGTCGGGGATCACGTACTGCTCGACCAGGCGCTGTGAGGTGTCGATCTGGGCCTCGGTCAGGTCGCACTTGCCGTTGGGGCTGGGGTAGTTGACCTTCTGGGGTTCGGCGTTGACCTTCAGCGGCGCGTCCAGGATGTACAGGCCGTTGTTGTCGGCGCGGACCTTGGCGGTCTTGGGTACGATCCACAGCCGGATCTGGTGCCCGCAGGGGATGTTCGCGGCCGTCATGGCATCCCAGTACTGCTTGCCGATGCCGCTGCGCGGGTCCATGTCACGCGCGTAGTCGTGCTTCATCTCCAGGTCGGCCTGAAGCAGGACACGTCCGGCGTCGGTCTTCCCGAACGTCTTGTCCATGATCTTGTCGGGCTGGTCCGGGTTGAGGTTGACCCAGAACTTGTCCGGCGTCAGCGCGAGCCAGGCGAACATCGCATCGGAGGAGAGCTGGAGGCGCTGCTCACCGCCCCAGCCGGGGTTCTTGTCCTCGTCCTCGACCATGTCGGCCTTGAAGGAGTAGTCGAGACCCTTGCCCTTGGTCGGGTTGCCGACGTACTGAAGCTCCAGGGTGGAGAAGTCGATGCCCCCGGGCCGTCCGAAGCCGCCACGGGTGTTGACCTGGTTGTACTGGTGCTGGAGCTTGCGTGCCTGCTCAGGGGTCTTCGCCGAGCGCCACACGTCGTCGTGCAGCGGGCCGTAGGAGCCGGCGCGGCGCGGGTCGGGGTTGAAGACCTTGTCGTAGCGGGTGTACTTGTTCGGCTTCCAGCGGGCATGGCCGTTGGCACGCTGCTCGCGGATGGTGGCCTGGGGGAGGTTCGAGCCGCGTTCGCTCTGGAGCTGCCGGTTCAGGGACGCGTACTGGCGTTTGGTGTTGCCGGTGGTCTCGTCGCCGGTGATCAGGCGGAGCTTGTGGTCGGCGTACTCCTTGTTGCGCAGGACGTGCTTGTCCCAGCGGAGCTGTTCGGCGATGTGCTTGCCGTTGGACTTGAACTCGACGAACTCTTTGGTCTTGGCGTTGTAGGCGTCGTACTTGCGGACCGCCTGCTCACCGGTCCTGGGGTTGATGACCGCCTTGCCGTTCTTGT
Organism: Streptomyces sp. NBC_00353; assembly: GCF_036108815.1. Taxonomy (NCBI): domain Bacteria; kingdom Bacillati; phylum Actinomycetota; class Actinomycetes; order Kitasatosporales; family Streptomycetaceae; genus Streptomyces; species Streptomyces sp. NBC_00353. The sequence continues at coordinate 3,092,019 of NZ_CP107985.1, read as the reverse complement.
CGAAGACCGGCACTTCCTTCTGGCAGATCCAGTCCGGTCCGACGAGCTTGAACTGCTTGACGACGCGGGATTCGAAGCCGTCGCCCTTGCGCTGGTTGGCCTCGTTGCCGATGACCCTCTGGTCGATCCAGAGGCGGAAGTCCTTCATCTTCCGAGGGCCGTTGCCGATGAGCTGCTTGTGGAAGCGGGCGTAGATCTCCAGGGCCCGGTACTGCGGGTCACCGGTCTGGGCGTACTTCTTCTTCCACTTCTGGACGTCCGCGTCGGTCTTGCCGGCGGCGTTCAGCTTGGCCTGGTCCGGCGTGGGCATCCCGTCGAAGGCGTGGGAGGGGTTGTCGAAGAAGTAGTCGCCCCAGGTGTTCTCGGGGTTCTGGCTGTAAGGGGTGTTCTTGCCCTGGATGCCGCGGGCCTCGTCCATGTTGTATTTGCGGCCGAGGAACTTCTCGTCGCAGCGGATCTTGCCCGGTGCGGCGTCGGCCGTGCCCTGTAGGGCGGGCAGGCCGGTGACGATGAGTCCGGCTGCGGCTGCCGTGGCGAAGCAGGCGGCCAGCCGGAGCCGTAAGCGTGATCGTATGGAGGTACTCACGTGTGTCTGTCCCTGTGGGGGGCTCATGGGACATGGAGTTGGACGGTGGGGCCCCCGTGCTTGCCACCGTCCAGCCCCACACCCTAGAGCTTCATGTGCCGGCTGATACAACGGGTTGTTGAGGTTCGGCGTGTCAACTGGTGTGACAGGAAGGACAGTTCATTCCACTGTCCGAGTGGCTGTCTACAGTGGGCGGCATGGCTGATCGCGCAGACCACAGCATCGACCCGCAGACCCACCCCGACCTGTCGGCGTGGCTGACCGAACGCGCCCAGGGCTTCGAGCACTGGGCCGAGGCCACCAGCACCCCCGAGGCATGGGACTTCTCCCCCCGGTCCCTGGACGCGCTGGAAGATCTCATCCGCAGCCGGTACGACAGCGACGCTGAGACCCTCACCGCGCGACGCGACGCATTTCTTCAGGGGGCGTGCTGGTACATCGGGGAAGTGGTCTGCCGCACCCAGGGAGCGGTGTGGAAGTTCGAGCCGTTCGCCGTGAAGGGCGCCGAACTGCCGTCCCTGTTCGGGGAGGCGGATCCGTCAGGGGTCATCGACGACCCCTGCGTGGGGTTGCCCGGAGAGGACACGGAGGAGGCCATCTATCCGATGGGCGCCGTGCACGGACTGTTCACCACCGAAGACGAGCTGGGCAACCCCATTGTCCAGCACCTCTCCGACGTACTGGGCGACTCCGACGAGGACGACGAGGACGACGAGGGGTAGCCGGGGATCCGCAGCGAGGCCGGGACCCGGCTAGAACCGTCGCACCCGTGCCGCCAGCCGGCTTCCCAGTCGCCTGCCGAGGGTGCCTGGCCGGCGGCGCCAGGCCCGGAACGCCTCCGCTGTGCGGCTGCTGCCCGTGTGTTCGGCGGCCTTCTCCACCGCCGCGATCTCGCTGCCCGACAGGTCGCGTACCACGGGACGCAGCACCTCCTCCAGCAGTGCGGCCCCGGTTTCGCTCCAGGCCCGGCCCGCGTGCGGGTGGGAGGTCCAGACGGTGAAACAGTCGGCCACGTACGCCGGTTCGGCCCGCAGTCGGGCCAGGACGGTGTCGTGGCGGGCGGCCCTGCCGTAGGCCGCGATCAGATCCGGGTCGTCGCTGTGCACGAATGCGTACAGCTCCGCCTCAGGGCGGTCCGGCGCGAGCAGGCTGTGCGCAAGGGTGCCGTAGGCGTGCTCCAGCACAGTGGGTTCCACCGGCTCGGCGCGGGCGCGCAGAGCCTTTGCTCGGTCGGGCCAGCCGGGCGCCGACTCGCCGGACCTGATGTCGCGGGCGAACTCCAGCAGCTGCAGTGCACCGCGGCCCCGTGCGTCGATCTCCTGGGGGAAGCAGCGCAGCAGATCGTGGGCGAGTTCGGCGGCCTCAGCGTCGTCGGAAGGCGCGGAGAGTGCGGCGGCGACGAGGTGTGACCACGTACCGGCCGTCCGGTGGGAGTCGGAGCCGGACTCGCCGAGGAGGAGCCGTGCCTCGCCCGCCGTCGGGGTGGCATCGCCCCAGATCAGGCCGACGGCGGTACGCAGTACCAGCGGCTCGGCGAAGGGCGAGAACCCGGCGGCTCGCAGCACCGTGTGCAGCGCCATGATGCGGTCGGAGCCCTGCTCCTTCGCGCGGGGTGCCTCGGCGCACATCCGCAGATGCGGCAGTGCCTGCGCGCCGGTGAAGGGGAGGGCGACGCGGGTGAGGAGTTCTTCGGCGGCGGAGGGGGCGGTCAGGGCGAGTTGGTCGAGTTCGCCGAGGAGCGCCGTGCGGACGTCGAACTGTTCGTCCAGGAGATCGAGCAGTGCGTGGCCGCTGTCCGGCGCCGGAGCAGCAAGCAGAGTCCGAGCCATGTGCCGGGCGACGGAAGGAAGTTGGTCCATCAGATCCATGTCGAGCAGCCGGGCGATCCGGAGCAGCTGCACCTGGCGCCCGATGGTCTCCCCGACCGTGGATTCCGTCGTTTCCGAGGTGAGCTCGGCGAGCAGGGCCGGACCGAGATCCGAGGCCAGCTGCTTCACGGCGGCGGGTTCGGCGAACGCCGAGCGTGGCGGGAGCGCGAGCACGATGTCGCTGCGCCGCACCGCCTCCGTCACCAGTAGTGCGGCGAGCGGTGCCGTGGCGGTGGCAGGGGCACGTCCTTCGAGCGCCGCCAGCAGCCGGGCGACCGACGCCGACTCGGCGGCGGTACGGTCGTCGGCCGGTGCCGCGAGTGCGGTGGTCAGCCGGTGCGCCTGCTGCTCGTCCAGCGCGTACGGCCTCTCGGCAGCCCAATCGGCGGCCGCAGCACGCCCGTTGGGGCCGAGCGCGATGCCCGCGTGCAGTGCGGTGAAGGCGAGCGGTCCGGCGGCGAAGGGTTCGCCGGGCAGCCCGGCAGCTGCCCGGAACAGTTCCGGTGCGCGGCTGCGCCAGATCCGGGCCACCGTCTCCGCCCAGGCATCGTCCACCGGCCCCTCCGGAGCGCGGCCGGCGCATGCGTGCACACGGAAGCCCGGGCCGGTCAGCTCGTGTGCGTCGTCCGGCAGTACGCCGATCACCTGGTGCGGGGAGTGCGCCGGGCGGCGGGTGTACGTGGTGAACGTCAGCCGGTGTGCGTCCTCCGGCGGGAGTACGGCTCCGGCCAGCGCGATCCACCGGGCCACGTCCGCGCTCTGCCGCTCCACGAGGACGATCTGCGCCGACGACGGTTTCTCGCTCACCCTGCGCAGATCGGCGAAGACCGTCGCGAGCCAGGGGCTGCGGGAGACCGCGAAGTCGTTGAGCGCCTCCTGCCCGAAGGCGGCCGAGGCGGGGAGGGCCGATATGCGGTCCGGCGTACCGCCGTCGGGCGTGGTCGATGCCCACCTCGGCGACCGCCACGCCGTGATGGGGAGCGCGTCGCCCGGCAGGCGCGTGCCGGCAGGAAGATGCACCGCATGCGCGTGGAAGTGACCGGCGCCGGAACCTCCGAGTGCCACGGTGCGGCTCAGTAGATGGCTGCCGTCGGAGAGCGCGCTGAAGCTGAACGTCTCGGGAAAGGAACGGAGTTCAGCGGCGGTCGGACGGTACGGCGCCCCGGCCGGAGGCTCGTAACCGAGCAGCTGCTCCGCCTCGGTCAGCACCGGCGTGGGTATGCCGCCACCGACCGCCGTGAACCGTGCGCCGACCCCGTCTTCCCCCGCCGAGGCAGAGGTGTAGTGCAACTGCGCGAGGCTCATGCGTCGGCCCTCTTCGTCCTTGCCACGTACGTCCCCGTGCGTCAGCACGCCCCGCCCTCGTCGGCCGTCCGTCATGGACCGGCCGTACGGGCGCGGCGACGACCCCGGCGGGGAACGGTCCGCAATCGCGGGAGCGACGCTATCAAGGTGCGGCGGGGCCGCAGGCACGCTGCCGAAACGTGATCTGTGCAACTGTCCCGGGCCGGTCGGTCCAGCGGGACGAGGTACCTGCCGTAGGTAACCTCAGGCTCGGGCGGCGTAGGCGACGAAGCCGGTCCAGGCGGCGGGAGAGAGGGTGAGCTGTGGTCCTTCTTCGTTCTTGGAATCCCGGACGTGGACGGTGTCGGGGCAGGCAGCGATCTCTACGCAGGAGTCGCCGGAACCGCTGCTGTAGCTGCTCTTGAACCATGCCAAGTCTGTGGTGCTCATGCTGCTCCTCGCATCCGCTCCAACAGGCTCATCGAGTCCTCCAGGGAGAGAGCCTGTGAACGCATCCTGGCATAACGCATCTGGAGCGTGCTGACGACTGCCGGGTCGGTATGGAAGTGGCCGCTCTCCTGTCCTTCGCCATAGCCGAACCACTTGTGCTCCGGGGTCTCCAAGAGCTGCATGGGTCCGTGCAGACCCGCGTGATTTTCCTGTACGAGCGGCATGATCTGCACTTCCACGTTGCGGAGTTGAGCCAGCAGGAGGATGTGATGGATCAGCTTGCGGGACACCTCGACTCCACCGGTGCGGCGCAGGAACAGGTGCTCTTCGAGGATGAAGCTGTACGCGGTGTTCGGCCGCTCCGTCAGAAGAGCCATCCGCGCGACCCGGGCGGCCATCCGAGCCTCGATCTGTTCGTCCCCCAGTGGGGGGAGTTGGTCCACGAACACTGCTCGCGCGTACGCCTCGGTCTGCAACAGGCCGGGAATCAAACGACATTCGTACGTGTACAGAATCGCTGCGTCTGCCTCAAGCTGCGCCCAGTGGTGGAACCACTTCGCCAACCCCCGCTGCCGCGACAAGTGCTTCGCCGCAGCCTTGATCACGCCGAACGCATCCAATACCTCCTCCGCCCGGTCCACGAACGCGGGCGGTGGGAACCGGCGCCCCTGTTCGATCGAGGCGACCGTCGGCACCGAGTACCGCACCCTGGGGGCGAACTCCTCCTGCGTGAGCCGCGCCCGCTTACGGAAGACCTTGACCACCTCGCCGAACGCCTTCAGACCGTCCGAAGGCTCCGGCTCCCCGTCCGCACCCGTCGTGCCGCCCGTGCCGCCCGTGCCACCCGCGCCGTCCGTCATGTCCCGGCCACCTCCCGTGCCCGCCTGTTCCCGGTCAGCAACTCACCTATGGTCACTGACTGTTACGCGTACTGTCGACCCGTTGCACTCGTACGCCGACTCAGCGTACGAGTTTGTGAGCTGGTGGGAGGGGTCTGACGTCCGACACGGTGGGCGCATGGATGCACCCTCGGCCCCCCAGCTTCCCGTTACCGTCCGTGTGTTCGTGCAGCGATTCAGCTCCACGCCGCGCGGCGCCCGGCTCGCCCGAAAGCTTGCCCTGCACCAACTGAACGACTGGGGCGTCCCGTACGGCGGTGACGCGTCCGAGACCGCTGCGCTGATCGTCGCCGAGCTGGCGGCGAACGCGGTCACGCACGGCCGGGTGCCGGGCCGGGACTTCGAGTTGAGGATCGTCCACGCTGCGGGCGACGGACGCACGCTCGGCGTCCTGCGGATCGAGGTCACGGACACCCGGGGCGAGCGGCGCCCGCCGGGGCCGGGGGAGCTGGTGGCGCCAACGCCCGGTTCCGGCAACGGGCACGGGCTGATCCTGGTCGAGGCGCTGGCCGACCGGTGGGCGGTGCTGGACCGCGTACAGCCGGGCAAGACGGTCCGCGCCGAACTGGACCTGCTGTACTGACCGAGGCGGCGGCGTTCCGCACTCAGGCCGGCAGGACGGCCTGGATGCGGGAGATGGTGAATACCCGGTTGTCCTGGCGCAGATGGCAGTAGCCGTAGAGATAGGGCGGATCGAAGTCGAGTTCGCTCACGGTGCGGACGGTCCGGCCCCCGGACGCCGCGATGTACTCGATGGTGATGGGCTCGCCCTCGTCGATGGCGTACGCGAGCTGGCGCACGTCAGCCAGGGTCAGCGCATCGGTACTGCTGTCCAGGATCTCCTCGGTGTCGGTCCCGTAGGGGACTCCCGTACCGGGGCACGGCCGCGGCGCATGGTCGGGGGCCGCCAGCAGCCGGGCCGCCAGATCGGCGGTCCGGCCCGCGTCCGGCGGCCTTCTGCGGGATGCAGGCACGGTGGGGCTGACGGTCGCGGCGGCGGGCCGGGACACGCGCCGCCGCCCCGGCCGCTCCACCCGAACGGATCCGTCGTCGGCCGTTGCCACCGGCGAGTATCCGGTAGCGCGCAGGGCTGCCAGTGCTGCGTCGGGCTCCGCGCGGCACAGAAGCACGGTCGGGGCGACGGAACGCAGCCCCAGGTGGGTCAGCTCGCGATGTGCGGCCACCTCGACGAGCAGCGCTGTGTCCTCGCTGACCAGGACACAGGCGGCCGGGGCGAGCCGGATGCGGCCGTGGCGTCGGGCTGCGTCCGTGATCAGGTAGCTCAGTGCCTGGGGCAGAGCGGCGTCCGTCACCTTGCGGAGATCTGCCTCGATCCGGTCAGGGGTGTGTCCCGCGTCCAGCGCTCGGCGCAGCGATGCAGGGCTGAACCGCCAGACCGAGGCGGCCGACCGGGTTTCCCGGTCGGCAAGGGAGTCCAGGAGTGTCGCCAGCCGGGCAGTTGGAGTGCCGGTCACCACGGCGGTGAGGTCGGCGCCGATGCGGGCGCGGTCGGTTGCGTCGGGCAGCAGCCGTCGGGCGTGGTCGCGAAGGGCTGCCGGGTCCTGGCCCAGCAGGGCCGCGCCCAGCGGGGTCAGCGCGCCCCGGGCGACGGTCCCGAGCAGTTCGGTCTCCCGGGTTACCGAGGCAAACGGGGTGGCATCATAAGGGAGTTCGTCGGCGAGCGGACGGAACCAGGATACCGACGAGCCGAGGTCGACAACCGCCCGCGCGCCATGGCCGGGCGGAAGGGAGGCCGCGGCGTCCAGCACTCCCTGCCGTGCCGTCGCACACCCGGTACAGTGTGCCGCCCGGCGTACCGCGGGCAGCGCCTTGCCGTCCTCGTCGCGGGATCCGGTCGGGGTGAGTCCGAGCAGCCACCAGGCACGCAGCAGCAGGACGAGCCGTTCCGCGGGCTCCCATGAGGCCCACACGTCGTAAGCATCGGTCACGGCCAGGACCGTGCCCTCGTACTCGACCAGGCCGGCCGCGTACGCACACTCCAGCACCAGCCGCACCACCGCTTCCTCGGACCCGCTGTCCTTGCCCAGACGGGCCAGTTCACGTGCGCCGACGCCTCCGGACTTGAGGGCCGCCACAGGGCGCTCCGCGCACCGGGCGAGAAGTACCGCGGCCTGGCCGGCGAAGGAGGTGCTCGCGGCTGCGGCCTCACGCTCGATCTCGTCCTCGGTCACCGCTGCAAGGGCCGGTTTCGGCGGCTGCGAGTCGAACGAGGCGTGCCAGTCCGGACCGTACTGCGCGATCCTCACTTCGGCGGGCACGTGAACGGGGCCGTGCCCCCACTGGTCCACCACGATCAGCGCCCGCTCCAGCAGCCAGCGTTCGCCGGCCCCCGACCGGCCGGCTCCGTGATACTCCTCTGGGTCGAGGAACCGGGTCAGCGCCGCGTTGGCACTCGGCGGTGCCGAGGCCAGAAGGGCAAGCATGATCTGCGGGTCCTGGTGATGCGCCACGATTGCGTCGAGACGGTCCTGCCGCCGAGTACCGGGCTTGAGTCCCAGCCTGGCGGCCGTCTTACCGAGCTCTGCCGACGGGACGGCGGCCAACAGCTCGGCCACGCCCTGACCGAGACCGAGCGGGGACTCCCACGCGCCGCGCAGCGCCGGAGCCATGTGCAGTCGGCCTGCCAGGTCCGGCCAGACGAGGGCATGGGCGGTGAGGGTGTCCAGCGCGGCGGAGATGCCCCGGGCGTCCGTGCCGAGCAACGTCTCCAAGGCCGTGCGGGAGGCCGGCTGCGGCAGGGCCGCAAGCGCCTGGGCCAGCTGCAGACAAGGGAGCGGCAGCTTGTTCAGGGCATCCACCACCGACCCGATGCGCTGCAGGCGCTCCGCGAGCTCGCCGAGCGACCGCGGGTCCGGTGCCACCGCTGCGTCGGGTCGTGCATCGAGGAGTCGTCGCAGCTCCTGCGCCCCCAGACTCCGCAACCATCCCACCGGATCGGACCCGCCCGGCCCGTCGTTACTGTCCGGGGCAACCGGTCTGCGGGACGCACGAGGACCAACGAGGCGCAGGGGGCTGTTGGAACCGAAGGCGTCGCCCATGGGAAGTTCACCTGCTCGGATCTGGCCGATGTGACGTGCTGACCGGGCGTTGTCGGTGGAGAGGGCCGATGCCCGCCCCGCGCCCAAAGGGCAACACCCGTTCGCTGTAAGAATCCTAACGGTGGCGAGAGACCTGCCCACGACATCGCCGTCGTACCGGCTGCGGACGGGAACGGTGCGGGTGCGCTGCCGCCCGATCAGACGCTGCTCGTGGTCGAGGTGACCAGCGAATCCGATGCGGAAACGGACCGGGTTGTGAAGCGGAAACGGTATGCCGAGTACGGGGCGCTGCTGTAACTGCTTGTCGGCCGGGTGGAACGGAGCGTCACCCTGTTCGCCGAGCCCGGAGGGTCGGGGTACACGCGGGTGGACGGGCCGCACCCGTTCGGGACCGTGTTGCACCTTCCGGGGCCGTTCGATCTGGACCTGGACACGGGCGAGTTGTGAGCGCAGGGCGTAGGCGTGCAGTCCCGCGTACGCCACGGGCGTAGGTTCGGGGCTGCACGCCACCCTGCCCGTCGGCAACCGAGGAGAGTGCACACGGCATGGCTGAACAGTCCCGCACATCGCCGGTACCACAAGCGTCCCAGGTCCAGCTCTCCGCAGGTCCGGTCGAGTACCAGGACACCGGCGGTGACGGGCCCGTCGTCGTCCTGCTGCATGGAGTCGCCATGGACGGCTCGCTGTGGCGGCACGTCGTCGCCGATCTGCGCTCCGACCACCGGTGTGTTGTCCCGACCCTGCCACTCGGCGGCCACCGCCGACCCATGAAGCCGGACGCCGACCTGTCGATCCTCGGCGTGGCCCGGCTGGTTGCGGAGTTCCTCGATGCGCTCGACCTCACCGAGGTCACCCTGGTGATGAACGACTGGGGCGGGGCACAGGCCCTCGTCGCCGACGGGCGCGATGAGCGGATCGGGAAGCTCGTCATCACCTCCTGCGAGGCCTTCGACAACTTCCCGCCCGGACTGCCCGGCTCCAATCTCTACGCCTCTGCCAAGATGCCCGGTGGGCTCAACATCGCCTTCAAGCTGCTGAAGCTGAAGCCGATGCGACGGCTGCCGATGACCTGGGGGCGGATGAGCAGGCGGCCGGTGCCGCACGAGGTGATGGACGCGTGGTTCCGGCCGCTGTGGACCGACCCGGAGATCCGTCGCGACCTTCGAAAGTACGTTCTCGGGGTGCCGTCGAAGGCCGAACTCATTGGATGGGCAGCAAGGTTGGGCGAATTCCACCGACCGGCGCTGGTCGTCTGGGCGGCCGAGGACAAGGTCATGCCACCGGCGCACGGTCGTCGGCTTGCCGAACTGCTGCCCGAGGGGGAGTTGGTGGAGATCGCCGACAGTTACACGCTGATCCCCGAGGACCAGCCGCAGCAACTCAGTAATCACATCAGGTCGTTCCTGCAGAGGCATTGAGCGCGGGTTCTGGCGACACGACCCCAATCACCGTTGTGTGGCCCGAACTCCGCCCGAGCGCACGAGTGCCCGGGCCGGGCGAAACGGGCTCTCGGCTGTCTTCGTCACGGAGTCCTGGTCAGTTCGCGAAGGTGACCGACGCGGGCGTGCACATCGCTCGCGGCAATTGCTTCGTTTGCAAGGTCGACGACGGGCGCCGGCGCGGTGTCCACGCCCGGGGCTGGCCGGCGGCAGGCTCGACAGAGGCCGTCGGGGAGGGCCTCGGGGCGGCCGGGGACACCGCACCGGGTGCACTCCATCAGTGCGTGGCGCACAGGTGTTGGTGGGGCGGGCAGCCTGGGCGGCGTCTTGTCGTCGAGTCGGCGGCGCACGAAGCCGCGGGGCACGTCGACGGCTTCGGGAAGCCCGGAGGTGAGGGCGTGGATGAGGTAGTCCGTGCTCACACCACGCGCGAGCCATTCGGCGGCCCGTTCCTCCAAGGCCTCGCAGTCGTTGGCCGAAAGGGCCAGCCGGGCGTCGATGCGCCCGAGTTGAGCGAGCGCCAGATATGCGGGCGAGGGGCATTCGGGGTCCGCCGCCGACTGCGGGGCGGGGGCCGGTTCGCGGGCCTGCTGGGCGTCGGCCACGGGCGGCGGGGGTGCGATCGCCCCTGCCACCTCGGGCACGGTCTCCGCAACCGAGGCGTCCTCTGCGGCGAGGTAGGCGGCCCACCACTCGTTGTCGTGGGCGGTGCGGGACCAGAAGGTCCTGAAGACCCAGCGGATCTGGTCGCCCGCGCCGACCAGGCGTCGTACCCGTCGCAGATGACCGGCCACCGACAGGGCGGTCAGTGCGGTGCTGATTGCCTGCTGCCCGTAGAGGGGGAGCTGCTTGGCGAGGGTCTTCACGTTCATCGCCGCACCCTCGGGCAGGTGGTCGATGAAGGCGGCGATGTACCGCTCCCGTTCGGGCAGCAACGCGAAGTCGTCGGCGCGGCGCGGGGCCTGGCCGGGAGCGGAACGCTTGCCGTAACCGGGCCTGGCCATCGGGTACGCGGGCGAGGATGCGGGGGCGGGCAGGGCGGCGCTAACGAGTAGCCGCACGATAGGGCTTGGGACGTGCTGGCCTGGCGGTTCGGCTTGGGAGTGGATCAGTAGGCCGTCGCGCGGACGAGGTCGAGTTCCGTGCTCGGCCTGCTGCGGGTTGGGCGCTTTGCGCTGCGGTCGGAGACCAGGGCGCCGATTGCGGCGATGGCCTCGGGCAGGTCGTCGCGCTCGCCGGTCCAGCGTTGCAGCGACCGCCACTGCTTGACCTCTGCGTTGGCGTGCTCGACCATGATCCGCCGTTGGGATTGGCAGCGGCGCGCATGGTCGTAGAAGTTGCGCTCGGACGGCCCGGCGTCCGCCGCTGGTTTCTTCGGCGGGGCGCTGACCTGGCCGGGGAAGTCGCGGGCCAGGCCGGCATAGCCGGAATCGACTTCGACTTTCACGTTCGGGTGCAGCCGCAGCTGCTCCTCGATGCCCTCGGTGCGTACTGCGGTGGCATCGTGCATCCGGCCCGGGCGGATCGCCCCGAGCCACAGCTCCCGGCCCTGCTCGTCGCTGATCATCGTGGCCTTCTCGGTGTTCTGCTTCTTCTTGCCCGACACGAACGCCTTACGGCCCGGCCGCCCCGCCTTCGGGCGACGTACCTGCACCTCGGTACCGTCGATCCGCAGCATGATCCCCTCGGCCTGGGCATAGGCGAACACGTCCGCGAGGGTCCTGAGCCTGATCCCGGGCCGATCCGGCACCGCGAAGCCGCGAGCGGCCAGCAGCGGGCGCACCTCGCCGACCGCCCGGTCGATCGTGGAGGGCGAAACTCCGAACAGCGCCGCGAGCACCCTGTGTGACAGCGCCCAGCGCAACACCACCAAGGTCACTAGCACCCGGTCCACGAAGACCAACTGGTGATCCGGCCCAGCCCCAGCCGCCCGCAATCGGCCATGGCCACGCCGTTTGGCCAGCTCAGAGTCTCGGGCTGCGGTCCACGGCCCGGCCAACTCGGTGATCAGTGCACCCAGGTGTTCCTTCGAGATCCCGCACAGGGCAGGATCAGAGCAGGCCGCGCGGGCCCAACTTGACTTCACACTCCAGATGATCCCGCGCGGCTCTTCGCCTTCCGGCACCAGGGCGGCTGCCGGAGCCTGACCGCCGATACCCCGATCACTCGGGCCCGGGCCGGTGCGCCCATTCCTGGTCGAGGATGCTGAAGACTTCGGAGTCACGCCAGCCGTCCCGGATCCGCGCGGTGTGCCGGTGTCGGCCCTCGTGGGTCATGCCGAGCTTGCCCAGCACCCGGGCCGATGCGACGTTGCGAGGATCGCAGGTCGCGTAGATCCGGTGCAGTCCTATCAGCCCAAACCCTCTGCCGAGAAGTTCCCCGCCGATGGCTGTGCCCACGCCTCGACCCCACACCCGAGGATGGACGAGATAGGAGATCTCGCCCTGGCGGTGGGCCAGGCTACGGACCTTCAGCTCGCCGATACCGACGAGTTCACCGTCGAGGCAGGCCGCATACACGAATCTCGTCTGCGGGGACTGCAACCGGGCATCCACCGCGCCTTGGACGAAGTCCCGCGTCTGTTCCTCGGTGTTCGGCCCCCACGCCTGGTAGCGGCAAGCCTCCGGCAGGCTGGCGAAGGCATGTACAGCGTGGCAGTCACCGACAACGAGCTCGCGCATAGTCACCGAGGTTTTGATCACGAGCCGATCCTGTCAGGCCAGCATCGCCAAATACCAGCACTCAAGTCGCGGGGCTCCTACACGATCAAGATCGCGTCATTATCGTGCGGCTACTCGTAAGGTTCTCGGTAGCCACGAGATCGCTCGATTCGATCTTGGGGTGAGACCCCGGCATGGTGCGCTAACACCGTGTCGGGGTCGTTTCGTTGTGGGCACCGTAAGCAGGGGCGACGACGCACCGCAAGCCGGTCCCGATTAGTCGTACTTGCTGGCCGTGACGGGGTGGGGAGGGTGGGAGGGGTTTACCAACCCCCTTGATTTTCCCGCTGGTTAAAGACGGTGCTCGCATCTCGGGGCTCGCATCCCGACCCCCGGATCCCGAAGCTCAAGCCTCGGCCGCCGCCCCCTCGCAGGTCCCCCGAAAGAGCGGAGCGCCGGTTCTGTGTCTCGAATCCCGGGTCTCGGGTTGCAAGCGCGCGCCACCGGCCGCTGTGACTCGTACGCCAACACTGCGTACGGGCTCCTGATCTGGTGGAACCGGACGGCACTGCAGCCGGTATCCGCCGAGGGGGTCACCGTCACAGCCACCGCATTCGGTCTGTACGCCACCTCACATTGCAGCTGTAAATTGGACTGTGTGATGATCTCCCCCATGACCATGGGTGGGGATGGAATGCCAGGGCAGCAACGACCGCTTCGTCTGGCCGACTTGGCGGGCCCGGCGCCCGCGCCGGGGGTAGCGGAAGAGGCGTCAGGCGTTGACGCTCGCAGAGAGTTCGCGGTGCTGCTGGGCGAGTTCCGGCGTGCAGCGGTGTTGGTTCCCCTCGATACCTCCGGGAGTCTGTGGTCGGCCGACCACAACGGCGTGCGTTGGATCTGCGCGTTCTCCGACGAGCAAGCGCTGGCCGGATTTGCCCGCGCACAGGGCGACGCCGATCGGGAGTGGACGTACCGGACGATCTTGGGTGCGCGGCTGCTGGACGTGATGGTGCCGCTGCTGCCGGGCCCGGCCGGGGTGGCGCTGGACGCGGGCAGTGCGGACGGGATGCTGTTCCCGCCCGTGGCCGGGATCGTGCCGGACGCGGTCGCGGTGAATCTCGAGGAGCCTGCATGAGCGGGGATCGGCCGGATCTGGAGGTCCCGCCGGAGGCGCTGGCGCTGATTGCGCAGGGGATCGACAAGGCACACGGGGAACTGAAGGACCTCGGCATGATCGGCGAGGCCCTGGCCGGTGCCGTAGTCCGCCAGGTTGAACTTCGCCCGGTCCGTCGCGGAGGGCGCGCGCGGACGGCCGTCGTTCCACTGCTGAGTACGACGAACTCGGTCTCCCTCTGAAGGTAACCGGCACGGATGACGGTGAGGGAAATTGCTTGTCCCACACCGACGCCATGGGTGCGGTCAGTTGCTTCGAATACACCGACTTCGACCTACTGGTGGCCCGCACCGAGCCGGACGGAGTGCGTTACGAATTCGACCACGACAGCAATCTCCAGCTGAAACAAGTCACCAACCCTCAGGGACTAGCCTGGAGTTATACCTACGACGCGGCCGGGCGCCTTACCGCCGAGACCGACTTCGACGGACGGACGCTGACCTACGCCCACGACCGCGCAGGCCGACTCACCACCCGTACCAACGGCGCCGGCGAGACCATCCGCTACGAGCACAACGAACTCGGACAGCTCCTCAGTAAGGACGCGGACGGCGCGGTCACCACCTTCGAGTACGACATCTTCGACCAGCTCGCCGTAGCCACCAGTGCGGACGCGTCACTGACCTGGCTGCGCGACCGGCACGGACGACTCAGGTCGGAGACCGTGAACGGGCGCACGCTCACCTACACCCACGACACGTTGGGGCGGCGCGTCTCCCGTACGACGCCATCCGGTGCGGTGAGCACCTGGAACTACGACGCGGTTGGCCGACGCAGCAGTCTCACAACCTCAGGCCGAAACCTTATGTTTGCCCACGATGCCGTGGGCCAGGAGACTGCCCGCCGCATCGGCGAGACGCTCACCCTCACGCACGAGTTCGACACGGCCAGCCGCCTCGCCGGCCAGCGGGTATCGGCCGGAGACCACAGCCTGCAGCATCGCACCTACGCGTACCGTGCGGATGGCAACCTTGTCGGCATCCACGATCAGATCTCTGGCAATCGCCGCTTCGAACTGGACTCGGCGGGGCGAGTCACCGCCGTTACCGGAGCGAACTGGACGGAGACCTACGCCTACGACGAAGCGGGCAACCAGGTCCAGGCTTCGTGGCCCGTCTCGCATCCGGGCCAGGAAGCGACAGGGGAACGCTCATACACAGGCACACGCGTCACCAGCGCCGGGCGCATCCGATACGAACACGACGCCCAGGGCCGCATGGTGCTGCGCCAGAAGACCAGGCTGTCCCGCACGCCCGACCCCTGGCGCTACACCTGGGACTGCGAAGACCGGCTCACTTCTGTCACCACGCCTGACGGCACCCGCTGGCGCTACGTCTACGACCCTCTCGGCCGCCGTACAGCCAAACAGCGACTGGCTGCCGACGGCGGTTCCGTGGTGGAGCAGGTCTCCTTCGTCTGGGATGGGACCAATCTGTGCGAGCAGATCACCGATGCAGAAGCGCTGCCCAACCAGGTCGCCCTCACTTGGGACCACGATGGCTTCCGTCCGTTGGCCCAGACCGAACGCATCCTGCCGACGGACTCCCTGCAGGGCACCGTCGACGAACGCTTCTTCGCAATTGTCACCGACCTCATCGGCACCCCGACCGAACTCATCGACGAGTCAGGCACTCTCGCTTGGCACACCCGCAGCACACTGTGGGGCACAACAACATGGTCCACGGCCAGCACGGCTTATACCCCACTCCGCTTCCCCGGCCAGTACTTCGACCCTGAGACAGGCCTTCATTACAACTACTTCCGCTACTACGACCCCGAGACAGCTCGTTACCTCACAGCCGATCCCCTTGGTCTGACGCCGGCCCCCAACCCAGATACTTACGTCGTCAACCCCCACACGTGGGCGGATCCGCACGGGCTTTCCCCTTGCCCCGAGGTTAACCCGAGAAAGCTTGACTATTTGTTCAATAAGGATATTAAGTATGATCTCCACAATGCGCCGCGGGCGATTCAGAATGCCAACCAGTTGAAGAGTATTGGGTTCCATGACACTCCGGCCTCTCGCCAGTTTGTTACCGAGCATCTAAAGTCGGCAACCGGTAACGGATTCTCGGAGAGGTTCACCAACGAGTGGGGGGATTTCGGTAAAGTCAAATCAGTTCTATTTGGTCGGTATGGAGCGCTGGGTGTAGAGAGCACGTGGCGGATGATGTCGGACGGTGGTCTGCGGCTTTCGACGGTGATCTTCCGCAGTTAGCGTATTACTTCCCCTCTAAGGAAATTTCATGCATAAAGAATTCGTAACTCCGGATCCCCAGGACATCGTCAACGCCCTGGGGGTGGAGGCTGAAATTACCGGTGACACTCAGCGGACCTTGAAGTTGATCGACGTCACTGGCGAAGATTTGATCTTCTCGTTCGACTCGATCGGCCAGTCGGTCAGCGTTTCTTGGTGTACCTCATCCGGTAGGGATATCCTGAAACTGTTCAGGGAGGGTGCAACGCTTTTGCGTATCGTCGAGGAGGGCGGAGAGACGCAGCTTCTGACTGAATTCGAGACTCAAGACACCACTGGTGAGCTCAGGGTGTGCATCTTTCCCGAAGTGAGCATTACCGATAATTCACTCTTTTCTTGATGGGCGCCGCGGTCACGCAGTTGCGCGCGAACGGTTTTCGACGTCCGCGACGAGGATGTGGCCCCGTCTCTTGCCGTTCGTGCGGCATCACGTCAACATGCTCGGCCGGTGCTCGTTCCGGCTCCCCGATCTGCCCGGTGGCCTGCAGCCCCTGGGGATCCGGCTGCGGTCGATGAGGAGTAGGGCTCGGCCCGGGACCAGGCCGACATCGGTGGACGGGGCAGCCGAGACGGAACCGTTGGTGACTCTTGTTCTGGTCGACCGGCGACCGAAGTCTCATCCGCGCTCGCGGAGGTACGTCTCCAGCTCTGCAGCCCCGGTCAGCATTGCCCGCCCGCGGGCGGACAGCCGACGGTGCCAGTCGCACAGTGCGGCCTCCAGCGGCTCCAGCCCGCCGGCCGCCCGCACCTGGGCGATCAGCGGGGCGATCTGCTCCAGCAGGTAGCCGCCCCGCCTGAGCTGGTGAGCGAGCCGGGCGTCCCGTACGTCGGCCTCGTCGTAGACGCGGTACCCGGTCCGCGGGTCGCGGCGCGGGCGCACCAGCCCGGCGCGCTCCCATTTGCGCAGCGTCGCGGGCCGGATTCCGAGCTTCGCTGCCAGCGGCCCGATGAACGTGTCGCCGGGCCCGGAAATCGCTGCTGGCTCAGACCCCACGCCGGGCTCCAGGTCGCGGAGGGCGCTGTCCACGGCCTGGAGGGTCTGTCGGTCATCGAGGAGCTGGGCGTGGCTCTCGTCGATGAGGCGGAACGCCCCATCGACCGCGCCCTGGTTCACGGCCCGCATGATCGACGTCGCCGTCTGGTGGCCGTGGCCGGGCACCAGGGCAAGAAACGCGCGCAGGGCCCCCGCGTGCAGCGAGGTATAGGTGCGGTAGCCGTGCGGTGTGCGGCCGGCGGCCGGAAGGATGCCGGCCTCCTCGTAGTTCCTGATCGCCTGCGTGGACAGACCGTGCCCGCGCGCCAGATCAACCGGCCTGAGCCGATCGCCGCTTTGAAGGTTTCTCCCCATGGAGCTGACGATATCGCGGGAAAGTTTCAACCGAAGGTTCAACGATACCGTTGAAGGTATGCCTACTGATATCGAGGACACCGCCCATGCCGTCGAGGCTGCCGCCGTCATGAGGCTGCTGCCGGCTCGGCCTCGGCTGCTCGCCCTGGGCGAGCCCACCCACGGCGAGGACGCTCTGCTCGACCTGCGCAACGAGCTCTTCCGGCAGCTTGTCGAGCAGGAGGGCTACCGGACGATCGCGATCGAGAGCGACTGCATGATGGGCCTGGTGGTGGACGACTACGTCACCTCGGGCACGGGCACTCTCGACGAGGTCATGGAGCAGGGAATCAGCCATGGCTGGGGCAGCTTCGCGGCCAACCGCGAGCTCGTGCGCTGGATGCGCGCCTACAACGTCCGCGCCGACAACGACGGCCGGCCCGCCTCCGAGCGGCTCCGCTTCGCCGGCTTCGACGGCCCGCTGGAGATCACCCACGCCGCGAGCCCCCGGCAGGCCTTCAGCGCACTTCACGGCTACCTTGCGGACCGGGTGGACGCGGACCTGCTCCCCTGCACCGCGGACACACTCGACCGCCTGCTCGGTGCCGACGACCGGTGGACGGATCCCGCCGCGATGATGGACCCGTCACAGTCCACGGGGCAGTCGGCCGAGGCCGGCCAACTGCGGCTGCTCGCCGACGATCTGGTGGCGCTGCTCGACGCGCAGACGCCGCACCTGAACACGGCGACCTCGCGGGACGACTGGGACCGGGCGCGACTGTACGGGCGCACCGCCCTCGGTCTGCTGCGTTACCACTACTGGATGGCCGCCACCTCACCGGCCCGCATGACCCGGCTGGTGGGCGTGCGGGACCAGATGATGGCCCACAACCTCCTTGCCGTCGCCGCTCGGGGCCCGGCACTCATTCACGCCCACAACTCCCATCTCCAGCGGGAGAAGAGCACGATGCGGATGGGCGGGATGCCGCTGGAGTGGTGGAGCGCCGGTGCGCTGGTGAGCACTCAGCTCGGCGAGGGGTACGCCTTCGTGGCCACGGCCCTCGGCACGATCCGGCACCAGGGAGTGGACACGCCGCCGCCGGACACCGTCGAAGGACTCCTGTACGCGCTCCCGCAGGACCGCTGCGTCATCGACGCCCCGCGGCTGGCCGCAGCCCTCGGCGATACGTGGCCCGCGCCCCGCGTATCCCCCTGGTTCGGCTACTCCCCGCTTGACCCGGCCCACCTGGCGGACAGCGACGGCATCGTGTTCGTCAGGGAAGTCCCGCAGAGCTAGTGCCACCATCAGCAGTCCGGCCTGTCGGAGCGCCTCGGATGCGCGGGAGGCGTCCCGGCCGTCGACGGCGAATACGACCGCTCAGCGCCGGTCGCCCCCGGCGCACCGGCATCGAGGTCGCAGTGACTCCGGGGTGTTGTCGCGGCCTGGCGGACCGGCGCGAGTGTTCGGTCTCTCCTCAACAGCAACGAAGAGGGGGCGAGGCCGCTGGATGCGGCCCCGCCCCCGTGCCGGTCAGCGAGAGCTGACCGGGTGGGCACTCACTTCAGGCCGAAGGCCCGGGTGATGCTCTGCTTGACAGTGTTGCCCTCGGTGTCGCCGGCGCTGGTGCGCAGCGTCACGTACCGCGCCTTGGCGGGGGCGTTCAGCTGGGTGCTCCAGCCCTGGGCGGTGTGGGTCAGGGCCGGGTGCTGCCACGTGACGCCGTCATCGTAGGAGACGTCCACGTTCACCGTTTTGATGGTGTCGGAGCTGGGGCCGCCCGGAAGGTGCGAGGGCGTGACGGTGATAGCGGCTCGGCGGCCTGTCTTGCCGGCGGCGTTCATACCCTCGACCGCGTAGTCGAGCTGGATCAGCGGCAGAACAGCGTAGGTACCGGGGTCGGGCCGCTGGGAGGTGAAGCCCCACTCGGTCCTGGTCGTGACCGAGTAGTCGTTGTCCCAGAAGCCCCGCATGTTCTCCGAGACCAGGCGGTAGGACTGCTTGTCGGGACTGTCCAGCGTGAGGGGGTACCGAGGGCTGCCGATGGTGTCGGTCGTGGAGTACCTGAGCATGAGGTCGCCCTGGTACATCTGCACACTGTTACGCACACCGGTGTTGTTGAGGGTCCTGCCGACGTGTCCGGATCCGGAGTCGGCCCAGCCCGGGATCACTGCCAGGACATCGTCGCCCACACGCACAGGCACGTAGTTGGCGTTCGACCGGGGACGCTGGATCGGCCCGAAGTACTCCAGGTGGGAGGTCGTGCCGGTCGGGTACCGCTTCACGGAGTCACTGCTGATCTGAAGCTGCTGATTGACATCGGCCTCTTCCACCCAGTCCGTGTCGCGCGACACCCAGTCGGTGCGCTCGGCCTGGGCGGGGGTGGGCAACAGGTTGGCTCCGGAGAAGCCCAGCCACACGGCGGAACGGAACTCCATGCCCCGCGCAGGCCGGTTGTTGCGGAAGGAGACATCCACCCGGTTGAGGTCACCGCTCTGCGGCCGGTAGGTCGGGTCCGCCGGGATGACGGCCTCGTGGTGGCTGATGTCGTAGAGGTAGTCCGTGGTCGGGTGGGAGGTCACCTTGAGCGCCGTGCTCCCGCCCTTCTGGATCCGGGCGATCAGCTCGTCGCCCTCGTCCGCGGTCAGCGAGGCCACCGTCAGGGGCGGCGGGTTCCCGGTCTCGGCCCAGGGATTGTCCAGGTCGGTGCCCCACGGGTCCAGGCGTCCGTCACCGTCGTTGACGACGAGCAACACCTTCGCTCCGGCCTTGGCTGCCTGCTCGGCCTGCTCGGCCGGCCCGACTGCATCGCTGCGCCGGACCACGACGGCCTTGCCCACGGCGTCGATACCGGCGTAGGCGGCGGCGCCGCCCTCCCCGGCATAGACGGCCGTGTACTGGCGCGTGCCCTCCTGGAGCGGGGTCTTTCCGCGCGCGACGATCAGGTCGTCGAAGTTGCGCGTGCCGGTCACGACCTTCAGGGCCGGCTCTGTCAGGCGCCAGTTACCGCCGAACCCGAACGTGCCCGTGGTGACCGGCTTGGTGGGCAGGGCCCAGACGCTGTCGTACCCGTTGTTGGGCCACCGCTGCAAGGACAGCCAGTTCCCGCTGTCGAACCCGCGGTAGAGGTCGATGCGGGTCTCGGCGAGGGTGGTCTCCTGCGGGGCCTGGGCGGACACCTGCTTGGCCTTGGAGGCGTCCAGGTCCACCGTGGTGTCCTGGTCGACGGCCACCTCCGGAACTGTCAGGATCGCCTTGCCCTTGGAGTGCGGCCCGTGCGCACCCTCGACATCGCTCTCCAGGCTCACGAGGTAGGTGCCGGCGGGCACCTCGACCGTGCCGGTGCCCGAGTCGTCCAGCTGCAGCGGCCCCATGAAGACCTTGTCGCTGATCAGGTACACATCGCCGGCCATCGGGCGGCCGCTGCGGTCCTTGCCGTTGAGCGTGAGGGTGTGGCGCGGGGCCTGCTTGTAGGCGCCGGTAATGGTATGGGCGAGCAGCGCACCGGACGCATCGGTGGCGAGGATCTGCCCCGAGGTCATGGTGTCGGCCTTCACGAGGCCGAAGTCGGTCGTGAGGGTTACCTTGCTGCTGCCGTGCGCGGGGACGGTGACCTGAGGTGCCGACAGGGTGAACGCGCCGGTGGCGGCACCGGGAACCTGGACCGCCAGGTCGAGGGTGACCGGACTGTCCCCGGTGTTGGTGTAGGTCACCTGCTTGTCGGACTTGTCGTCGGCCGGCGCCGTGGAGGCTCGGTAGCCGCCGTACACGCTGTCGGTGGCGAACACCGTGCTCTTGACGGCGGCGGCGACGTCGAGGCGGCCGCTGCCGCCCTCGTACGACGAGTACTGGGAGGTCTCCTTGGTGGTGCTGACCAGGCCGTCCTTGAGCTGCTGCCCGGTCCAGTCCGGGTGGGCCTCGGCGAGCAGCGCGGCGGCGCCGGCGACATGCGGGGTGGCCATCGAGGTCCCGCTCAGCGTCTGGTAGTAGCCCGCGCCGTCGGCGGCGTACTGCGAGCGTGCCGCCAGTACGTCGACGCCCGGTGCGGTCAGCTCCGGCTTCAGCCCGGCGTCGCCCTGGCGAGGGCCGGTGCTGGAGAACTCGGCGAGCCGGTCGGAGGTGTCCACCGCGCCGACGGACAGCGCGGCGTCGGCGACGCTGGGCGTCGAGACGGTGTGCGGGCCGCCGTTGCCGGCCGCGATGGTGAACAGCGCGCCGGTTTCGGCGCTGAGCTGGTTCACGGCCTCGCTCATCGGGTCGTGGCCGTCGCTGGGCCCGGCGCCCAGGCTCATGCTGATGACCTTGGCGTGCTGGTCGCGGGCGGCCCACTCCATGCCTGCCAGCACCCAGGACTCCTGGCCGGAGCCGTCATTGTCCAGCACCTTGCCGATATGCAGGCGCGCGCCGGGGGCGACGCCCTTCTCCTTGCCGTCGGAGGCGGCGCCGGTGCCGGCGATGGTCGAGGCGACGTGAGTGCCGTGACCGTTGTGGTCCTCGACGTCCTGGTCGGGCACGAAGCTCGTGCTCGCGGCCACCTGACCGACGATGTCGGGGTGTTGGGTGTCCACACCGGTGTCCAGCACGGCCACGTCGACACCCTGTCCGGTGTCACCGCCCGCCCACACCTGCGGTGCGCCGATCTGCGCGGTGGTGTCGGCCAGGTCGGCCTTGACCTTCCCGTCCAGCCAGACCTTCGCGATCCCGTTGCGCAGCTGGGGCTTGGCCCCTGCGCTGCGACCGCCGGCCGCCGCGGTCCCGCCGGTGAGCGAGGACCAGAAGTCTGCTGCCTTCGTCCGGTGCTCCGCCAGCGCCGCGCCCTGAATGCTGCTCAGGGCGAGGGTCCTGGTGGCGCCGGAGGGTACGGCCTGGGTCCGCGCGCGGACGGCAGCGTCGGTGTAGGTGACGATCAGGGGCAGGTTGCTGCTCTGCTCGTCCCCGTATCCGTCCGCCAGCAGCTTGGTGACGTTGAAGAGCTCGCGGTCCAGTTTCCCGGCGGCGAGGTACGGAACGGCGGCGTCCGGGTATACGTAGGTGTCCTTGCCGACCTTGTAGGTCGTAGCGCCGGTGAGCTGACCGTCCGCACCCTGTACGGAACGGGTGACCCTGCCGTCAGCGGCAGTGTTGACGGTGACTTTGTCGCCGGTCAGCAAGGTGACGGTACGTGAGGTCGGCTGGTGTGTCGCAGCGGCGGCGGAGGACCGGTCCGGTGCGCCGGTCCCCGGTGCTGCACTGGCGGACACGGCCTGCTGGGCCGTGAACACGGCCAGCACGACACCGATAGCCAGCGCCGCCCGTCTGCGGGCGGGTATGGAGGGCATACTGATTCCTTTATGGGCATGGCAACCAATTTTTCCGATGTGTTACACATCGTCAGGTTGCGCCAGATGAAGCCTGATCTCGTTATGGTGTTTTTCGGCTCGACTTCAGATCCTTGGCGTACTTGGGGTACGCCGGCTCGGGGCGCACGACGATCCGTGGCCCCTGCGGCCGGCCGACGAGGCCGACCGTGTCGGTGATCTCCACCGGAGCGGCGTCGCCGCGCGGCCTGCCCCTGGTCGGGGCATGGGAATGCTGCGCAAGGAGACCCCTCGAGTGAGGTGAAAAAGCAAGAGCGCGTACGTTGTCGGGCGTCCTCCGTCACCACCACCTGGGAGTGCGTGTGTCGACCGTGTGCCGGGCCCAGGGTTGCGTCGGTCATTTGACTGCATGACCAACTCGTGGCTGCTCAGGTACCCGTGCGCCGTCGACTCCTGCTGGCTGCGGGCTCAGCATCACTTGCGAACGCTACGAACTCGATGTGATTCGGCCTGGACCGAAGAACGACATTCCGGAAGGATCGCCTCAGGCTGTCATGGTCTACCGCATACACTTCACGGTTCAGGATCTGGCCCGGACTCGTGTGGCTGAGGCGCCGATGCCGCTGCACGAGCTGGAACTTGCAGCGCGAGCCCTGCAGAGCCGCAGCCAGCCCGCCCGACTCGACGCCTGGCGGCACCATGCTCGCGCGCAGCTGTCTGCCCAAGCGCGCATGGTCCTGACCCTCATGCCTGCTGTGGGATATTCGCCAGGCTTCCTCAGCCCCACCAAAGTGGGCGCTGTCGAAGACCTTTTGGAACAGGTACGCAGCACACCTCGCGAGCGGGTGAGGGCGAGTCTGCTGGAAACGGCGCATCATCATCCCTCCCTCCCCGAGTGGACTCACCACCTGGCAGACGATGCATCTTTGTTCGCTGAGCTCTGCACAGGACTCAGCCATCTCCACGCATGCCTGCTCGGTCCGCACTGGGACCAGTTCACGGAACACCTGGCGGTCGATCGAACCCTGCGTTTGCAGCAGTTGCTCACCGGCGGTGTCGAGCAGCTGCTGACCCAGGCCAACCCCCAGTGGATGCGGTGGAACCCGCCGGTTCTGGAAGTCCGGATGGTGAACGGAGCCGATCGTGACCTCTACCTGGAAGGGGAAGGTTTCTTGTTCGTTCCGTCGATGTTCTGCACACGCGCCATCGTCACCGACGGCCGGCCCGTTTCCGTGAGCTATCCCGCCGGCCAGGACCACCGCCCCCGTGAGCTCACCACCCCTGCTTCCGCGCCCGGTCAGGCTCGCTCCCCCGGTGTGTCGACGCTTCTGGGCCGCACGCGTACCGCGGTGCTCACCACCATCGCGGAGCACCAAGGCTGTTCCACCAAGGAATTGGCCGCTCGTGCAGGTATCGCACCTGCGAGCGCAAGCGAACACGCATCCGTTCTTCGCGAAGCCGGATTGATCCACTCTCTCCGTCACCGAAATTCCGTGCTTCACAGCCTCACCCCCCTCGGCCTGGCACTCCTCAACACCCCGGAGGGAGGGTGAGTTCCTCGACCTTGCGACTGCTCCAGCGGCGGTGATGCCCGCGAGGCGTACAGCCGGGGCGCGTCCCGGCGTCCACCGGATGGGCCAAGCCGCAATCGGGGGACGACCGGGTCCCCTCACCCGATGAGGTGCCGGGCCGCGACAACCCGCCGCGGGCGATCGGCGACTGATCGCCCCCTCGGTTCCAGGGGCCGGCCGCCCGTTCCACAGGGCGGCCGGCCCCTCCGTCCGGGCGGGCATGAAGCGGAGCTGCGGCTGCGCTTAAGAAAACCTCGATGGACCTGGGGCGCGGGGTACGGCAGATTTCTCCGTGACGGCAGAGGATGGTGCGCGGCAGCCGATCACCGCGCGCGCTGCCCATGCCGTCCCTCCTTCTTCCCCGGGCCGCAGGCTGCCGCAGGCATGCCCCCGGCCCGGGGCAATCACCACGTACCACGTACAGGGAGCCGCAGCCGTGAAGGCACTCGTGAAGCAGAAGGCCGAGCCCGGGCTCTGGCTGATGGATGTTCCCGAGCCGGAGATCGGCCCCTCGGACGTGCTGATCAAGGTGCTCCGTACCGGCATCTGCGGGACCGACCTGCACATCCGCAACTACGACGGCTGGGCCCAGCAGGCTGTGAAGACGCCGCTCGTCCTCGGCCACGAGTTCGTCGGCGAGGTCGCCGCGATCGGCGCCGACGTCGTCGACATCACCGTCGGCAACCTGGTCAGCGGCGAAGGCCACCTGGTGTGCGGAAAGTGCCGCAACTGTCTGGCCGGACGCCGCCACCTGTGCCGCTCCACCCTGGGACTCGGCGTGGGCCGGGACGGGGCATTCGCCGAGTACGTCGCGCTGCCCGCCTCCAACGTGTGGGTGCACCGGGTCCCCGTCGACCTCGACATCGCCGCGATCTTCGACCCGTTCGGCAACGCCGTGCACACCGCGCTGTCGTTCCCGCTGGTCGGCGAGGACGTCCTGATCACCGGCGCCGGCCCGATCGGCATCATGGCCGCCGCCGTCGCCAAGCACGCGGGCGCCCGCAACGTCGTCATCACCGACGTCAGCGAGGCCCGGCTCGACCTGGCCCGGAGGGTCGGCGTCAGCCTCGCCCTCAACGTCGGCGAGCAGACCATCGCCGACGGTCAGCAGAAGCTCGGCCTGCGCGAGGGCTTCGACATCGGCCTGGAGATGTCCGGCCGCCCCGAGGCCATGCGCGACATGATCGCGAACATGACGCACGGCGGACGGATCGCCATGCTCGGACTGCCGTCCGAGGAGTTCGCCGTCGACTGGTCGCGCATCGTCACCTCGATGATCACGATCAAGGGGATCTACGGCCGCGAGATGTACGAGACCTGGTACGCCATGTCCGTGCTGCTGGAGGGCGGCCTCGACCTCGCCCCGGTGATCACCGGACGGTACGGCTACCGCGACTTCGAGGCGGCCTTCGACGACGCGGCGAGCGGACTCGGCGGCAAGGTCATCCTCGACTGGACCTCCTGACCACCCGTATCCAGCTATCGAGCCGGGAGACACCCCTCATGTTCGACTCCGTACGCGACGACATGCGCACCACCCTCGACGAGATCAAGGCCGCCGGACTCCACAAGCCCGAGCGCGTGATCGGCACCCCGCAGTCCGCGACCGTCGCCGTCACCGCGGGTGGCCGCCCCGGTGAGGTGCTCAACTTCTGCGCCAACAACTACCTGGGCCTCGCCGACCACCCCGACGTGATCGCCGCCGCGCACGAGGCGCTGGACCGCTGGGGCTACGGGATGGCCTCGGTCCGCTTCATCTGTGGCACCCAGGAGGTCCACAAGGAGCTGGAGCAGCGGCTCTCGTCGTTCCTCGGCCAGGAGGACACGATCCTCTACTCCTCCTGCTTCGATGCCAACGGCGGCGTCTTCGAGACCGTCCTCGGCCCGGAGGACGCGGTCATCTCCGACGCCCTCAACCACGCCTCCATCATCGACGGCATCCGCCTCTCCAAGGCCAAGCGGTTCCGCTACGCCAACCGCGACATGGACGACCTGGAGAAGCAGCTCAAGGAGGCGTCCGACGCCCGGCGCCGGCTCATCGTCACCGACGGTGTGTTCTCCATGGACGGCTACGTCGCCCCGCTGCGCGAGATCTGCGACCTGGCCGACCGGTACGACGCCATGGTCATGGTCGACGACTCGCACGCCGTCGGCTTCGTCGGCCCCGGCGGCCGCGGCACCCCTGAGCTGCACGACGTCATGGACCGTGTCGATATCATCACCGGCACCCTCGGCAAGGCGCTCGGCGGTGCGTCCGGCGGTTACGTCGCGGCCCGCGCCGAGATCGTCGCGCTGCTGCGCCAGCGTTCCCGCCCGTACCTCTTCTCCAACTCCCTCGCCCCGGTCATCGCGGCGGCCTCGCTGAAGGTCATCGACCTGCTGGAGTCCGCCGGTGACCTGCGCGAGCGGCTCAACGCCAACACCGCGCTCTTCCGTACCCGGATGACCGAGGAAGGCTTCGACATCCTGCCCGGCGACCACGCCATCGCCCCCGTCATGATCGGGGACGCGGCGAAGGCAGGCCGGATGGCGGAGCTGCTCCTGGAGCGCGGTGTGTACGTGATCGGGTTCTCGTACCCGGTGGTCCCGCAGGGCGCGGCACGCATCCGCGTGCAGCTGTCCGCCGCGCACTCCACGGACGATGTGAACCGTGCGGTGGACGCATTCGTCGACGCGCGGGCCGCACTGAGCGAGTAGCACCCCGCCGGAGGCCCGGGACCGGACGGTCCCGGGCCTCCGGCTGTCCCGGGCCTCCGCGCCCGCTCCCAGGGCCCGGACATCCCGCGGGACCTGGGACAATGGATCGCATGATCGATGCACGGCGGCTGCGTATTCTCCGTGCGGTGGCCGACCACCGCACCGTGACCGCGGCAGCCGCCGCGCTGTATCTGACCCCTTCCGCCGTCTCCCAGCAGCTCGCCGCGCTGGAACAGGAGACCGGCCACCGGCTGGTCGACCGCAGCGCCCGGGGCGTCCGGCTCACCGCCGCCGGCGAGATCCTGCTTACCCATACCAACGCGGTCCTCGCCCAACTGGAACGGGCGGAGGCCGAGCTCGCCGCGTACAGCGCGGGGGACGCCGGTACGGTCACGGTCGCCGCGTTCGCCACGGGCATCGGCCTGGTGCTCGCCCCCGCGATCGCCGAGCTGACGCTGACCGCCCCCGGCATCCGGGTCCGGGTCCAGGACGCGGAGGGCGACGCGAGCGTGCCGATGGTGCTCGACCGGCAGGTGGATGTGGCGGTCGCCGTCGAATACCGGGGCGCGCCCGACGAGGACGACCGGCGGCTGACCCGGGTACCGCTGTACTCGGAGCCGTTCGACGCGGTGCTGCCGGTGGGCCACCGGCTGGCCGGCCAGGACCAGGTGACGATCGCGGACCTGGAGAAGGACCCGTGGATCGGTCAGTATCCCGGCAACCCGTGCCATGACGTGGTGGTCCTGGCCTGCGAATTCGCCGGCTTCCAGCCGAGACTCGAGCACTCCTCGGACGACTTCCGGGCGGTGGTGGCGCTGGCCGGCGCGGGGGCCGGAGTGGCACTGGTGCCGAGGTGGGCGCTGCGCGGCATGGACCTTGCGGGCGTGGTGGTGCGGCCGGTGGAGGGCAGCGCACCGACCCGACGGGTGTTCGCAGCGGTACGGCACGGGGCGGAGGGCCACCCACTGATCAGACCGGTGCTCGATGCTTTGCGGGGGGCGGCCGTGCGGTTGCCCGCGGGCTGAATGGGGGTCCGCCTGCGGCGGACTCTGCCCTCGATCGCCGGACGGGCTCGCATCGCGTCGACCGCGTAGTCGCCGCCGACTTGCAGGCCCGCCACTTCGCGCGCCGCGTCGAAGTCCTCGCCCCGCCGCGCAGGACTCGGCCTAGGCCTCTGAAGCCCTCAGGGAGTCAGGTGGCCGGCAGCGGAAACAGCATGCATGTACTGGTGGCGTGAGCGAGGAGACGGTCCTTCTCGTCGAGGAGTCGGGCTTCGGCGAGGGCGGTGCGGCGGCCGCTGCTGATGACCGTGCCGACGGCCCGGATCCTGCCGGTGTCGACGGTGACGGGGCGCAGGAACTTCACGGTCAGGTCGAGCGAGGTGTACCCCATGCCTGGCGGCAGGGTGGACTGGACTGCGCAACCGGCGGCCGAGTCCAGCAGTGTGGCGTAGACCCCGCCGTGCACGCTGCCGATGGGGTTGTAGTGCTCCTCGCCCGGGACCAGCGAGAACACCACACGCCCGTGCTCGGCTTCGTCCAGAGTGAAGTCCAGGGTGGCGGCGATCGGAGGGCCGGGCAGCCGTCCGGTGGCGATCTCGCGCACGAACTCCAGACCCGTGGTCTGTCCGACGGCGGCCGCCGAGACCGCCGGATCTTCCCATTCGTATGTACGTGACCGTCCCATGCGGCTGATCCTCCTCGTCTGGCTTTGTTCGATGAAGCTAGCTCTCGGTGCAGCTGACTGTCAATTTCGAAGCCAGGCGGGCTACCATGACGGGATGAAGTGGCTGGAGATGAGCACGGAGAACTGCACGGTCCAGCGCACCCTCGACGTGGTCGGCGAGAAGTGGACGCTGCTGATCCTGCGTGACGCCTTCAACGGAGTGCGCCGCTTCGACGACTTCCGCCGGCATGTGGGGCTCTCGGAGGCGGTCCTGGCCGGCCGGCTCCGCAAGCTGGTCGCGGCCGGGGTCCTGCAGACCGTCCCGTATCAGGAGCAGGGCAGCCGGACCCGGCACGAATATCGCCTGACCCGCAAGGGCCGGGATCTGTGGCCCGTTCTCGTGGCGCTCAGGCAGTGGGGCGAGGCCTACGTCGCCGACGCCGAGGGGCCGGTCCTGGACATCCGGCACAGCGATTGCGGCGCCCCGGTGCAGGTCGTGGTCGAGTGCTCCAGTGAGCACGGCGCGCTCACCCCGGCCGAGGTCACGGTCCTGCCCGGACCTGCGGCCAGGCCTCGCGACTGAGTACCTGCAAGCGGGTTGATCCCTTCGTGGCGGTCGAAGGCGCCTGCATTCCGAGGGGCCGGTCCTCGCAAGGGCTCGATCCCATGTCGCCGGAGTCCGCGGCGGCAGCAACACCTCCCGGGGTGGCGGTCGCCCGTCCTTCTGTCGCCGCACCGGCACGAGCGAGATCGTCCTCCAGGCCGGCTCACGCGGGCTGCAGCAGGTCCCAGCGGTTGCCGTACAGGTCCTCGAAGACCGCGACCGAGCCGTACGGTTCGTGGCGCGGCTCCTCCAGGAAGCGCACTCCGGCTGCCTGCATCCGCGCATGGTCGGCCGCGAAGTCCTCGGTGTGCAGGAAGAAGCCGACCCGGCCGCCGGTCTGCGCGCCGACGCGGCTCTGCTGGCCGTCGTCCTTCGCGCGGGCCAGCAGCAGTCCCGTCCCCTCCGCCGCGCCGCGCGGCCGGACGACGACCCAGCGGGAGCCGTCCCCGCGGTCGGTGTCCTCCAGGAGTTCGAAGCCGAGGGCGTCCGTGTAGAAGGAGATGGCCTCGTCGTAGTCGCGGACGACCAGGGTGACCAGGGCGATGTGTGACATGGCGGTTCCTCGAGGGTACGGGGGTCGGTTATACGTAACACTACCGAGGGTGCCGCTCGTGCCGGAACAATGCGCCGCATGCAGACGAGTGACGTCGTTGAACTGTCGGCCCGCGCCCGCCGGCTCGCCGTCCCCGGCCGCCGCCGCATCCTCGGCATCGCGGGGCCGCCCGGCGCCGGGAAGTCCACGCTTGCCGCACGGCTGGTCGACGGGCTCGGCGGGCTCGCCGTCCTCGTCCCGATGGACGGCTTCCATCTCGCGCAGGCCGAACTGGACCGCCTCGGCCGCGCCGGCCGCAAGGGCGCCCCCGACACCTTCGACGCCGCCGGATACGCCGCCCTGCTCCGACGCCTGCGCACGCCCGGGGATCAGGGGCCGGTCTACGCCCCCGTCTTCGACCGAGCCCTGGAGGAGCCGATCGCCGGGGCCGTTCCCGTATCCCCGGACATCCCGCTCGTCGTCACCGAGGGCAACTACCTCCTCCATGACGACGGGCCGTGGGCGCCGGTGCGCCGACTGCTCGACGAGGTCTGGTTCCTGGATCTCGACCCGGACGTCAGGGTTCGCCGACTCGTCGACCGCCATGTGCGGTTCGGCAAGCCCCGGCCGTACGCCGAGCGCTGGGTCGCCGAGTCGGACGAGACCAATGCCCGGCTCGTCGACCGTGGCCGGGACCGCGCCGACCTCGTCGTGCGTCTGCGACCCGCCGTCTGACCCGCACTCGCGCCTGTCCCCGCCGCCGGGCAGGATGCTGTGTGCCGTATCGCTTCGCCAGGAGGTTCCGCATGTCCAGCCCGAACCAGCCCGTGCCGTTCACCGCCGAGGACTACCGGGCGAGGATGGCGCGGGCCGCCGAGTCCGCCGCCGAAGCCGGGCTCGCAGGCGTCCTCGTCGCACCGGGCCCGGACCTCGTCCACCTCACCGGCTACCGGCCCGTGAACACCGAACGCCTCACCCTCCTCGTCCTCAGGGCGGGCGAGGACCCGGTGCTCGTCGTCCCCACCCTGGAGGCGCCGGACGCCGAGCGGGCGGTCGGCTCCCCGGCCCTGACCCTGCGCGACTGGACCGACGGCAAGGACCCGTACGCCGTGGCCGCCCCGCTGCTCGACGCGGACGGCCGGTTCGGGATCAGCGACAACGCCTGGGCGATGCATCTGCTCGGGCTGCAGCAGTTCCTCCCCGGCACCTCGTACGTCTCCCTCACCGAGGCCCTGCCGATGCTGCGGGCGGTCAAGGACGCGGCCGAGCTGGAACGGCTCGCCGCGGCGGGGGCCGCCGCCGACGCCACGTACGAGGAGATCCTGAAGGTCCGCTTCTCCGGCCGCAAGGAGACCGACGTCGCCGCCGATCTCGCCGCACTGCTCAAGCAGTTCGGACACTCGCAGGTCGACTTCACCGTCGTCGGCTCCGGCCCGAACGGCGCCAACCCGCACCACGAGGCGGGCGACCGCACCATCGAGCGCGGCGACATGGTGGTACTCGACTTCGGCGGCCTCAAGCACGGCTACGGCTCCGACACCTCCCGCACGGTCCATGTCGGCGAACCCACCGCCGAGGAGCAGCGGGTGCACGACATCGTGCGGGAGGCGCAGGAGGCCGGCTGCCGCGCCGTCCGGCCCGGCATCGCCTGCCAGGAGATCGACCGGGCGGCCCGCGCCGTCATCACCGAGTTCGGTTACGGCGAGCGCTTCATCCACCGCACCGGCCACGGCATCGGCGTCACCACCCATGAACCCCCGTACATGATCGAGGGCGAGGAGCAGCTGCTGGTGCCCGGGATGTGCTTCTCCGTGGAGCCCGGGATCTATCTGCCGGGCCGGTTCGGCGTGCGCATCGAGGACATCGTGACCGTCACCGACGACGGCGGGCGGCGGCTGAACACGACCGCGCGCGACATGGCAGTCGTCGAGTAGTTCACGAGCCGCCGCGGTTGCTGAGACGCTCCAGGGTCGCGTACGGATACGGCAGCGGGCGCGCGCTCGCTCCGTCGAGCCGCGCCGCCTGCTCGGCCGTCAGTTTCCAGCCCACGGCGCCGAGATTGTCGGTCAGCTGCCCGACCGTACGGGCCCCGATGATGGGGGCGGTGACTCCCGGCCGTCCGAGGAGCCAGCGCAGCGCGACCTGGGCGGGTGTGCGGCCGGCCTCCTCGGCGACGGCGACGACGGCGTCCACGACTCCCCAGGTCTCCTCGTTGTCCCGGAGCCGCCAGTCGTCGCTCCCGTTCTCCTGCCGGACGGCGGCGCGGGAGCCGGCGGGCGCCTCGGTCATGCCGCGCCGGTACTTGCCGGACAGCCAGCCGCCGTCCAGCGGGGACCACGGGATGATTCCGACGCCCTCCTGGACGCTCAGCGGGGCCAGCTCCCACTCCACCTCGCGGTGCAGCAGGTTGTAGAGCGGCTGGAGGCACACGTACGGCGTCCAGTCGCGCCGGCTCGCGAGGTCCAGGGACTTCTGGAGCTGGGAGGGGGCGAGATTACTCGCGCCGAGATAGCGGACCTTGCCGGACTTCACCAGCGTGTCGAGCGTGGCGAGGGTCTCCTCGATCGGCGTCGTCGCGTCCCACAGATGGGTCTGGTACAGGTCGATGTACTCCGTGTTCAGGCGGCGCAGACTTGCCTCGACGGCGGAGAGGATGTGCTTGCGGCTCAGCCCCCCGTCGTTCGCGCCGTCGCCCATCCGACCCCACACCTTGGTCGCGATGACGAGATCGTCGCGGTTGCGGCCCTTCAGCCAGCGGCCGAGCACCTCCTCCGAGCCGCCGCGGTCGTACATGTCCGCGGTGTCGATGAAGGTGCCGCCCGCCTCGGTGAACGTGTCGAGAACGCGGTGGGCGGCCGCTTCGTCGCCCGCCCTGGTGAACGTCATGGTGCCCAGGCACAGTTCGCTGACCTGGAGTCCGGTCCTGCCGAGAAATCGCTGCTTCATGGCGCCGACCGTACGAGGTGAAGCGCACACGAAGGCAAGAGGTCTAGACGGCTCACGTGTCTCGTTCCGTGTCCCGTGGTGCGCGCCGCGTCAGTCGTCGGCGAGTACCACGCTCGACTCCGGCGGCAGATGCAGCAGCCCGTCCGCGTCCGGCGCCGCCACCGGTTCCCAGGCGGCCAGCACCCTGCCCATGCCGGTCCGGTTCCGTCCGCCGCCGAGCGGGATCGTGGCCGGCTTCTCGTCGAGGTTGACCGCGATCCGCAGGTCGCCCCTGCGGTACGCCAGCCAGCGCCCCTGTTCGTCGTGGGCGGTCTTCACCGCGGCCAGATCCGGATCCGACAGATCGGGCATGGTGCGGCGGAGCGCGATCAGTTCGCGGTACCAGGCGTGGAGGCGGGCATGCGGTTCGCGTTCCGGTTCGGTCCAGTCCAGGCAGGAGCGGTTGCGGGTGGCGGGGTCCTGCGGGTCCGGGATGTCGTCCGCCGCCCAGCCGTGCGCCGCGAACTCCCGCCGCCTGCCGTTGCGTACCGCCTCGGCGAGCGCCGGATCGGTGTGGTCGGTGAAGAACTGCCAGGGTGTGCGGGCACCCCACTCCTCTCCCATGAACAGCATCGGGGTGAACGGGCCGGTCAGTACCAGCGCCGCCGCGCAGGCCAGCAGACCGGGGGAGAGCGTGACGGAGAGCCGGTCGCCGAGCGCCCGGTTGCCGATCTGGTCATGGGTCTGCGCATAGCCGACGAAGCGGGTTGCCGGGGTGCGGACGGTGTCGACGGGGCGGCCGTGCGTGCGGCCGCGAAAGCCGGAGTACGTGCCGTTGTGGAAGAAGGCGCTGGTCACGGTCTTGGCGAGGGCGGCCAGCGGGGCGGTGGCGAAGTCGGCGTAGTAGCCCTGGGACTCGCCGGTCAGGGCCGTGTGCAGGGAGTGGTGGAAGTCGTCGTTCCACTGGGCGTGCAGACCGATCCCGCCCTCCGCGCGCGGCGTCGTGGTGCGCGGGTCGCAGAGGTCGGACTCGGCGATCAGGGTCAGTGGACGGCCGAGTTCCGCGGCGAGTGCGTCGACCGCCGTGGACAGCTCCTCCAGGAAGGTGAGGGCCCGGGTGTCGGCGAGTGCGTGGACGGCGTCGAGCCGCAGTCCGTCGAGCCGGAAGTCGCGCAGCCAGCCGAGCGCACTGCCGAGCAGATACGCGCGGACCTCGTCCGAGCCGGCGGCGTCGAGGTTGACCGCGGCGCCCCACGGCGTGTGATGGGTCTCGGTGAAGTACGGGCCGAACGCCGGGAGGTAGTTGCCGGACGGGCCCAGGTGGTTGTGGACCACGTCGAGTACCACCGCGAGACCGAGCCCGTGCGCCGTGTCGACAAAGCGCTTCAGTCCCTCCGGGCCGCCGTACGGTTCGTGCACGGCCCACAGCGACACCCCCTCGTACCCCCACCCGTGAGTGCCGGGGAACGGGCAGACGGGCATCAGGGACACATGCGTGATGCCCAGCTCGGCGAGGTGCGGCAGGCGCGCCGCGGCGGCGTCGAAGGTGCCCTCCCCGGTGTACGTACCGATGTGCAGCTCGTACAGGACGGCGCCCGGCAGCCCGCGTCCCGTCCACGCGGCGCGCCAGGGGTACGCCCCCTGGTCGACGACGGCGCTCTCGCCGTCCGGGCCGTCGGGCTGGCGGCGTGAACGCGGGTCGGGCAGCACGGGGCCGTCGTCGAGGACGAAGCCGTACCGGTCGCCGTCCGCGGCCTCCGCATCGGCCGTCCACCAGCCCGTTCGTACTCCGTCACGCGTCATCGGCCGCAGCGCGCCCGCCAGTCGCAGGCCGACCGAGTCCGCCTCAGGTGCCCATACCTCGAACAGCATGCATCGCTCCTCGTCTCGTCGCCTCGGCCCCATGGTCGGCAGAAGTCGCGATCACCGGCCCACGACACTGGATCGAGCCCATTACTGGCGATTAAGGTCTGGTTCTGATCATTGCCCTGCCAGGTTCTGCTCATACGTACGGCTGCTGGAGGCCGAGATGACTGTGCCGACGTTCCCGCCGGGATTCCTCTGGGGAGCCTCCGCCTCCGCTTTCCAGACCGAAGGAGCGGCCGACGCCGACGGCAAGGGCCCCTCGGGCTGGGACGCCTTCGCCGCCCAGCCGGGACGGATCAAGGACGGCACCGACACCAGCCGCGGCACCGGCTTCCACGAGCGTTACCGCGAGGACGTCGCCCTGCTGGCCGGCCTCGGCGCCGACGCCTTCCGGTTCTCCGTCAGCTGGCCGCGCGTGGTGCCGGGCGGCAGCGGAGCCGTCAACCCGGCAGGGCTCGACTTCTACGACCGGCTCGTCGACGAACTCTGTGCCCACGGCATCACCCCGGCCCCCACCCTCTACCACTGGGACACCCCGCTGCCGCTCGACGAGGCGGGCGGCTGGCTGAACCGGGACACCGCCTACCGCTTCGCCGAGTACGCGGGCATCGTCGCCGAGCGGCTCGCCGACCGCGTACCCATGTGGATCACCATCAACGAACCCGCCGAAGTGACCATGCTCGGCTACGCGTTGGGCGAGCACGCCCCGGGCCGCACCCTCCTCTTCGACGCGCTGCCCGCCGCCCACCACCAGCTCCTCGCCCACGGTCTGGGCGTCCGCGCGCTGCGGGCGGCCGGCGCCACCGAGATCGGCGTCGCCGTCTCGCACACCCCAGTCTGGACCGCGGGGGAGTCGGAGGAGGACCGGTTCGGCGCCGAGCTGTACGACACCCTCACCAACTGGATGTTCGCCGACCCGATCCTCACCGGCCGCTACCCCGACGAGAACTTCGCCGCGCTGATGCCCGGACCGGTCGAGGACGACCTCAGGACCATCTCCACCCCGCTCGACTGGTACGGGGTCAACTACTACAACCCCACCCTCGTCGGCGCCCCGAGGGCGGACGCCCTCGAAACGTTCTCCGGCTTCGGGATGCCCGCCGAACTCCCCTTCGGTATCCGGGAGATCGAGGGATACGAGAAGACCGACTTCGGCTGGCCCGTCGTCCCCGACGGACTGCGCGAAACCCTCGTCCAGCTGCAGGCCCGCTACGGCGACCGGCTCCCTCCCCTGTACATCACCGAGAACGGCTGCGCCGTCGACGAGGCCGTCACCGACACCCGCCGGATCGCCTTCCTCGAAGGCCACCTGGGCGCGCTGCGCACCGCGATCGACGCAGGCGTCGACGTCCGCGGCTACTTCACCTGGTCGCTGACCGACAACGTCGAGTGGATCGAGGGCGCCAGCAAGCGCTTCGGCCTCGTCCACATCGACTACGAGACGCTGCGCCGGACCCCCAAGGAGTCGTACGCCTGGTACCGCGACGTCATCCGCAGCCAGAAGGCCGCACGGCCCGCGGAGTCAGCGGACTGACCTGATCCGCCACACCAGCACCCCGCCCACCACCGTCACCACGGTGGACGCCAGGTACAGCCCCGCGTAGCCACCCGCGTACGCCACGATCGGCGCGGCCAGCGCCGGACCGAGCACCTGGGGAGCCGAGTTGGCGACATTGATCACCCCCAGGTCCTTGGCCCGGTCCTCGGCCGCCGGCAGGACCTGGGTGATCAGCGCCTGGTCGACCGCCACATAGATCCCGTAGCCGAGCCCGAGCAGCACCGCCGCGCCCATCGCCGCCGGCCAGGTGTGCCAGAACGTCAGCAGCAGCGAACCCACCGCCATCACCATCGAACAGAAGCTGACCATCATCTTCCGCTTGCCCAGCCGGTCCGAGACGATGCCGCCCGCCACCGCCGTCAGCACCACACCGCCGGTGTAGAGCAGCGTCAGATACAGCACACCCATGTCCGGGTCCGGGTAATGCACCGCGTCCTTGAGGAAATACAGCAGATACAGCGTGCCGATCGCATTGCCCAGCTGGACGAGGAACCGGGTCAGCCACGCCCAGCCGAAGTCCGGATGCAGCCGCGGACTCACCCAGAAGTCCCTCAGCCGCACCGCCGGCCCCGGAATCCCGGGCACCGCCGGATCGCGTGTCAGCAGCACGAACGGCACCGCACACAGGACCACCAGACCCGCCAGCATCAGATACCCCGAGGCGATACCGGTCACCACCACCGACACCAGCAGCACGCCGAGGACCAGTCCAAGTGTCTGCGGTATCCCGATGAACCCGGACACCGCCGCCCGCTGCCGCACCGGCACCTGGTCCGGCACCACCGCGTTCGTGCCCGCCAGCATCGCGTTCAGCCCCAGCTGCGCCAGACACCAGCCGAGGGCCACCCCGACCACGGTGGTCTGCGCCGCCGTGACCACCAGACCGACCGCACCCACCAGCGCCCCGCCCACGATCCACGGGTGACGGCGCCCGAACCTCCCGCCGGTCCGGTCCGACAGCGCACCGGCGACCGGGTTGGCGACCACCGCGACCAACGCCCCGACACCGGTCGCCCAGCCGAGCGCCACCTCTTTGCCGGACGTCGTCAGATCGTCGATCTGCTCGGCGAGCAGCACCTGGATCGGAGTGAGGAAAGCCATGTACAGGCCCAGGTTGGCCAGCACCAGACCACTGATCCAGCCGCCGCCGACGCGGGACTGCGGTTCCGTTCGGGTGTCGTCCACGGTCATCGGCCGCTCGCCATCAGCTCGGTCGTGCGCGTAGCCATCACGGTCGGAGGTGCCCCGGAGGTGCCCGGATCTTACGAACGCCCCCCTGAGTGATCAATACTTCGCGCCATGGTTGCTTCGTGGTGGTCCCGGGCCCAGCTGGGGATCTTTGTGCACTGGACACCCGCGTCCGTACCGGGCTGGGCCCCGCCGTACGTTCCCGCGGACCGATTGCCCCTCGCGGGCCGCCGTACGCCGCTCGGCTGGACGTCGTACGCCGAGTGGTACGAGAACGCGCTCCGCTTCCCCGGCAGCCCCGTCTCCGCCCATCACCGGGCGACCTACGGGACCCGCCCGTACACCGCCTTCGGCCAGGACTTCAACGACGCCCTGGAGGGCTGGGACCCGGCGGCCTGGGCCCGCAGCTTTCGCGCCGCGGGCGCCCGCTACGCCGTCCTCGTCACCAAGCACCACGACGGCTTCTGTCTCTGGCCGTCCGAGGTCCGCAACCCGCACCGGACCGGCTGGCACACCACTCGCGATGTGGTCGGCGAGTTCGCCGAAGCGGCCCGGGCCGAGGGCCTGCGGTTCGGGGTCTACTACTCCGGCGGACTCGACTGGACCTTCGACGACCGGCCCATCGGCACCGGTGCGGACATGGTCTCTGCCGTGCCGCGCGGCAGCTACCCCGCGTACGCCGCCGCCCAGATGCGCGAACTGATCCGCCGCTACCGGCCCGACATCCTGTGGAACGACATCGCCTGGCCGGGGTCGCGCGCCGATGTGCAGCGGCTCATCGAGTACTACCGCTTCACCGTCCCGAACGGCGTCGTCAACGACCGGCTGTTCCCCCGCGCACCGCTGTGGAGCGCGTTGCGACTGCCCGGCGCCAAGCCCCTGTACAACCGGTGGGAGCGCCGCACGATCGCACAGGGCGAGGGCTTCGTGCCGCGCAAGCCCCCGTACTACGACTTCCGCACACCCGAATTCGCCCGCTACATCGGGCCGGACCCGTACGAGATCACCCGGGGCATCGACCACAGCTTCGGCTACAACCGCAACTCGCCGCCCGACGCCTTCCTCAGCCGCACCGCGCTGACCGCGCTGGTGACCGGGACGGCGGCCGCGGGCGGCAACCTGCTGCTCAATGTGGGGCCGCGCGGCGAGGATGCGACCATCCCCGCCGCGCAGCAGCTCCGCCTCGACTGGCTGGCGGAACTCACCCCGGACCTCACACCAGATGGATGCGTTCCTGTATGACCCGATGGCCGGCCCGGGCGAACGCGGCCGCCATCGGCGCATTGCCCAGGTCGGTGGCGCCCGCGATGAACTCGGCGCCCTCGGCCGCCAGGAAGTGCGTGCACTCGACGAGCAGGTCGTACCCGTAGCCGTGGCCGCGCTGTTCGGGTACGACGCCGATGAAGCCGATGCACGGACCGCCCGGGTTACGGGCCGGCACATGGATGCCGGCCACCTCGCCGTCGGGGGTGTACGCCAGCTGCCACCAGGAGCGCGGCGAGGGGCACCAGTGGAAGAAGTCGAGCTCCTCCTGCGCCGCCTGCTCCAGTCCGCCGGGGCCCTCGATGGCCCGCCGGGCGTGCGCGTCCAGCGTGACGGAGTGGACCCGGCGCAACACATCCAGGATCACCGTGTCGTCCGGCTCCGGGCGGAACGTGAGCCGCCCGGGCCGCTCGGGCAGCCCGCACTCCGGCGTCCACTCGTACCGGTACCGCTCCACCAGCGGCTCCATACCGGCCGCGCGCGCGGCGGCGATCCTCGCCCCGGCGGCGGCCGTGACATCGGGCCGCTCCCGCCAGTCGGCGGGCAGCATCAGCTCGTACTCGGCGTACAGCGCCGCACGGCGCAGCAGTTCGCTGCCCGCCTCGTCCTCGCCGTCGGCGAAGTCGAACCAGTTGAGCAGCACCGGCTCGGTGTCGTCGGGCCCCGACCACCAGGCCGCCCTGGCCACGACGACACCGTCGCGCAGAGCGATCCAGGTCCACTCGGGGCGGTACTCGCCGCCCTCGCCCACCGTGGCATAGCTGTGGCCGAAGGCGGCGCGGCCGACGAGACCGGGGTCCTGCAGGGTGTGGAAAAGATGTGCGTCGCTCTCGGTGAGCGCGCGAACGACCAGATCGGTCATGGAAAAAGTCCTCCGGAAGAAGCGATGCGCTCCCGGTCAGACCGAAACCGAAACCGCCCGGCGAACGGGACGGGAGCGCGGGAATGAAGTGGTACTGGTACGCACTGTTCTCGCCTCCTTCCTCGATCCTCGGGCGGGTGACCACCGTAACCGGCACCGCGGCGCACGGTCCACCGATTTATGCCGGGTCCCAGATCATGTTGAACGCCCGCTCGAAGTTGACGTACCCCAGGCGCTCGAACGACTTCGCCATCGGCACATTGCCGAGGTCCGTCGCGGCCCGGATCCGCTCCACGCCGTCCTGCGCGGCGAGCACCCGGGTACCCTCGGCGAGCAGCTCGTCGATATGGCCGCGACCGCGCTGCGCCGGCACCACACCGATGTACGCGATGATCGGGTTGTAGCTGTTGCGAGCCGGGATCACGAACCCGACCGGCTCACCGCCGGGGAGTTCGGCGATCCGCCACCACTCCCGCGGGGTGGTGTACTCCGCGAGCTCCTCGTCGTAGTGCTTCTCCGCCGCCTTGCGCGCGGACAGCCCCGACGCGAGGTCCTCCTGACCGTGTGCGTCGAGGGTGCCCTCCATCACCGGGGTCATCAGCGCGAGCAGATCCTCGCGCCCGGCCACCGGACGGAAGCGCAGCCGGCCGGTGTCGGCCGGGACCGGCGTACCCGCCCGCCACTCCAGGCGCAGCCGCTCGACCAGCATCCGCGCACCGGTGCGCTCCATCACCCGGATCCGGGCCTCGACGATGTCGCGGGCCACCGGGTCCTCGCGCCAGTCCGGCGGTACGAAACGTCCGTACTCCGGCCGCGGGACCCCGGCGGGAACGACGGCCGCCGTCGCCGCCTCCAGCAGCAGCAGACCTGTCTCGGTGCGCTCGGGCTCGGGCAGCGCGTCGTCGACGTCGAAGAAGTCGAGCGCCAGCGGTACGTCTCCGCCCTGGCTCCACCAGCCGGCCCGCGCCACCACCCGGTCGCCGCGCAGCGCCACCCACAGCCACTCCGGGCGGCGGCGCCCGGCGGCGAGGTCGTCGGCCAGTTCGTGGTCGAGGACGTACGACAGGCGGCGGAAGAGCCCGAGTTCGTCGGGCCCGGTGAGCGGACGGACGGTCAGCTCCAGTGGTGCAGGGGTCACCAAGTCTCCAAATCTATTTGAGGCGTGCCGGCCATTCGGCGCTCACGGCACGCGGCGGCAGACAGTAGCAACGTTCGCCGGACACCGCCCCGACTTTTTCGGCACGGGCGTTCCGCGCAGCCGTTCCGCACAGCCGTTCCGCGCAGGTCAGGCGGGCGGAAAGCGGGCTTCTTCTGGACACTCCGGGGCGGTCGGCCCGACAATCGGTCCTGTGACGTCCTCCTTCGAGTTCCACACGTATCCCGCGCGGGTCTCCGACGCCCAGCGCGACCGTGTTCTCGGTGTGCTCAGAGAAGGCGCGGCCCAGGGCAAGCTGTCCCATGACACGTTCATGCGGCGCATGGAACTGGCCCTGTCCGCCCACCGCTCGGAGGAGCTGGAGGCACTCACCGCCGACCTGCGGACCGAAGGCCGTTGGACACGAGGGCTGTTCCAGGTGGTGGGCGCGGTCTCCGGGTTCCCCGCTCGGGTGCGCAGGGCCTGGCAGGCCGAGCGGCTGCCGAAGCTGCTGCTGCCCGCGCCCACCCCGTACCCCGTGCTCATCGGCCGCGACCCGGCGAACGGACTGCGGCTCACCCACGAGACCGTCTCGCGGATGCACGCCGAACTCACGGTTCAGGGCGGCCGATGGATCCTGCGCGACCTCGGCTCGACCAACGGCACGTGTGTGAACGGGCAGCGGGTGACCGGGGCGGTGTCGGTGCGCGACGGGGACCAGGTGAGCTTCGGGCGGATCACCTTCCGGCTCTCCGCGCCCGTACTCAAGCCGCCCGAGTCCCCGGGGATTCCGGGGCGTCCGGTCTGACGCCGACGGGACAGCCGCGGATCAGGCCTGTTGGTGGAGGCCGCGTCCGGCGAGGGTGAGGAAGGCCTCGCCGACCGCCTCGGAGAGCGTCGGATGGGCATGGACGTGGTGCGCCACATCGGACGGTTCGGCATCCCAGCCGACGATCAACTGACTCTCCGCGATCATCTCGGAGACGTTCGGACCGACGAGATGGACGCCGAGGACCCGCCCGCCCCGCTCGGCGACGACCTTCACCATGCCGCCCTGACCATGCACCATGCCCTTGGCGACGGCGGTCAGCGGCATGGTGTTCACGGCGACCTCGTGCCCGGCGTTTCGGGCCTCCGCCTCGGTCAGGCCCACCGAGGCGGTCTGCGGGGACGAGTACGTGACCCGGGGGACCGCGGCGTAATCCACCGCCGGCGAGGAGAGCCCGGCCAGCGCCTCGGCGACCAACAGGCCCTCGGCGAACGAGGCGTGGGCCAGTCCGAGGGACGGCGGCGGCAGCAGATCGCCCACCACATGGATCCCGGGAACGGCGGTCTCCAGCCGCGTCCGGTCGGCCGGTGCGACACAGCCCCGCTCGTCGGTCGCCAGACCGGCCGCCGCGAGCCCGAGCCCGTCCGTCACCGGGACCCGCCCGACCGCGACGAGCAGCCGTTCGGCCTCCACGGTCCGGGTCTCACCGCGTGATGTACGCACGGCGGCACGTATCCCGTCGTCCAGTACCACCGCCTCCAACAGCCGCGCCTCCACCTGCACATCGACGCCGCGCTTCTTCAGCCCCCGCGTCAGATGCCGTGACACATCGACATCCTCCAGGGGCAGGAGCCGGGCGGCGGCCTCCACCAGCGTGACCTCGGCGCCCATCGACCGGTGGAACGACGCGTATTCGACGCCGATCGCCCCACCGCCCAGCACCAGTACGGACTGCGGCAGCCCCGGGGCGAACAGTGCGTCGTCGCTGGTGACGACGCGAC
The DNA here is from genome assembly GCF_036108815.1 of Streptomyces sp. NBC_00353. Lineage (NCBI taxonomy): Bacteria > Bacillati > Actinomycetota > Actinomycetes > Kitasatosporales > Streptomycetaceae > Streptomyces > Streptomyces sp. NBC_00353. Next base: position 3,050,085 of record NZ_CP107985.1, on the reverse strand, counting down.
GGCCGTCGGCGGTCAACCCCGGCAGCATGCGCGGCCGGGACCCCGTCGCGAGAACGATGCCGCGGCGTACGCCGATGTCCCCGTGCCCGGCGACGCGGGCAGTGCGCCGTCCGGTCAACTCGGCGCTGCCGTACACCACGTCCACACCCGCACGGGTCAGATGGCCTTCCACGCCCTTGTGGTTGCGGGAGACGATGTCGTCCCGGGTGGCGACCAGTGCCGACCAGTCCACCGAGTCGAGGGTCGCCTTCACCCCCCACCGCTCGCGCGCCTCCGCGATGCCGTCGACGAGTTCCGCGGCGTGGAGCATCGCCTTGCTGGGGATGCAGCCGCGGTGCAGACACGTACCGCCGACCTTGTCGCGCTCGGCGAGGGTCACCTTCAGCCCGAGGGAGGCGGCCCGCAGAGCGGTGGAGTAGCCACCGGTGCCACCGCCGATCACCAGTACATCCGTCTCGCGCACAGTGCTTGTCGTCGTCATGGCCTCAGCCTCCGCCCCCTCGGAGCCATGAGTCCAAGGCAATGTATATGTTGACCCGATGCACAGTGTTTATGGCAACGGCCCCCGAGGGAGGGAGCGATGAGTCTGCGGCAGATGGAGTACTTCCTCACGGTCGTGGAGGAGTCGTCGTTCACGCGGGCCGCCGAACTGCTCCATGTCACGCAGCCCGCGCTCTCCCACCAGATCAAGGCCCTGGAGAAGACGGTCGGCGGCGCCCTCCTCGAACGACTGCCGCGCGGTGTCCGGCTCACCCCGATGGGCCGCGCCTTCCTGCCCCACGCCGAACGGTCGGTGCGCAGCGCCGCCCAGGCCCGGCGCGCGGCCCTCGCCGCCGCGGGCGCGGAGGGCGGTGAACTGCACATCGCGACCGTGCACGCGGTGGCCGTCGGCATCCTCCCCGACGTCTTCGCCCGCTGGCGCGACGCACACCCCGGAGTAGGACTGGTCCTCCACGAGTACGCCACCACCGAGGCCCTGGACGATCGGATCGAACGCGGCACCGCCGATCTGGCGGTCGGCCCGCCGCCCGCCCACTGGCCGGGTCCCGTGGTCCCCATCGGCGAGGAGGAGATCGTCCTGGTGGTCCCGTTCGACGACCGCCTCGCGGGCCGCACATCGGTACGCCTCCCCGAGCTGGCCGACCGCCCATGGGTGCGCTGTGCCATGGAACCGGTCGTGCAGGGCCAGGCCATCCTGGACTGGGCCTGCACCCGGGCGGGCTTCACACCCCGTACGGCGGTGCGGACCGAACACACCTCGACAGCGGTACGGATGGCGGCGGCGGGCGTCGGCGTCGCGACGGCCCCCGCACACATGGTACGGGGCGCGGTGGGCGAGGACTGCGCGGTCCTGACGGTGGACCCGCCGTGGCGGCGGCAGCTCGCGGTGTTCTCCCGAGTGGAGCTGACGGGTGCCGCGGCGGCGTTCACGGAGCTGCTGCGGGCGGGCTGGGTGCACCCGGCGAAAGCCGGCTCCCACCATTGCGGATGGGGGCACGGTCGGTAACCGCTCCCCGCCCCTCCTTCACCCGAATGGCCGCACCGCCACTGTAGTGAGTACGCCGCGATGGTCCCCTGAATTCATCCGCGCCGTACCGCGGCGCACCGATCCAGGGGGTACGGATGCCGGCTGATGCCCCCGACGGCATACCTGTGCCCGCAGCGCGCCTCGGCCGCCGCGCCGCCCGGCCCGGCACCGGCCCGAGCCTCCTCGCCCCCGGCGCCGCGCACGATCCGTACCGGCTCTACCGCGTGCTGCGCGAGGAGTACCCGCTCAGCTACGACGCACTCCTCGGCGCCTGGCTGCTCGGCCGGCACGCCGATGTGACCACCGCCCTCACCGACCCGCGGTTCACCGGCTTCCCGCACGACGGGGCACCCCGCGGCGGACCCGCGCCGCGCGGGCTCTGCCACGGCAGCATGCTCTGCCAGCCCTGGCCGCAGGACATCGCGAGGGCGGCAGCGACCGCCCCCCGTCACCTCACCGAGCGCGTCGAGCGGACCGCCTACGTCCTCGCCCGCCGCATCGCGGGGCGGCAACAGGCGGACCTCGTGGCGGAGTTCTGCCGCTGGCTGCCCGTCGGCGGCGGTGCGTACCCGGACCTGGGCCCGCTGCCCCGCAACGCCGCCACAGCCCCCTGCACCCGGCAGACCGGCCTCCGCGAAACCGCGCTCGCCTCCTTCCTCGCCAATGTGCTGGACGACCCCGACCTCCTGGCCGCCCTGCGCGTCGAACCCGCCCTCGCCCACCGCGCCTGGACCGAATCGCTGCGCCGCGACCCTCCCGTGCAGTTCGTGCTGCGCCGCACCGTCGCCGAGGTCCGGGTCAGCGGCGGCATGCTCCCCGCCGGTGCACCCGTCGCCTGTCTGATCGGTGCGGCGGGCCGCGACCCGGAGCGGTACGCGTCACCCGACCTCTTCGACCGTTCCTGGGCAGTGAGCAGGAGTGAGTCCTGACTCACCGGCGCGCCCCGAACGGTCTTGGGCGCACTGGTCCTCCGCTTTCGCATCCCGGTCGGCGACGCATATCCCGTATGCGGTCCGTCCCAAGTGGGCGGCATCCCTACGACCTGGCCAAATGGGCGTAGCCAGAGGCGACGGGGAGGCCCCGCACCATCTCGCTGGTGACACGGGGGCCCCGACCGCTGACGCCACACCCGGCGTCCCAGATCGCACTGAGAACGCTACGCACACCTCGCCAGCCATGCCCACAGACCGTCACACCATTCACTCAATCGTGCCCATGTTCGCCAAAATGAGGTGCTGGCCCAGCAGTTGCGAACCCCTTCCGCCGCGACCAGGGCACGTCCACGGCCGGACCGGAGTCCTGCCCGGCCGTCCTGCTCGGCCGGCTGGAGGCCGAGCAGGGACTGGGCGCCCTGCTCGACGCCATGCCCCGGCTCCGCTGGGCGGACGGGTTCCGCCCGGCCGGCACCGGCTTGATCACCCGCGGTCCGCGGATCCTTCTCGTCCGGCCCGGCTGAGGAGCGCCACCGGCCGCTCGGCGAACAGTTCGGCCACCGCGACCGCACCCCCGGAGAACTCCCGGCCCGGCGTCAGCAGATCGGTCCACGTGCCGTCGCCGGGCAGCGTCAGCTCCGTCCCGCGCCAACCGCCCGCCCCGGCCAGCCGCAGGGACAGCCTGGTCACCGCCGTGACCACCTCGCCCGAGCGGCAGAAGGCCAGACAGTGCGCGGCCGCCGGACCCTTCGCGGTCAGCGGGGTGTATGTTCCTGATTCGCCGAAAAGCTCCGCCCGTTCGCGCCGCAGCCGGAGCGCCGCCACCGTGAGCGCGGCCTTTTCACTGACGGGCCCGTCCTCGGGCGGCCGCCGGAACGGCTGCCGGTTGTCCGGGTCGACCAGGGCGGCGTACTCCAGCTCCGTCCCCTGGTACAGGTCCGGCACACCCGGCATCGTCAGCTGAACCAGCGCCGCGCCGGCGATGTTGGCCCGTGCGAACGGTTCGAGCGCGGCCGCGAACCGCTCCAGCACCGCCCGCGCCGGGCCGGTGCCGGCGGCCGGTCCCGCCGCGACGAAATCGCTCACCGCACGCTCGTACACCGGATCGGGCTCGGTCCAGCTGGTGAAAAGTCCCGCCTCCCGAACCGCCTTGAGCAGTGCGGGTTCGAGCCTGCCCGCTCTCTCCGCGGCCGGCAGCCCCGCGCAGCCGAACGCCGTCTGCCAGGCCTGCCAGGCCAGCTGCGGATCGGGTGCGGTCGCCGTCGGCGCCGCCCGCCCGAGCTCCGCCAGCAGCTCCGACCACTGCTCCGGGCACTCCGACAGCACCGCGATGCGGGCCCGCACATCCGCACTGCGCTTGGTGTCATGGGTCGTCAGCGCCGTACCGGTGGCGGGCCAGTCGCGCGCCAGCCGGGCAGAGAACGCATGGAACTCCTCCGGGGCCACCGCCGGGGACCCGGGATCACCGCCCACCTCGGTCGCCGAGATCAGTGGCGCGTACCGGTAGAACGCCGTGTCCTCGACCGACTTGGCCCGCAGCGCGGACGCGGTCTGCGCGAACCGCGCGCAGAACGCTGCCCGGTCCGGCCCGTCACCGAGCCGCCCGAGCGCCAGATCCCGCACCACATCGACGGCCGTCGCCTCCTGCGGCACGGAGAACACCGCTCTGGCCTCCCGTACGGCCGTGTCCGGCAGCGTCGCCTCCGCCGCCGCCGTGCAGGGCCCGCCGGCGGTGACGTACGGACGGTAGACCGGAACCCGGACGAGCAGTTCGCGCACGGCGGTGTGCAGCGCCCAGGGGGCGTGGTCGCGCAGCGCGGGGTCCTCGGCGCAGATGCGTACGGCGAGCCTGGTCAGGTGTTCGGTCTCGGCGGCCAGCTCATGCGTCACCACTCGGTACGCGGCCCGGCGGACCGTCGCCGCCCAGTAGCCGCCGCGGTCCCCGGCCGGACTCGCGAACTCCCGGTACCTGCCGGCCAGCTCGGCGGCGCCCACCGGATCGATGAACAGCCCGTCGACCCGGTGCAGGGAGTCGTACCCGGTCGTCCCGGCGACGGCCCAGCCCGCCGGCAGCGGCTCGGCGCCGGTGAGGATCTTCTCCACGACCGTCCACCGTCCACCGGTCGCCTCGCCGAGCCGCTCCAGATAGGCGGCGGGATCGGCGAGTCCGTCCGGATGGTCGACGCGCAGCCCGTCGATCACACCGTCCCGGACCAGTTCGAGGATCTTGTCATGGGTGGCGGCGAAGACCTCGGGGTCCTCGACCCGCACCCCGATGAGGTCGGAGATGGTGAAGAACCGCCGGTAGTTCAGCTCGGTACGGGCCAGCCGCCACCAGCCGAGCCGGTAGTGCTGCGCATCCAGCAGCTTCGTCAGCGGCATACCGGCGGTGCCGGTCCGGAGCGGGAACTCCTGCTCGCCGTAGTGCAGCACCTCCCCGTCGACCCGGAACCGGTCCCTCTCGTCGTTGATCCGGCCGCCGAGCACCGGCAGCAGCACCTTGCCGCCGCCCGCCGCCCAGTCGATGTCGAACCAGCGGGCGTAGGGGGACCCGGGGCCCTCGCGCAGGACCTCCCACAGCGCGCGGTTGTGCCGGGGAGCAGCGGCCATATGGTTCGGCACGATGTCCAGCACCAGCCCGAGCCCGTGCTCCCGCGCCGTGCGAGCCAGCTGCCGCAGCCCCTCCTCACCGCCGAGCTCGGCCCGGACACGGCTGTGGTCGACGACGTCATAGCCGTGTGTGGAGCCGGGCACGGCTTCGAGAACCGGGGACAGATGCAGATGGGAGACGCCGAGCGCGGCGAGATACGGCACCGCGTGCCCGGCGGCCGAGAACGGGAAGTCGGGCTGGAGCTGAAGCCGGTACGTGGCGGTAGGCGTCATACGAACGTACGTACCCAGCCTGACGCCGACTGTGACACCGCACCCGCCCCATCCATCCGGATGAGCGGTCATCACGGAGCGGCCCGGGTGCCCCCGTCACCGCTCTCTCATCCCCCCAGGGGCTCTCGTTCGGATCATGCCGCATCGGAAGGAGAAAGGCCCTAAGCCGGACGCTGCAGCACCGCCATGCTCCGCCCCACCAACGTCACCCGCTCGCCCGCCGCCACCTTCGGCCCCGCCCCCGGCCGTACCCCGTCCGGGCTGGCCGTGTCGACCACGATCGACCACTGCCGCCCATGGTTCACCGGAACGGCGAACTCCAGCGTGTCGGCGCTCGCGTTGAACATCAGCAGGAACGAGTCGTCGGAGATCCGCTCACCGCGCGGCCCCGGCTCCGAGATCGCGTGCCCGTTCAGAAAGACCGTCAGCGCCTTGGCGTGCGCCGCCTGCCAGTCCCGCTGTTTCATCTCACTGCCTTCGGGCGTGAACCAGGCGATGTCGGAGAGTTCGTCGTGCGTGCCCTCCACCGGCCGCCCGTGGAAGAACCGGCGACGCCGGAAGACCGGGTGGTCGCGACGGAGCCAGACCATCGCCCGGGTGAACTCCAGCAGAGTGCTGGCGGAGACGGAGCCCGCCCCGCCGTCGTCCTCGGCCCCGTCCCCGGTCCCGTCCCCGTCCTCGCTCTGGGCGCCGGCCTTGCGCGGCTCCGGCCAGTGCACCCACGACAGCTCGTTGTCCTGGCAGTACGCGTTGTTGTTGCCGCGCTGCGTGCGTGCGAACTCGTCGCCGTGACTCAGCATCGGCACCCCCTGCGACACCATCAGCGTGGCGATGAAGTTCCGCATCTGCCGCTCGCGCAGCCCCAGCACCTCCGGCTGGTCAGTCTCGCCCTCCACGCCGCAGTTCCACGACCGGTTGTGGCTCTCGCCGTCCCGGTTGGCCTCACCGTTGGCGTCGTTGTGCTTGTCGTTGTACGAGACCAGGTCGTGCAGGGTGAACCCGTCGTGGCAGGTGGTGAAGTTGATCGAGGCGAGCGGCCGTCGGCCGTCGTCCTGGTAGAGGTCCGAGGAGCCGGTCAGCCGCCCCGCGAACTCGGCGAGGGTCCGCGGCTCGCCGCGCCACAGGTCGCGCACGGTGTCCCGGTACTTGCCGTTCCACTCGGTCCACAGCGGCGGGAAGTTCCCCACCTGGTAGCCGCCCTCACCCACGTCCCACGGCTCGGCGATCAGCTTCACCTGGCTGACCACCGGGTCCTGCTGCACCAGGTCGAAGAACGACGACAGCCGGTCCACCTCGTGGAACTGCCGGGCCAGCGTGGCCGCCAGATCGAAGCGGAAGCCGTCCACATGCATCTCGGTCACCCAGTACCGCAGCGAGTCCATGATCAGCTGCAGCACGTGCGGCGACCGCATCAGCAGCGAGTTGCCGGTGCCTGTGGTGTCCATGTAGTACCGCTGGTCGTCCGCGAGCCGGTAGTACGAGGCGTTGTCCAGTCCCCGGAACGACAGCGTCGGCCCCAGATGGTTGCCCTCCGCGGTGTGGTTGTAGACGACGTCGAGGATGACCTCGATACCCGCCTGGTGCAGCGCCCGTACCGCCTGCTTGAACTCGCTCACCTGTTCACCGCGGTCGCCGCGGGAGGCGTACGCGTTGTGCGGGGCGAAGAAGCCGATGGTGTTGTAGCCCCAGTAGTTGGCGAGCCCCGCGTCCGCCAGCCGGTGGTCCTGGACGAACTGGTGCACCGGCATCAGCTCGATCGCCGTGACACCGAGCTCCGTCAGATGTGCGATGACCTCCGGGTGGGCCAGCGCCGCGTAGGTGCCGCGCAGCTCCTTCGGCAGTCCCGGATGGAGCATGGTCAGGCCCTTCACATGGGCCTCGTAGATCACCGTGCGGTGGTAGTCCGTACGGGGCCGTCGGTCGTCGCCCCAGTCGAAGTACGGGTTGACCACCACCGACGTCATGGTGTGCGGCGCGGAGTCGAGGTCGTTGCGTGCGTCGGGGCGGCCGAACGGATAGCCGTACACCGCCTCGCCCCACCGGATCTGTCCGGAGACCGCCCGCGCGTACGGATCGAGCAGCAGCTTCGCCGAGTTGCAGCGGGTCCCGTGCTGAGGCTCGTACGGTCCGTGCACCCGGAACCCGTACCGCTGCCCGGGCATCACCCCGGGCAGATAGGCATGGCGGACGAAGGCATCGGTCTCTCTCAGCTCCACCGCCGTCTCGGAACCGTCGTCGTGCAGCAGGCACAACTCGATTCTGTCGGCGGCCTCCGAGAAGACCGCGAAGTTGGTGCCGACGCCGTCGTACGTGGCACCGAGGGGATACGCCTGTCCCGGCCAGACCTGCATAGATATGACTCTTCCACTTCTGATCCGGGTGCTGGGGGCACTTGGGACCGACCCGGCCAGATCTTCCCCGAAAGAGTGCCCCGCACCTAGGACGTCGCCCGGTCCTGTCAACATCGGTCCTCTCGGTGTCGCCCGGAACCGGAATCCGAGAACCTGACCGGGGCACACGTCCGGTATGCGGCACCTGACGGGGTGCCCAATCACCGTGAATCCGCTCACTCCGGCAGATCTTGCTATCGGGAACAGGCTTTAGTCATGGGGGAGTTGGGAAAGGAGCCTGTGCATCCGGCTGCACCGGCTCCCGCTCCCGGAGTACCCTTCCTTGATCATTGGTGGGGGAGCGGAAGGCGGTGCGCGGGTGAGCTCGGGAGGGTTCGAGCTGCCCCCAGGTGACGCAGGTCACGAGGGGGAATCCGTCGACGCCCCGCCCGGGGCGGTATCGCTTGCGCAGCCCATGGAGATCGGCGCCGAACTGGACTGGGGCGCGGATGCCTGGAGCGAGGTCCGGACCCGGGCCCAGCGCGCCGGGCGGGCCTACATCTGGCTGAATCTCGTGGAACAGCGGCTGCGCGCCGTTGTCGCCGCGGTGCTGCGGCCCATCTACGAACCGGTGCACGGCGACGACTGGGTGGTCGCCGCCGCGGGGCCCGCCGGGCAGGAATGGGTGCAGCGCGCCGTCGCCGTGCGCGAGGTCTCCCGCCGCAAGGGATATCTTCTCGACCCGGCCGACGACAATGTGCTCAGCTTCCTCACGCTCCCGCAGCTGCGGGAGCTGATGATCCAGCACTGGCCGTGCTTCGAGCCGTACTTCGACGACCGGCGCGATGTCGAGCTGGCGCTCGACGAACTGGAGGTCGCCCGCAATGTGGTCTCCCGCAACCGCGCACTGAACGAGGCAGTTCTCGCCCAGGCCGAGCGCGCCTCGGCGCGGCTCCTGGAGATCCTCGGCAGCGGCGCGGCGGTGCCGTCCGCCGACCGGCTGCCGGTCGACGCCGTCGAGGAACTGGTCGGCGACCGCTACGCGGATGTGGTCTCCATCCACCCCGACCGGGTCCGGCTGCAGCGCCAGCTCCCCGCCGAGGACCTCTTCGGCGGCTCGCGCCGCCTCGACGCGATCGGCATAGGCCTCAATCTGCTGGTGCAGAACTTCTCCGGCCGCAGGCTCGTCCGGCTGGCCGAATCGGGCTGCCGGATCCGGCTGCTCTTCATCAACCCGGCGAGCAGTGCGGTCAAGCGCCGCGAGCGCGAACTGGGCCTCAAGAAGGGCGAGCTGAGCCGGTCCGTGGAGATGAACATCCTCCATATGCGCCGGGTCCGTTCCAAGCTCCGCGACCCGGGCGCCTTCGAGATCCATGTCTTCGACGAGACGCCGCGCTTCACGGCCTATCTGGTGGACGGTGACGGGGCGGACGCGGTGGGCGTCGTCCAGCCGTATCTGCGGCGCGCACGCGGCATGGAGGCGCCGGTGCTGGTGCTGCGGGGCGGAGGCCGGGCGGTGGTCCGCGCGGGGCAGGACAACGAGCACGGGCTGTTCGAGACCTACCGCGAGGAGTTCGAGTCCGTGTGGACGGACTCCCGCCCCGTCTCCTGAGCCAACCGCCTGAGACCGTTGTCAGTGGTGCATGGCAGGGTGGTCATCACCTGGGGGAGAGCACCACGAAGGAGGTACGGGATGAGCTGGCACCGGGAGGCGCTGGTCGGCTTCGACCTGGAGACGACGGGTACGGAGCCGCTGGAGGCCCGGATCGTGACGGCTGCGGTCGTCGGCGTCGACGGCAGGGACGGGGAGCCGGTGCGGCAGCGCACCTGGCTGGCGGATCCGGGGATCCGCATCCCCGCACAGGCCTCGGCGATCCACGGCATCAGCAGCGAGCGGGCGGCGGCGGAGGGGCGGCCGGCGCGCGAGGTGGCGGACGAGATCGCCGAGACGCTCGCGGGCTACTGGCGCCAGGGGGTGCCGGTCGTCGCGTACAACGCGGCCTTCGATCTGACGCTGCTGACGGCGGAGTTGCGCCGGCACGGACTGCCGTCGCTGAGCGACCGGCTCGACGGCGGCGGGATCGGTCCGGTCGTCGACCCGTACACGATCGATCGGGCGGTCGACCGCTACCGCAAGGGCAAGCGGACGCTGGAGGCGGTCTGCGTCGAGTACGGGGTGGTGCACGGCGGAGCCCATGACGCGGGCGCGGACGCGCTGGCCGCGGTGCGCGTGGCGTACGCGATAGCCGAACGGCACGGCTCGGTGGCCGCGCTGACGGCGGCCGAACTGCACGAGCGTCAGATCACCTGGTACGCGGACTGGGCGTCCGGCTTCCAGTCCTTCCTGCGCCGCAAGGGCACCCCGGACGCAGTGATCGACCCCCACTGGCCCGTACGGGAACCGGCGCAGATCACCACCTGAACCGTTCCTAACCAGTGTGCATGAGTGAGTCTTGGACCCACTGCTGCGTACTGGGCGCATCCCGAACGGTGTTGGATGCACTGGGTTCCCGCTTTCGCTTCCCGCTCGGCGACGGCCCTCCAGGGGGCCGGTCCGTGGTGGGTGGGCGGGTTTCCTCACGCCCCCGGGAGCCTGGTCCGGCCTGGACGGTCCGATGCCCCGCACGATCGCTCCGGTCGTGTGGGGGCGGTGCCGTCCGCCGCCGGATCGGGTGTCCGAGGGCGCGTCTCCCGATCGCGATACCCGCGGCATCGTGACGGGACATCGTGCGGTGCGGGGTGGCCAGCGGTTCTTGCCAATGCTGGGCGCCCCACTGGGAGGTGTATGCGGGGTCGACCGCGACAATGCTCAGGCCGTGTTCGGCGGCCATGGAGACCAGCCGGGCCTTGAGCTTACCGGTGGGGATACCGGAGATGAGCTGCCGGAACTGCTTCCGGCGGCCGTGCTTCTCGCGGGTCTTCTCGTTGGTGAAGTCGAGGTCTTCGATGCCGATCGCGGCGACACCGACACGCCTGGCCCAGTTGATTAACCGAGTGAGGGCGTGGCGGATCTGTGCGTCTCGGTGACCGGCCGAACCGGACAGGTCGTAGGGGAAACGGTGCGGCTCGCCGATGGGGTTGCCGTGGACGTCGAGCCGGTAGGCGGCGAAGTGGTCGGCGTTGGTGTCCACGCCGATCATGCCCCGGGCGCGGGCGGTCTCCAACGGGATGGTCTGCACGGCGGGGCGTTGCCAGGAGGCCGTGAGGTACCAACGTCCGCGCTCCGTATCGAGGTGGATGCGGTAGGCCACGGCCCGGTTCGCTTCGATGCGGTCGGCCCACTCCGCACCCCGGTGCGCGAACCCGATACGGGCGGTGAGGATGTACCGGCCGTGCTTGGCGTTGGCCAGGTGCGCGAGCGGGGCAGGCAGTCTGATGCTGACCTCGCCGTCCGGGGTGACGCGGATCGTCTCGTTCCCGAACCGCTTCCCCGACTCACCATCGGCAGCGATGAACCAGCGTGACGCCTCCCACCGATCCCGCCACTGCTCCTCGGTGAGGTGGGCCTGGGTGAGATGGTGGCGGGTGTTGAGGAGACGTCTGCCGCCCCGCACCACCCGGACCTGTCCGGCTTGCCAGTCGGCGACAGCGGCATCGTGCCGGTCTTCCAGTGCCGCGAGGCGGCGGGATTTGCGGAACCACTCGTTCTTCGACCGGTAGCCGCCCGCGGCCCGCTTCGTTCCGGGCGCCCCGATTGGGAGGGACAGGCGGTGCCGCAGCGTCTTGATCCCGGCTGCCAGCTTCTGGATGTGCGCCACTTGGCAACGGCGTGCGAGCGCCCACTGGTCGTGTGTGGCCTTGGTGATCGCACCTGCGATCCGTGACGACGACACCCCGGTCAGCTCCCGCTTACGCGCCGCCCAGGTGTCCGCACCGTGCTCGAGACCATCCGCACAGCGGGCCTTGAGATCGCGGGAAGCCAGCGCACCCTGATGGTCACCGACCGCACGCAGCACCATCTCGTCCTGGGGCGTGAGGTGTTTGAGGCGGTCCCGGACCGCCACCCCGCAAGGACCGGGCACCACGAAGGAGACCGTCAGTCTCCGCAAACCACCCACCACATCACCCCCCGGTCGGACACCTGCCACCCAGCCCAACGAGCAACAGTCACCAAGGTCACCCATTCGACCCCAGAACCACCGTTCCCACGCCCGCGAACAACCCGACAGACTCACTGCCGCTCACCACCACTCACTTCAGCTCAGCAAACCGACAGCAGCTCACACCCCACCCGCAAACCCGAGCCCGCCCGCAGACCCGAGTCCGTGGTCCTCCATGCCCTGGAGGTCATAGGGGAGATTGAGGACAAAGCGGCCGTCGGACGACCCCGGCACAACCGCTAGAACGGATACCACCGCACCTCGGGGTCGCCGTCACGCAAGGACGCAACCCTGCGCCGGAACTCCGCGAGCGCCTTCGGGTTGCCCGGCGCATGCTGCGAGACCCACGCACAGCTGGCCGTCTCCCGGGCCCCGCGCAGCACCGCACAGCCGTCCCACTCCCGGACGTCCCAGCCGTACGCTGCGGTGAACGCGTCGTACGCCTCCGCCGCCAGCCCGTACCGGTCGCGGGACAGCGCAAGGACCACCAGATCGTGCTCCCGCAGATCCGCGGAGAACGTCTCGAGGTCCACCAGTACCGGCCCGTCCGGACCGACATGCACGTTGCGCGGCAGTGCGTCACCATGGATCGGCCCCGGCGGCAGATGCGGCACCAACGCGGCCGCGGCCGCGGCGAACCCGTCCCGCCGCTCCCGCAGATATGCGGCGTCGGCCGGATCGATCGCGTCGCCCGCGATCCGCAGCCACCGCTCCACCCCACCCAGCAGCTCCCGCCGCGGCAGCGCCAGTCCGTCCGGGGCGGGCAGTGCGTGGACCAGGGTGAGCAGCGGCGCCAGATCCCGCGGCTCGGCGGGGCGCACCGCGTCGGGGAGCCGGTGCCAGACCGTCACAGGGTGTCCTTCGACAAGCCGCGCCTCCGGCTCCGCCGCCCGCACGGCGGGAATGCCCGAAGCGGCGAGCCACTGCGCGACGGCCACCTCGCGCTCGGCCCGGCTGCGCAGTTCCGGGTTCTGTACGGCGTCCCGGCCGACCTTGACCACCAGGTCGCCGACGGCGAACACCGCGTTCTCGCCCAGCGCGATCAGCTCGGTGTCGCCGGAGAGTCCGGCAGCGGTCAGCACCTCGCGCGCACGCATCTCGTTCATGGTCCGATTTTCGCATCCGTGCACGCCACCTTGACGAACCGACGACCCGTCAGCACCATGGCGGGGGCCACCTGAGCGGCCGGAACTGGGTGAAAGCGATCCAATGACGCAAGGGGGTCGAATTCATGACGTTGGCGAATGCAACCGTACAGTCCGGACAGCACGGTCCACCCGGCAGTCCGCTGTCCCGACGGGGCAGACAGGGCAGACAGGCTCCGCTGATCAACCGGAATGCCGGCACCTGGTTCCTGGTGCTGCCCGCCCTGATCCCGATCCTGATCCTCAGCGTCGGCCCCCTGCTCTACGGCGTCGCCCTGGCGTTCACCGATGCCCAGTCCGGCCGCACCCGGTCCACCCAGTGGGTCGGCGGGCTGAACTTCCAGGACCTGCTTCACGACACCCTGTTCTGGGACTCGTTCCGGATCGGCCTCGTCTGGGCGGTCGGCGTCACCGTCCCGCAGTTCCTGCTCGCGCTGGGCCTCGCCCTCCTGCTCAACCAGAACCTGCGGATGCGCTGGCTGGCGCGGGCCCTCGCGATCATCCCCTGGGCCATGCCCGAAGTCGTCGTCGGCATCATGTGGCGGCTCGTCTACAACCCGGACGCGGGCGTCCTCAACGAGATCATCCGCGATCTCGGGTTCGGTGACGGCCGGGACTGGCTGACCGGACTGGCCACCGCACTGCCCGCCGTGATCGTCGTAGGTGTCTGGGCGGGCATGCCGCAGACCACTGTCGCGCTCCTGGCCGGGCTCCAGAACACCCCGCACGAACTCCACGAAGCGGCCGCCCTGGACGGCGCGGGCGCCTGGCGCCGGTTCCGTACCGTCACCTGGCCGGCTCTGAGACCGGTCGCGCTCGCCATCACCGCCCTCAATTTCATCTGGAACTTCAACTCGTTCGCCCTGGTCTACGTCCTGACCAACGGCGGCCCCGGTGGCCGGACCAGGCTGCCGATGCTCTTCGCCTACGAGGAGGCCTTCCGCTACGGCCAGTTCGGCTACGCCGCGGCGATGGGCTGTGTGATGGTCGCGGTGATCTCCGTCGTCCTCGCCCTCCATCTCGTCGGCCGGCTCAGGGGAGGCGAGGACCGGTGAGCCTCCGTACCAGCAGATCCGCCCGCACCGGACAGTACGTCGCGCTCCTGGGCTACCTCGTCTTCCTGGCGTTCCCGTTCCTCTGGCTGATCTCCACGGCCTTCAAGCCGGCCCGCGAACTGGGTTCCCTGCACCCCACCTGGATCCCCGAGCATCCGACCCTGGACAACTTCCGGCAGGCCTTCGACGAGCAGCCGCTGCTCCAGGCCGCAGCCAACTCACTGGTCGCCGCACTGTCCGCCGCCCTGATCGCCGTCGTCATCGCGACGCCCATGGCCTATGTGATGGCCCGGCATCGCACCAGGCTCTCGGCGGCCGCCACCGGCTGGGTCGTGGTCAGCCAGGCGTTCCCCTTCGTGCTGCTGATCATTCCGCTCTTCCTGATTCTCAAGAATCTGCATCTGATCAACTCCCTGTGGGGGCTGATCATGGTGTACGTCGTCTGGGCGCTGCCGTTCGCGCTGTGGATGCTGGTCGGCTACGTCCGTGCCGTACCGCCCGAACTCGAAGAGGCCGCCTCGGTCGACGGCGCGAGCCGGCTGCGGACGCTCGTCTCGGTCACCATCCCGCTGCTGGCCCCAGGAATCGTCGCCACCGCACTCTTCGCGTTCATCACCGCATGGAACGAGTTCTTCTTCGCACTCGTCCTGCTCAAGACACCGGAGAAGCAGACCTTGCCGGTCGTACTCACCCACTTCCTCGGCGCGGAGGGCGCGGCCGAACTCGGGCCGCTCGCCGCCGCCGCTTTCCTCGCCACCCTGCCCTCCCTCGTCCTCTTCGCGGTCATCCAGCGCCGGATCACCGGTGGCATGCTCGCCGGGGCGGTGAAGAGCTGATGCGTCCACCGGTACGGACGGCGGCCGCCGCGGCCACCGCGCTGGCCCTGCTGCTCACCGGCTGCAGCGGTGGCGGGGGCGGAACGGACACCAACGGGAAGATCGAACTGCGCTTCCAGTCGCTGGCCTGGCAGAAGGAGTCCGTCGACGCCAACAAGCAGCTGGTCAAGGAGTGGAACGCCACCCACCCCGACATCCAGGTCGAGTACGTGCAGGGCAGCTGGGACAGCGTCCACGACCAACTGCTCACCTCCTTCGAGGGCGACGAGGCTCCGGACGTCATCCACGACGCCTCCGACGACCTCGCCGACTTCGCGTACGGCGGCTATCTCGCCGATCTGCGTGCCCTCCTGCCCGACCGGCTGACCGCCGACATCCCGGAGCAGAGCTGGCGGACCACGACCTTCGGCGACGGTGTCTACGGGGTGCCGTTCCTGCAGGAGCCCCGGGTCCTGATCGCCAACACCAAGATCCTCAAGGCCTCCGGCGTCCGTATCCCGACCCCGGCGAACCCGTGGAGCTGGGACGAATTCCGGCAGGTCACCAAGGAGCTGACGGGCAAGGGGAAGGGGAAGGCGACGTACGGCATCGCCTGGCCGCTGAAGGAACCCGTCTCCGTCACCCTCAACCTCGGCCTCTCCAGCGGCGGACAGCTCTTCCACCGCGGCGCCGACGGCAAGGTGACCATCCGCCTCGACGAAGGCGACCAGGTGGTCCCCGGCACCATCCGCGACCAGGTCGACACCGACCACAGCGCTGCCCGCACCGCGCTCGGCATGGGCGGCTCCGACACCCTCCCCGGGCTGTTCGGTGGGCGGTACGCGATGGTCCCGCTTGGGTTCTCGTACCGTCAGCAGGTCGTCGAGCAGGCCCCCGAGGGCTTCGAATGGAAGGTGTTGCCCGCCCCGGCCGGCAGCGACGGGCTCGCCCAGGGCGTGAGCCCGCAGACCCTCTCCGTCGCCGAGTCCAGCCCGCACAAGAAGGCGGCCGCGCAGTTCATCGACTTCCTGCTGCGTCCGCCGAACATGGTGCGCCTGGCAGAAGGCGACTGGATGCTGCCGACCGGCACGGCCGCGCTCGCGGACCCGGCCCTGCACACCACCGAGAACGGCTGGGCGACCGGCGCAGCCCTGGCGAAGGGGTTGCGCTCGGCGCCCGCCCAGTCGGTGCGCGGATACCCCGAGTGGAAGGACAAGGTCGCCACGCCCGCGCTGCAGGAGTACTACAGCGGGGCGATCGGCCGGGACGAGCTGAACAGGCGCCTGGTCGACGACGGGAACCGGGTACTGGCCCGCTACCAGCGCTGAGGCCCGGCGGACCGACCGAGGTCCTTCTCCACTGTGCGTCCCACGCACGTGCAACGCCCCATACGTGTGTGGGGCGTTGGGGCCGGTCGCCCGACTTGACCATCGCTGGCCGATTTCTTATTACGAAACCTTGTTGAGTAAGTCACAGCTGCATGAAGGGGTTGATCTGAGCGTGTCAATCGGCGAGGGTTTCGAGCCAGCCCCCGGAGATCTTCCGCCCGAGGGTCAATCCCCCCACAAACAATGCCGAGGAGACCCCTCTTCATGGCCATGCACAAGCGCACATCCCGGACCAAGCTGACCGCGGCGATCACCGCGGCGGCCGCAGCTGCCGGAGTCACCCTGCTGGGCACGTCCTACGCCGGAGCCGCACCCGCTCCCGCGATGGGGACGGTCTACGGTGCGGACGCGGCGACCGCCGTCTCGGGCAGCTACATCGTGATGCTGGACCAGAAGGCCGACAAGGCGAAGCTCGCCAAGGAGTACGGCGGCAAGCTGAAGCGCACCTACAGCTCCGCCATCAACGGCTTCTCCGCCAGCGGCCTTTCGCAGGCCGAGGCCAAGCAGCTCGCGGCCGACCCGGCCGTCTCCAAGGTCGTCCAGAACAAGAAGTTCCACATCGACGCCACCCAGGACAACCCGCCGTCGTGGGGTCTCGACCGGATCGACCAGACCGGGACCGCCGGCGACCATGCGTACACCTACCCGGACAGCGCGGGCGAAGGCGTCACGGCGTATGTCATCGACACCGGTGTCCGCGTCACGCACAAGGAGTTCGAGGGCCGGGCGAGCTCGGGCTTCGACGCCGTGGACAACGACGACAGCGCGGATGACGGCAACGGCCACGGGACGCACGTGGCCGGCACCATAGCCGGTGCGACGTTCGGCGTCGCCAAGAAGGCGAAGATCGTCGCCGTCCGGGTCCTGGACGACTCCGGCTCGGGCACCACCGAGCAGGTCGTCGCCGGCATCGACTGGGTCACCGCGCACCACGAGGGTCCGTCCGTCGCCAACATGAGCCTCGGCGGCAGTGCCGACCCGGCTCTCGACGCCGCGGTCCAGAAGGCCATCGCCTCCGGAGTCACCTTCGCGGTGGCCGCAGGAAACGAGTCCGCCGACGCGAGCGAGGGCTCCCCGGCCCGCGTCCCGGAGGCCATCACGGTCGCCTCGTCCACGGTGGACGACGAGCAGTCGTCGTTCTCCAACTACGGCCCGGTCGTGGACATCTACGCCCCGGGTTCGGACATCACCTCGTCCTGGAACGACAGCGACGACGCGACGAACACCATCTCCGGTACGTCCATGGCGACTCCGCACGTCGTCGGTGCCGCCGCCGTCTACCTTGCCGGACACCCGGACGCCACCCCGGCGGAGGTCGCCACGGCCCTCACCGACGGCGCCACCCCCGACGCGATCTCCAATGCGACCGAGGGAACGCCGAACAAGCTGCTGAAGATCGTCGAGTAGCGGCCACCACCGAGACGGCGGCCGCCGCGCTCTCCCCCCCGGGGCGCGGCGGCCGCACACCCCCGGCGGATCGTCCTATGGTGTGGCCATGACCACCAGGTACGCGGCGCTGTTGCGCGGGATCAATGTGAGCGGCCACAAGAAGGTCCCGATGGCCGAACTCCGCACACTCCTCACGGAGCTGGGCCATGCGGATGTCCGTACGTACCTGCAGAGCGGCAATGCCGTCTTCAGCAGCGCGTCGGTTGACCAGGACGCGCTCACCGCACAGCTGGAGCAGGCCATCGAGGAACGCTTCGGCTTCGCCGTCCCGTGTCTGATCCGGAACGGCCCTTATCTCGCATCGGTCGCCGAGGCCTGCCCGTTCCCGGCCGCCGCCCTCGAGGGCAAGCAGCTGCACGTCACCTACTTCGACCGGCCGGTGGACGCCACACGCTTCGCGGCGATCGACGCCGACGCCTTCCGCCCGGAGGAGTTCCGGCTCGGCGACCGTGCGCTCTACCTCTATGCCCCCGACGGACTGGGCCGTTCCAAGCTTGCCGAGGCGCTCCACCGCCCTTCCCTCACCAAGGGCCTCACCGCCACCACACGTAACTGGAACACCGTCGCCAAACTCGTGGAGATGACGCGTGACTGAGCCGCCGCCCGGCGTGGCCGCCGCCGTCGAGGGCGAACTCAGACTCCTCGACCCGCTGGTGCGCTGCTCCGCCGATCTCCTCGTCCAGGTGTTGCACCCGGAGTTCCGCGAGATCGACACCGCCGGCCGCTTCTGGGACCGCGACGCGACCATCGCCTCGCTGACCGCGGACGAGGCCCCACGGCCCGGACAGCTCACCGCGTCACGGATGCGCGGTGTCCAGCTCGCCGACGAACTCGTCCATCTGACCTTCGACTCCGAGTACAAGGGGCTCAGGGCTCACCGCAGTTCACTGTGGCGGCTGACCGGGCGCGGCTGGCTCCTCTACTTCCACCAGGCCACGTCGTTCAGCGCCGAACCGTCCGACGGCTGACGGCGTCCGACGGCGGTCGACTGCCGTCAGCCGCGCGTGACGCGCTGCGCCCGCGCCGTCCACCGGCCGTCCGTACGGGCGATCCGCACCGGATGTCCGAAGCAGTCACTGACCTGAGCCGTGGTCAGCACCTCGTCGGCCGGACCCGAGGCCACACACCGCCCCGCCCGAAGCAGCATCGCATGCGTGGTGGAGGCGGGCAGTTCCTCGAGATGGTGCGTGACCAGGACAGTCGCCAGCTCGGGGTGTTCCTGGCGCAAGGTGTCCAGGGCGTCCAGCAGCTGCTCGCGGGCAGCGAGATCCAGACCGGTGGCCGGCTCGTCGAGAAGCAGCAGCCGCGGCTGCGGCATCAGAGCGCGGGCGATGAGCGTACGGCCCCGCTCGCCCTGCGAGAGCGACGGCCAGCGCGATCCGGTCCTGCCCTGCATGCCCAGCATCTTCAGCAGCCGGCCGGCCTGTTCCTGTTGCTCGGCGCTCGCGGACCAACGCGGTACCGGCTCGACCGAGTTGGTCAGACCGGTGAGCACCACCTCGCGCACCGACAGCGGGGAACGCAGCGGATGACGCGGGTTGACGTGCCCCAGCAGGGTCCGCAGCTCCCGCAGGTCGACCCGTCCGATCGTGCGTCCCAGGACTTCCACCGATCCGTGGGTGGGGTAGGTGACCGCGCCGAGCAGCCCGAGCAGCGTGCTCTTTCCGGCACCGTTGGCGCCGAGCAGGGCCCAGTGCTCACCGCTGCGCACGGTCATCGAGACCGAGTCGAGCAGGACGTTGCCGTCCCGGACGAGCCGGACCCCGTCGGCCCGGATCACCGGCACCGGGGCCGCGGAGACAGAGGTGGTGAGGGCGGCGGCGGTGGTGGTCATGGGCGGGTACTCCTTCATGCGGGCGCGAGCGCTTCCAGGCGACTCATGTTCTCGGCGGACGGCCGGATCTCCGCAGCCCCGAGGGCCTCCGCCGGATGGTTGGGCGAACCCAGGCCCGGCGTCGGGCACAGTGCGGGGGAGCGGTGCAGCAGCCAGGCGAGGGCGATCTGCCCGCGGGTGGCACCGTGCCGTTCGGCGATCCCGGCGGGCGCCTCGGCGACGTCAAAGGTCGGGGCGCCGTCGGCCGGCGGGAACCAGGGCGGAGAAGCGAGGCCATGGATCTGGCAGAGCTTCAGCACCGGGTCCGACGCACGGTCGAGGAGAAGCGGTTCTGCACCGAGGCGATCCCGGTCGGGGAGAGAGCCTGCTCCAGCTGGTCGGCGGTGAGGGTGTGTCCGGACCGATGAACCGGATCCTACCTTCCTGCCTCAGCGCATCCCGAGCGCCCAGCTGGTCGGCCATGGGCACATCCGGGTCGGCCGGTGCAGCCGGTGGAGATCGACCCCGGTGGGCGGCCCTCGACACGTCCGCCTCCCCGCATAGGATTTGACCGCCATATGTGACACGCGGCCGCACCGAACGGAGCCGGGATGCGCCGCACCGCCGCACTCGACGCCTGGAGCATCAGGCCGGTGGCGGGCGGCGGTACCGCGGGCGAGCGGCTGCCGCTGATCTGCGCGCAGAACGGCGTGGAGAGCGAACGTCTCGCGCTGCGCCGCTTCCGGCATGTGTACGGCATGTGCGTCTGGCTGCCCGCCACCTTCGTCGAACCCGGCCAGGTGTCCGCGGCCGGAACGCCGCTGACCGGCATCCTGCACCTGGGGCGCTATCCCACCGGGACCGACGAGACGGCCCGGCTGATCGCCGCCGACCTGGAGAAGTCGAAGCTGCTCGCCCCGGTCGTGCCGGACGTGATGCGCTGGAAGTACGGCAAGCTGCTCTCCAACCTCGCCAACGCGATCGAGGCCGTCACCGGCCTGCTCACCGGAGAGGAGGCCGTCGCCCTGTTCAAGCGGGCGTTCGCCGAGGGCCGGGCCGTGCTGGCGGCCGCCGGTATCGACGCGGTCGGCCAGGAGGAACAGACGAAGGCGCGCGGCGACCGGATCCGCTTCGAGCCGTTCGACGGCTCCCCGCGCGGCGCCGGTTCGTCCTGGCAGAGCCTCAGTCGGGGTACGGGCACCATCGAGGCCGACTATCTCAACGGTGAGATCGTGCTGCTCGGCCGGGAGCACGGGGTGCCCACACCGGTCAATGACGTACTCCAGCGCACCGCGAATGCCTTCGCGCGGGAGCGCCGGGAGCCCGGATCGATGTCGGTGGCCGAACTCACCGCACTGATCGACGCGGCCTCCTGACCGGGCCGGAAACCCGGCCGCTGTCGCTTTTCTTCAATACCCGCGCCAGCGGCCGCTCTAGCGTGCTGTGCATGAAGAACGAGCACGCTCACCTGACCGAATGTGCCGCCGAGGCGGCCCGTATCGCCCGCGCCGTCCGCGCCGAACAGTTGGACGCCTCCGCCACGCCCTGCGGCGACTGGGACGTGCGCGGGCTGATCAACCACTGGGTGCTCTACACCTCGTACGGCCTGGAGCACCGCGCCCTGCGCAAGGATCTTCCCGACGAGCTCACCACCCGTGACTTCACCGCGGATGCCGACTGGGCGGAGAAGTACGCGGCGCAACTGGACCGCGCCGTCGCCGCCTGGTCGGACCCGGCGGTCTGGGAGGGGGAGATCGACCTCGGAGGTTCGACGTCCCCGGCGTCCGAGATCGCCGCCATGCTCATCGAGGAGACGGCCCTGCACAGCTGGGACGTGGCTCGGGCAACCGGGCAGGAGTTCCGGCTCTCCGACGCGGCGGCAGCCTTCGTCCTCGATGTCGTCGACGGCTCCGCGGCGCTCTACCGGCAGTACGACGGCTTCGCCGACGAGGTCCCGGTGTCCGATTCGGCGCCGGTGTTCGAACGGGCGCTGGCCCACAGCGGACGCGATCCGCACTGGACCGCCACCTGAAAGTGGCCCAGTCACACGAGCGGTGAATGGCCCGCGGTTGTACGCCAATGTCTGGATAGGCTCGACGCATGACCACTCACCGCACCCCGGCCACGGGCAGGACCGCCGTCGACTTCTACTTCGACCCGGCCTGCCCGTTCGCCTGGATCACCTCCCGCTGGATGCTGGAGGTGGAGCAGCAGCGCGACATCGAACTCCGTTTCCACGTCATGAGTCTCTTCCTGCACAACGTCGGCAATGAACTCCCCGACTGGTACCGGGAACTGGTCGACAGGTCGATCGGCCCGGTACGGGTCGCGGTCGCCGCTGCCGCGGACCACGGCGACGGTGTGCTCCGCGAGCTCTACACCGCCCTGGGAACCCGTATCCACGTACAGAAGAACGAGGACTTCGACGAGGTGGTCGCCCAGGCGCTCGCCGAAGTGGGCCTGCCCGACGGGCTTGCCGGGGCCGCGCACTCCACGGCGTACGACGAGGCGCTGCGCCGCAGCCACGACGCGGGCAAGGACCCGGAGGCCGACGCTTATGTCGGCACTCCCACCATCCATGTCGACGGCGGCGTCTGGTTCGGCCCGGTTCTCAACTCCGTCCCGCGCGGCGAGGAGGCGGCCAGGCTGTTCGACAGCCTGCGTGTGATGGCCGGCTACCCGGACTTCTTCGAGCTCAAGCGCACCCGCACGGGCAGTCTCGACTTCAGCTGACAGTCGCCCCCTCTCCCGGGCGTTTGGTGTGATTGATCCGATGACTCCGGTGAAAGTGAGTGCCTCGGGGCGGCAATCCTGCAAGTTTCGTTGACCGTTGCACGTAAACCCTCCTACCTTTCTCGTGCCTGACGAGACTGATTTCCAAGGGAGGGAAGATGCTCGCACCCCGAAGAGCCGCGCTTGTAGCGGCTCTCTCCGCGGCCCTGGCGCTCGGCGTCCCCGGCAGCTCGACCGCGGCCGTAACCGACTCGGCCGACGTGCACTCCGCAGATGTGTATGTGTCCCCCATGGGTGACGACCACGCGCAGGGCATCGCCCGTCACCCCGTCAAGACCCTTCAGCGGGCGCGTGATCTGGCGCGTGCGAGGGCCGCGCGTGCAGATGGCGACCTCACCGTCCATCTCGCGTCCGGTACGTACCGGACGGAGAAGCCGCTCGTCCTCGACGCTCGGGACTCGGGCCGCGACGGCCACCGGATCATCTGGCAGGGGACCGGATCCACGGTCATCAGCGGCGGCCGCAAGGTCGAAGGCTGGAGGCCGGTCCGTGGGCGTCCCGGGCTCTATTCGGCGCCCGCGCCCCAAGGGCTCGCCGAAACCCGGCAGTTGTATGTCGACGGCGTGCGCGCCCAGCGCGCACGTGGCGAGGTGCCCGTCGGGCTGACGGTCACACCCACCGGGTACACCACAACCGCGGACACCCTCGCGCACTGGCGCCACCCGTCCGACGCCGAATTCGTCTACTCCAGCGGCGAGGAACTCTGGAACGTCGAACGCAACGGCCTCGGTCAGTGGACCGAACCGCGCTGCCGGATCGCCGAGGCCGAGGGCACCACCCTCACCATGGTCCAGCCGTGCTGGGACAACTCCAACAAGCGTGTGGAGTTCCCTGACATCCCGGGCCGCTCCGTCTCCATGGTCGGCCCCGGCCATCTCACCAATGACGGCAAGGCTTCGTACATCGAGAACGCCTACGAGCTCCTGGACCAGCCGGGCGAGTGGTACCTCGACCGCTCGGCCCGCACCGTCTACTACCTGCCGCGCAAGGGCGAGGACCTGCACCGTGCGGACGTCGAGGCGGCCTCGGCCGAGAAACTCGTCGACGGCCGTGGCACCGCTGAGGCACCCGTCCACGATGTCGCTTTCCGCGGGCTGCAGTTCAGCTATGCGACCTGGCTGACCCCCTCACGACCCGAGGGATTCTCCGAGATCCAGGCCGGCTACACCATCACCGGGCCCACCGGCTGGGCCACTCAAGGACTGTGCGGGTTCGTCGAAGGCGGTACCTGTCCGTTCGCCTCCTGGACCAAGATGCCGGGCAATGTCTCCTTCACGTACGGGAAGCGCATCGAATTCAGCGACAGCATCTTCACGCATCTCGGCGCCGCCGGGCTCGAACTCGGTACGGGCACGGCCGACAGCCGGGTCAGTGGCAGCATCTTCACCGACATCTCGGGCAACGGTCTGGAGGTCGGCGGTGTGGACGGCCAAACCCCCACCAGTGGAGTCGAGGTGACGAACAACCATCTCTACGGGCTGCCCCGTGAGTACCACGGGTCGGTCGGCATCCTCAACGGCTACACCCAGCACAACACCATCGCGCACAACCAGCTCGACCATCTCGGCTACAGCGCGATATCCATGGGCTGGGGAGGCTGGCCCGACAAGATCGGCTCGCCCGCGACGCCCAACCCCAGCCATGACAACGCTGTGAGCGACAACCTCATCTTCGACTACATGCAGATGTTCGACGACGGTGGTGGCATCTACACCCAGGGCATGACCGGCACATCGCTCGCCGACGGTGAGAAGGTCACCGGCAATGTCATCCACGACCAGTGGGGCCTGGGCAAGAGCGTCTACACCGACAACGGCTGCACCTACGAGACCGTCGAGGGCAATGTGCTGTACGGAGCTTCGTACGCCAATGTCGCCAGCCGCCACACCGACTACCGCGACATGCTCGGCAACAACGACCCGACGCTCATCAAGGACAACTGGTGGGAGGAGGGCACGAGCGACGGCGACAACAAGGGGCTGGTGACCACCGGCAACCGCATCATGACGTCCCCCGCCGACGTTCCCGCATCGATCATCGAGAACGCGGGACTGGAGCCCGCGTACGAAGGGATTCTCGAGCGCGGCACCGGGGCGCTCTCCGTACCCGAGGCACCGTCCCGGGTCGGCACCAGCACGGCGGGGGCGGACGCCCTGTACGCCACCTTCAACCCCAGCTTCGTGGAAGGCGGTTCACCGGTTCTCGGCTACACCGCGCACGCCCTGCGGCCGGACGGGACGGAGGCAGCTGCGGCGACCGCCTCGGCCGCCGACTACAAGCGGCTGGCCTACATCCGGATCGGCGGGCTCCCCGAGGCCGACGGCCCCTTCACCGTCACCGTCACCGCCGCCAATGCGCAGGGCTCCAGCGCCGCGTCCCTCCCCTCTGCCGCGCTCCGGCCGACTGCGGCCACGGTGCCGTCCGACGCCCCCTCCGCGCCGAAGCTGCGTACCGCGGCCACCGCCGCGACTGTCGCCTGGACGCCGCCCAAGAACATGGGTGACGCCAAGGTGATCGGCTACCGGCTGACGCTCTCCGACGGCCGGACCATCGAGGTCACCGGGCGGGACGCCCTGGTCGGTCAGCCCTCGGCCAAGGGCATGTTCCGGGTGATCGGCGGGCTGACCCCCAGCACCGCGTACACGGTCACGGTCGCCGCGGTCACCGCGGCGGGCGTCGGACCGGCTGTCACGGTCAAGGCGACGACCAAGGCCGGGTAGACCGAACCGGCCGGGCGCCGCGCAGCCGGCGCTGCGCCCGGCCGCAGCCGATCGGAGGCAAGGGCCCGGTCAGGCGGTGAGCGCCGCCACGCGCGGCACACACGCCTCGTCGTAGCGCCGCAGCAGCAGCCTTGCCAACTCCGGTGAAGGGCCGAGTACGTCGGCCAGTACGTCCGCCCCCGCCCCCCGGGCACCCGCAGCGATACGGTCCGGGAGGCGGCCGGGCGCGATGACGTACGGCGCCACCGCCACCCGGCGCACGCCCTCGGCCCGCAGGGCCCGTACCGCGTCCTCGGTGCGGGGGAACCCCGCGGGAGATGCAGCGGAGGCGAACGCAGGCCGCACGGAACACCAACCGGTGTGCCGCAGCTCCCGCGCGATTTCAGCGATCACTGCGATCGCCTCCGGGTCTGTGGAGCCCGCCGAGGCCAGGACGAGCCCGGTCGAGCTTCTGTCGCCGGGACGGACCCCGGCTTCGTACAGGCGCTGTTCCAGTGCGGAGTTCAGCAGCGGGGACGGGCCGAGTACTTCGGCCTGTCGGATGTGCAGTTGCGGCAGTCCGGTCCGGGCCTTGTGCAGCACCGCCGGGATGTCGGACTTGGCGTGGAAGGCCCGGGTGAGGAGCAGGGGGAGCGCGACGACGTCCCTCGCTCCGTCCGTGGCCAGCCGCTGAAGGACCTGCGGCACCGACGGGGCGTTGAAGTCGAGGAAGCCGGTCTCCACCCGCAGCCCCGGCCGCAGCGACCGGACCCGCGCGGTGAGCGCGTGCACGGTCGCCGCGTGCCGCGGATCGCGGCTGCCGTGGGCGATGACGAGGAGAACGGGGGAAGCCATGACAGTACTCAGTTCTTGACGAGGAGGCCGCGGCTGCGCAGCACCCACCGCTCCAGCGGACTGAAGATCAGCAGGTCGATGGCGATGCCGACGATCAGGATCAGGAAGATGGCGAGGAACACCATCGACATGCTGCTGGTCTCCCGGCCCTGCTCCAGCAACTGCCCCAGGCCCACGCCCAGATCGGGCGACGAGGCGATGATCTCGGCGGCCATCAGCGAGCGCCAGGAGAACGCCCAGCCCTGCTTCAGCCCCGCCAGATAGCCCGGCAGCGAGGCGGGCAGCACGATGTGCCAGGTACCGCGCAGCCCGGTGGCGCCCAGCGTCTGCCCCGCCCGCAGATGAAGCGGCGGGATCTGGTCGACACCGGCGACGAGACCGTTGGCGATCGACGGGACGGCGCCCAGCAGGATCACCGCGTACATCATCCTGTCGTCGAGCCCCAGCCAGAGGACCGCGGGCGGCACCCAGGCCACCGACGGCAGTGACTGGAGACCCGAGAGCACCGGTCCGATCGCCGCGCGCACCACCTTCACGCGCGCCACCAGCAGCCCGAGCGGGGTGCCGATGACGAGCGCCAGCAGGAAGCCGAACAGGCCGCGCGAGACGCTCGTCCAGATGTAGCCGAGCAGGGTGCCCTGCGACCAGGCGTTGCTCACCTCGTCCCAGACCTGGGACGGCGACGGCAGCTTGTAGTCGTCGGTGACCTTCGCCCAGATGAGGATCTGCCAGACGACCAGGACGAGTGCGATGGCCACGACCGGCGGCAGGACCTTCTGCACCAGCACCTGGCGCACCGGGGTGCGGCTCACCCGCACCGCGTCGAGTGCGTCAAGACCCGCCTCGAGGCCGGCCAGGTCCTGGGCGGCGTCCTTGACGGCGGCGTCCTCGGTAGTGGTGGTCTCAGTGCTGGCCATGTCGGCGGATCTCCCCACGCAGTTGTTCCGTGATCTCGACGGACAGCTCCGCCACCGCGGTGTCCTCGATGCGGCGCGGCTGGTCGATGTCGACCGTCCACTCGCGAGCGATCCGGCCAGGCCGCGACGACAGCAGGACGACCCGCTCGGCGAGCCGGACCGCCTCCCGCACGTTGTGCGTGACGAAGAGGACCGAGACGTTCGTCTCGCGCCAGATCCGGGTCAGCTCGTCGTGCAGAACATCCCGGGTGATGGCGTCGAGTGCGGCGAACGGCTCGTCCATCAGCAGTAGTTGACTGTCCTGGGCGAGCGCGCGGGCCATCGCCACCCGCTGGCGCATGCCGCCCGAGAGTTCGTGCACCCGCTTCCCGTACGCCCCGCCGAGCCGTACGAGTTCGAGCAGCCGCTCCGCCTCGGTACGGCGGTCGGACTTGGGTACGCCACGCAGCCGCAGCGCGAGTTCGATGTTCTTGCCCGCGGTCAGCCACGGGAAGAGGGCGTGCTCCTGGAACATCAGGGCCGGCCGCCCGCCGGGGGTCTCGATGGACCCCGCGGTCGGGCGGTCGAGTCCGGCCACCAGGTTGAGCAGCGTCGATTTGCCGCACCCGGAAGCTCCCAGGAGGGTGACGAACTCGCCGGGAGCGACATCGAGCGTGATGTCGTCCAGGACGAGCTGCGTCCCCTCCGGTCCGCCGAAGGACTTCGAGACGTGCGCGATACGGGCGGCGTGCCCGGCCGACACACGGTCCTCGGCCTTGGTGAGAGTGGTCGTCGCCATGGTCGTCACCTCCTGGGAGATCCTGGATCGGTCGGGGGTTACTTGACGCCGAGACCGGCGTCGGCGACCTCGGGCTTGCCCGCGGCCTTGAGGATCTTGTTCAGCGGCTTCAGGTCGTAGATGCCGCTCAGGTCCGTCTGCTCCAGCAGACCGGCCTTCACCGCGTGCTTGGCCTCCGTGTCGAGGGTGGCGGCCAGCGGGTCATCGGTGAACTGGACGGACTTCCACGCCGGGTCGATGACCTCGGGCGGCAGCGCCTTTCCGGACAGCTCCTTGAGCGCGGCGTTGGCGGAGGCCTTCGCCTTGTCCGGGTTGGCGTTGATCCACGCGTTGGTGTTGACCGAACCGCGCAGCACCGCCTCGACGACGTCCGGGTGCTCGCTGAGGAACTTCTGCGACACGATGATGTTCGTGATCACGAACTTCTTGTCCGGCCAGAGCGTCGACTCGTCGAGGAGCACCTTGGCGCCCTGCGCGACCAGCTTGGACGCGGTCGGCTCCGGGACCCAGGCACCGTCGATGGAACCGGCCTTGTAGGCGTCCGGGGTCACCTTGTTGTCCGTACGGACCACGGAGACGTCGCCCTTGCCGCTCTGGGCGTCGACCTTCCAGCCCTTCTCGGAGATCCAGTTGAGGAACGCCACGTCCTGGGTGTTGCCGAGCTGCGGGGTGGCGATCTTCTTGCCCTTGAGATCGTCCAGGGTCTTGATCTTCTTGGGGTTGACGACCAGCTTCACGCCGCCGGACGCCGAACCGCCGATGATCCGCAGGCTCTTGCCCTTGGACTTGGCGAAACCGTTGATGGCGGGGGAGGGGCCGATGAAGCCGATGTCGATCGACCCCGCGTTGAGCGCCTCGATCTCGGACGGCCCGGCGTTGAACGTCGACGGCTTGACCGTCGTGCCGCCGAGCTCCTTGGCGATCAGGCCTTCCTGGATGCCGACCAGGGCGGTGGCGTGCGTGAGGTTCGGGAAGTAGCCGATCTTCACGGTGTCCGCGGAGAGCTTCTTGCCGCCGGAGGAGACGTTCGCCTTCTTGGCGTCGTCGTCCTTCGCCTCGGAGCCGTAACCGCAGGCGGTGAGGGCCACGGCGAGCAGCGGCAGAGCGGCGGCAGCGGCGAGGCTGCGGCGCAGGGTGATACGGGTGGCAGGCACGGGAGGCTTTCCTCTCGTTGGCCCGGTACTCGCGTCCCTCGTCGGTTACGGGGACGCGGCCGGGAAGTCGGCATGTCTTCGTCTGAACTGGCGGTACAGGCGGTGCGGTTGGTGCAAGCGGGCGCGCAGGCAGTGCGCGTACGTCATCACGCACATCGCGCAACCCCGCCCTGGCCGCTGCCGAGGGTGCCGCTGCCGACGCGGCCCCCCTCCTTCGCGAACGTCGCGAAGACGTCGATACTCATCAGAAGTCCCATTCGGGGTCGTCGGTGGCGGCTTCCTCGCCCGTGGCCGCGGCGGCGAACGCCTGGCCCGCCATGCCGGCCGTGAGCGTGGTGCCGTCCGCCGGGTCGATCAGCAGGAACGAACCGGTGCGGCGCGAGTCCGCGTAGGCGTCGAGCGCGAGCGGTTCGGCGGTACGGACGACGACCCGGCCGATGTCGTTGGCGACGAGCCGGCCGGGCGCCGGGTGCTGCGAGAGGTCGTCCAGCGTCAGCCGGGACGGGATGTCCTTGACGATCGCCTTGACCGTGCGGGTGGTGTGCTTGAGCAGTACCCGCTGGCCGACGGCGAGCGGCTGGTCCGCGACGTGGCAGACGGTCGCCTCGACGTCCTGAGTGACTGCCGGTGCGTCGTCGGCCGGTGCGATCAGGTCACCGCGCGAGACGTCGATGTCGTCGGCCAGCCGGATGGTCACCGACTGGGGCGCCCAGGCGATGTCCACGCTCTCGCCGAGCGCGTCGATCCCGGCGATCGTCGACGTACGGCCGGACGGAAGGACGGTGACGGCCTCGCCCACGCGGAACGCACCGGCGGCGATCTGGCCCGCGTAGCCCCGGTAGTCGGGGTGCTCGGCGGTCTGCGGCCGGATCACGTACTGGACGGGGAAGCGTGCGTGGCAGGCGGTGAGGTCGTGGCTGACCGGCACCGTCTCCAGGTGCTCCAGCACCGTCGGACCGCCGTACCAGTCCATGTGCGCGGACGGCTCCACGACGTTGTCACCGGCCAGCGCGGAGATCGGGATCGCGGTGATCTCCGGGACGCCGAGCGAGGCCGCGTACGCGGTGAACTCCTCCGCGATGGCGGCGAATACGGGCTCCGCGTAGTCGACCAGGTCCATCTTGTTGACGGCGAGGACCACGTGCGGCACCCGTAGCAGCGCGGCGACGGCGGCGTGCCGGCGGGTCTGCTCGACGACACCGTTGCGGGCGTCGACCAGGACGACGGCGAGCTCGGCGGTCGAGGCACCCGTCACCATGTTCCGGGTGTACTGCACATGCCCCGGGGTGTCGGCCAGGATGAACCGGCGGCGCGGCGTGGCGAAGTAGCGGTAGGCGACATCGATGGTGATGCCCTGCTCGCGCTCGGCCCGCAGCCCGTCGGTCAGCAGCGCCAGGTCCGGCGCCTCCTGGCCCCGGTTGCGCGAGGCGTGCTCGACGGCCTCCAGCTGGTCGGTGAGGACCGACTTGGAGTCGTGCAGCAGGCGTCCGACGAGGGTGGACTTGCCGTCGTCGACGGACCCCGCGGTGGCGAACCGCAGCAGGGTCGTGGTCGACAACTGCTCTGCGTGCCGGGTGAATGTGGTCATCCTAGAAGTACCCCTCGCGCTTGCGGTCTTCCATCGCGGCCTCGGACATCTTGTCGTCGGCGCGTGTCGCGCCCCGCTCGGTGAGCCGGGAGGCGGCGATCTCGGTGATCACGGCGGCGAGCGTCGTGGCGTCGGAGTCGACGGCGCCGGTGCAGGACATGTCGCCGACGGTGCGGTAGCGCACCTGCCGGGTCTCGACCCGCTCGCCCTCCTTGGGGCCGCCCCAGTCACCGGCGGTCAGCCACATCCCGGACCGGTTGAAGACCTCCCGCTCGTGGGCGAAGTAGATCTCCGGGAGCTCGATGCCCTCGCGCTCGATGTACTGCCAGACATCGAGCTCGGTCCAGTTGGAGATCGGGAAGACCCGGACGTGCTCGCCGGGGGCGTGCCGGCCGTTGTACAGCTGCCACAGCTCGGGGCGCTGGCGGCGCGGGTCCCACTGGGAGAACTCGTCGCGCAGCGAGAAGACCCGCTCCTTGGCGCGTGCCTTCTCCTCGTCGCGGCGGCCGCCGCCGAACACGGCGTCGAAGCGGTGCTGCTGGATCGCCTCGGTCAGCGGCACGGTCTGCAGCGGGTTGCGCGTACCGTCGGGGCGCTCGCGGAGCTTCCCGGCGTCGATGTACTCCTGCACGGAGGCCACATGCAGCCGCAGCCCGTGCTCGGCGACCGTGCGGTCGCGGTACTCCAGGACCTCGGGGAAGTTGTGTCCCGTGTCCACATGCAGCAGTGCGAACGGCACCGGCGCGGGCGCGAAAGCCTTGAGCGCCAGATGCAGCATCAGGATGGAGTCCTTGCCGCCGGAGAACAGGATCACCGGCCGTTCGAACTCCCCCGCCACCTCACGGAAGATGTGCACCGCCTCGGACTCCAGGGAGTCCAGGTGGCTGAGTGCGTACGGATTGTCGGTGCCTTCCGACACAGTCGCGACGGTCGTCACGCTGCACCCCTCTCGCTCAGCAGCGCATACAGCTCCGCCGCGGACTCCTGCACGGTCTGCTGGTGCGACTCGATCCGCAGGTCCGGCGACTCGGGCGCCTCGTACGGGTCGTCGACCCCGGTGAGCCCGCTGATCTCGCCCGCCGCCTGCTTGGCGTAGAGGCCCTTCACATCGCGTACGGAGCACACCTCCACCGGAGTCGCGACATGCACCTCCAGATACGCGGTGCCCTCCGCCTGATGGCGCTTGCGTACGGCGTCACGGCTGTCCGCGTACGGGGCGATGACCGGAACCAGCACCTTCACGCCGTTGGCGGCCAGGAGTTCGGCGACGAAGCCGATCCGCTGGACGTTGGTGTGCCGGTCCTCGCGGGAGAAGCCGAGCCCCGCGGAGAGGAACTCCCGGATCTCGTCGCCGTCGAGCACCTCCACCCGGTGGCCCTCGCCGCGCAGCCGGCCGGCCAGTTCGTACGCGATGGTGGTCTTGCCCGCGCTCGGCAGACCGGTGAGCCAGATGGTGGCTCCCGTCTCCGTCACGCTCATCGAAGTCTCCTGATCAGTCGTCATCAGTCGTGCAGCCCGCACTCGGTTTTGCCCCGTCCGGCCCAGCGGCCGGCGCGCGCGTCCTCGCCCTCCAGCACCCGGCGGGTGCAGGGCGCGCAGCCCACGGAGGCGTACCCGTCCATCAACAGCGGGTTGGTGAGGACTCCGTGCTCCGCGACATACGCGTCCACGTCGTCCTGCGTCCAGCGCGCGATCGGCGAGATCTTGACCTTCTGCCGCTTCTCGTCCCAGCCGACCACCGGGGTGTTCGCCCGGGTCGGGGACTCGTCGCGACGCAGCCCGGTCGCCCAGGCCGCATACGAAGTCAGGCCCTCCTCAAGGGGCTTGACCTTCCGCAGCTTGCAGCACAGGTCGGGGTCGCGGTCGTGCAGCTTCGGCCCGTACTCGGCGTCCTGTTCGGCGACGCTCTGACGCGGGGTCAGCGTGATGACATTGACGTCCATCACGGCATCCACCGCGTCGCGGGTCCCGATCGTCTCCTCGAAGTGGTACCCGGTGTCGAGGAAGACCACGTCGACGCCGGGGAAGGCGCGGGAGGCGAGGTGCGCCACGACCGCGTCCTCCATCGAGGAGGTGACGCAGAACCGTTTGCCGAAGGTGTCGGCGGCCCACTTCAGGATCTCCAGCGGGGAGGCGTCCTCCAGCTCCCGGCCCGCGCGCTCGGCCAGGGTCTTGAGGTCATCGGTCTGCAGAGTGTCCGTCATATCCCGTCCCCTTCAACGTCGTTGCGCTGCAGTCCCCGGGTCAGCAGACCCAGGAACTTGAGCTGGAACGCGCGGTTGCAGGATGCACATTCCCAGGCCCCGTGCCCGGTCTCGTGCGGGCGCAGGTCCTCGTCCCCGCAGTACGGGCAGTAGAACGGTGCGGCGCGGCCGCTCATGACAGCGACTCCGCACTGGCCCGCGCCGCCCACGTCGCGAACCGCTCGCCGTCCTCGCGCTCCTTCTGGAACCGGCCGAGCACCCGCTCGACATAGTCCGGCAGCTCGGCCGAGGTGACCTTCAGGCCACGGACCTTGCGACCGAAGCCGGCCTCCAGACCCAGTGCGCCTCCCAGGTGCACCTGGAAGCCCTCCACCTGGTTGCCGTCGGCGTCCAGGACGAGCTGGCCCTTGAGGCCGATGTCCGCGGTCTGGATGCGGGCGCAGGCGTTGGGGCATCCGTTGACATTGATGGTCAGCGGCTCGTCGAAGTCCGGCAGGCGGCGCTCCAGTTCGTCGATCAGCGAGGCGCCACGCGCCTTCGTCTCGACGATCGCCAGCTTGCAGAACTCGATGCCGGTGCAGGCCATCGTGCCGCGCCGGAACGGCGAGGGCTTCACCTGGAAGTCGAGCGCCTCGAGACCGGCAACCAGGGAGTCCACCTGGTCCCGCTCCACGTCGAGGATGAGCATCTTCTGCTCGACGGTGGTACGCAGCCGGTCCGAGCCGTGCGCGGCCGCCAGGTCGGCGATCTTGGCCAGTGTGGCGCCGTCCACGCGGCCGACCCGGGGCGCGAACCCGACGTAGAAACGGCCGTCCTGCTGCTCGTGGACACCCACGTGGTCGCGCCAGCGGTTGCTCGGCTGCTCGGGGGCGGGGCCGTCGAGCAGCGGGCGCTTGAGGTACTCGTCCTCCAGCACCTGGCGGAACTTCACGGGGCCCCAGTCGGCCATCAGGAACTTCAGCCGTGCGCGGGTGCGCAGCCGGCGGTAGCCGTAGTCGCGGAAGATGCCGACGACTCCGGCCCAGACGTCCGGCACCTCGTCGAGCGGCACCCATGCGCCCAGCCGCTCGGCGAGCCGCGGGTTGGTGGAGAGCCCGCCACCGACCCAGACGTCGAAGCCCGGACCGTGCTCGGGGTGGACCACGCCGACGAACGCGATGTCGTTGATCTCGTGGACCACGTCCTGCACCGGCGAACCGGAGATCGCGGTCTTGAACTTGCGCGGCAGGTTGGAGAATTCCTTGCTGCCGATGTAGCGGTCGTGGATCTCGTCGACGGCGGGCGTGCCGTCGATGATCTCGTCGGCGGCGATGCCCGCCACCGGGGAGCCGATGATCACGCGGGGGCAGTCGCCGCACGCCTCGGTGGTGGACAGCCCGACGGCCTCCAGCTTCTCCCAGATCGCCGGGACGTCCTCGATGCGGATCCAGTGCAGCTGGATGTTCTGCCGGTCGGTGATGTCCGCGGTGCCGCGCGCGTACTCCTGCGAGATCTCGCCGATGACCCGTAGCTGCGCGGTGGTCAGCCGGCCGCCGTCGATCCGTACCCGCAGCATGAAGTACTTGTCATCCAGCTCCTCCGGCTCCAGGATCGCGGTCTTGCCGCCGTCGATCCCGGGCTTGCGCTGGGTGTACAGACCCCACCAACGCATGCGCCCACGCAGGTCGTTCGGGTCGATCGAGTCGAAACCCCGCTTGGAGTAGATCGTCTCAATGCGTGTCCGCACATTGAGACCGTCGTCGTCCTTCTTGAACTGCTCATTGCCGTTGAGCGGAGTGTGGTGCCCCACGGCCCACTGGCCTTCGCCACGGTGGCGTCCGGCCTTGCGGCGGGGTGCGGTGGTCGCAGGCTGTTCCGGGGTAGCGGCCATGACAGTACGTCCTTCGGGACTGCAGGAGGGCGGCTCTGAACTGCACACTCGCGCTGAGGCGCGGCGGTGCGCAGGTGTGGCAGAGAAAGGGGGATCGCGGCGGTGCTGGGACTCTCAGCCCGCCGGACAGATGGCGCTGGACATGCGGCCGAAGTCGACGTGGCGTCGACTCACCAAGGCAATTCCAGTTCCAGACATGACGGAAGCGTGTCACGCGCCTCTCGGGACAGTCCACCGCAATCCATGATGTGGACGAGACTGTCCCGAAAGGTGAGACGGTGTGGCGGCCGTCACCTCGCCGCCTGCGTCAGGGCGCCCGTAATGGGGGTATTGGCCGAAACGTGCCGCTCTATCGGGCGGCGCCGGGCCACGGTCCCGGCGTCGCCACGTCCGCCTCCAGCTCGACCTTGGTGTCGAAGAGCCTGAACCCGCGGCGCAGATAGTTGTCCATGGCGTGCGGGCCGTCCTTGGAGCAGGTGTGCAGCCATACCCGCTTCGTCGGCGGCCGCTCCGGCCAGCGCTCCGCCAGGTCCCAGGCGCGCGCTGCCCCGTACGCGAGAAGATGACCGCCGATCCGGCGCCCCCGGAAGGCCGGGATCAGGCCGAAGTACATGATCTCGACCACGCCGTCGTCCTGCGGGTCCAGCTCGATGTAGCCGGCCGGGGTCCCGTTCTCGTACGCCACCCAGGTCTCCGCCCCGGGCCGGTCCAGGGCCTCCTGCCACTCGGCGTACGTCATCGAGAGCCGGTCGGTCCACTGGATGTCGCCGCCGACCGCTGTGTACAGGAAGCGGCTGAACTCCGGCAGCGGCACCGCCGACCGTACGATCCGGACGTCACCCTCGGGGGCCGCGGCGGGCCGCAGATCGTCGGGGGAGGTCTGTTCCAGGGACCAGACGGTCACCTCGGCGGCGGCAGGGGCGGGCTCAGGGTTGCTCATGCCTGCCAGGGAATCATGCTGTACAGCTCTGGCCAAAGCCTGTCCCGCTGCCTGGACTGCGACTCCGGTCACGGCCCGGCTCCCGTCACGCCGACGTACGGGCCCTGACCACCACCGGCGCCGTCGAGCGCGGCAGCAGATCGCCCGGGTGTTCCGGATGGATCACCTCCACCGCGACCCCCTCACCGAAGCGGTACGGCCGGTGCGCCAGCACCTCGGCCAGATGGCGCCGCAGCCGTGAGATCTCCGCCCGGACCGTCACCGTCCGGGTCGCATCGCCGAAGATGTCCTCCGCCAGCTCCGACGCCGTACGCCCCTCGGGGTGCAGCGCCAGCGCGTACAGCAGCTCGGCATGGCGCGGCGAGAGCCGCTGGGTCGACGAGCCGACCGGGCCCGTCACCGTGACCGTGAGGCCGGGCGGCCGGCTCAGATCGAGGACCACCCGGCGCGGCGGCGCATCCGACGGCTCGTCCGTCACCTGCACCAGCCAGCCGCCGGGCAGCGGCTCCACCCGGCACATACCGAGCGACGGCAGCCACGCCCGGCCGGCCTGCAGTGACTTCGGCAGCGGCAGCCGGTCGACCGGCGGCATGCCGGTGACGGCGGCCAGCCAGCCGTGCGGGTCCACCACCAGCGCCCGGCCGCCCAGCCGGGCGAGGAGCGGGGCCGCCACCGAACGCAGCCGGTCGACCGCGACCAGATGCCGGGTCCGGATCTCGTTCTCGGCGAGCCGGGCCACCGAACCGACCAGCGCCAGCGTCATCGGATGGAATGTGGTCGCGGGGCCGCTGATGTCGACGATGCCGATCAGCCGGCCGTCGCGCGGATCACGGACCGGGGTCGCCGCACACGTCCAGGAGTGCAGACTGCGGACGAAATGCTCCGACGAGTGGACCTGGACCGGGGCGCGCGAGGCGAGTGCCGTACCGATCGCGTTCGTGCCCGTGATCGTCTCGGCCCAGGACGCACCCTCCTCCAGACAGATGCCGTCGGCCCGGCGGAGCACCCCCGAGTTGCCCTGCCGCCAGAGCACCCGGCCCTCGGTATCGGTGACGACCATGATCTGTTGCGCGGTGTCGGCGATGGAGACCAGACCGTCGCTGAGCAGCGGCATCACCTCACCCAGCGCGGAACTGCGGCGCCGGTGCTCGATCTCGTCCGTCTCCAGC
The DNA here is from genome assembly GCF_036108815.1 of Streptomyces sp. NBC_00353. Taxonomy (NCBI): domain Bacteria; kingdom Bacillati; phylum Actinomycetota; class Actinomycetes; order Kitasatosporales; family Streptomycetaceae; genus Streptomyces; species Streptomyces sp. NBC_00353. The sequence continues at coordinate 3,013,680 of NZ_CP107985.1, read as the reverse complement.
AGCACACTCTGGGTGGACTGCTCGGGGTCGATGCCGCTGCGCAGCACCCGGTCCCAGGAGGCACCGATCTCGGCCCGTGGTGCGACGGGCGGGCGGTCGCCGGCGAGCCTCGCCTCCCGGGCCTTGTGGAGCAAGCGCGTGGCCCGGTCCGAACCCAGGGCGGCCAGCCGTGTCACCTCGACCGGACCTGTCTCCACCGTCGATCCCCCCAGCTGCCGGAGCCGAGTCCACGGCCCGGCTTCCATCCTGTCGTTGTGGGGTTCCCGATACTGCGCACTCCACACACTCGTTGCAACCCTTTGCAACTCTGGCGGTCGCGTGTCGATACGTACGAGAGTGGCGTAATACCGCGCGGCGGAGCCTGTGCCCCGCTGTTCGGTGTGCACAGCATGAAGGGTGGTGCCGTGTCGGCGCAGCACCACCCTTCGTCGCTGTTCCTGCTCAGGGCGCGACGGGCCGGGCCCGCTCCACGATCGAGGCCAGGTCCAGGCTGTGCGGCAGCGTCCCGAACGCCGAACCCCAGTCCCCGCCCAGCCGTGACGCGCAGAACGCGTCGGCCACCTCCGGCGGCGCCCAGCGCACGAGCAGCGACCCCTGCAGCACCAGCGCCATCCGCTCGACGAGCCGCCGGGCCCGCGCCTCGATCCCGTTCAGATCGGCCAGCTCGGTCAGCATGTCCTTGATCGCCCCGTCCAACCGGTGATCCGCACCGCGCGCCCTGCCGACCTCCTGCAGGAACGCGTTCAGCGCCTGCGGCTCGCGCTGCAGCGCCCGCAGCACATCCAGCGCCTGCACGTTCCCCGAGCCCTCCCAGATCGAGTTGAGCGGCGCCTCACGCAGCAGCCGCGGCATCCCGGACTCCTCGACGTAACCGTTGCCGCCCAGACACTCCAGCGCCTCGGCGGCCAGCGGTGCGCAGCGCTTCGTCACCCAGTACTTCGCCGTCGGCACCGCGATCCGCAGGAACGCCCGCTCCGCCTCCGTATCGGCGTCGTACGCAGCGGCCAGCCGCAGCGCCAGCACCGTCGCCGCCTCCGACTCCAGCGCCAGATCGGCCAGCACATTGCGCATCAGCGGCTTCTCGATCAGCACCCCGCCGAACGCGCTGCGGTACGTGCAGTGATGGATCGCCTGCGCCACCGCCTGCCGCATCAGTGCCGCCGAACCGAGCACACAGTCCAGCCGGGTCGCGGCGACCATCTCGATGATGGTGCGCACCCCGCGCCCCTCGTCGCCGACCCGGCGTGCCCACGTCCCGTCGAACTCGACCTCGCTCGACGCGTTGGACCGGTTGCCCAGTTTGTCCTTGAGGCGCTGGATCGCGAACACGTTGCGGGTGCCGTCCGGCAGCACCCGGGGCAGCAGGAAGCACGTCAGCCCGCCGGGCGCCTGCGCCAGCACCAGGAAGCCGTCGGACATCGGCGCCGAGCAGAACCACTTGTGCCCGGTCAGCAGATACTCGCCGTCGGCCGACAGCGGCTCGGCCCGCGTCGTGTTGGCCCGCACGTCGGAGCCGCCCTGCTTCTCCGTCATGCCCATTCCGAAGAGCACCCCGGCCTTCTGCGCGGGGGGCCGCAGCCCCGCCTCGTACACCCACGAGGTCAGGCGCGGCTCCCACTCGGCGGCCAGCACCGGATCGGTCCGCAGCGCGGGCACTGCCGCATGCGTCATCGACAGCGGGCAGCCGTGCCCGCCCTCGGGCTGCGTCCACACCAGGAACCCGGCGGCGCGCCGCACATGACCGCCCGGCCGGCCCCAGGCGTCGGTCAGCCCGGCGGTGACCGCGTGCCCCAGCAGCCGGTGCCAGGCCGGATGGAACTCCACTTCGTCGATGCGATGCCCGTACCGGTCATGGGTACGCAGTTTCGGCGGGTACTCGTTCGCCTGCGCACCCCACCGCTGGACCTGCGCGGACCCGGCGGACCGGCCCAGCTCGCCGAGCTCGTCGCGTGCACCGGCGAGCAGCTCGGGTGCGAGGTGCCGCTCGACGGCCTCGGTGAGCGCGCGGTCGGCGGCGAAGACGTCGTAGTCGACCAGGGGCGGGACCTGGTTGGACACTGTGTGGGTGGTGGCTGCCATGCCGATACGGTAAGGATGTGCAGGCAGCAAATGAAACACCCGAGCGGCCACCGGGCCGGCTCCACCGGGCCCGAGTCCTCTACCGCAACGTATCCAAGCGGCAGATGGTCTGGCAGCTGCTCAAGGACACCGTCAATTCGTGCATGGAGTACCGCATTCTCGGTCTCGCGGCCGAGGCGGCGTTCTTCACCCTGCTGTCGCTGCCGCCGCTGCTCCTCGGACTGATCGGACTGCTCGGCTACGTCGATGAGTGGACGAACACCACCACGGTCGCGTCCATCGAGCGCAACATCCTGAACGCGGCGCAGACGGTCCTGTCCCAGCGGGGCGTCAACGACTTCGCCAAACCGCTCCTGGCGGACGTCACGACCGGCGCCCGCCCCGATGTCATCTCCATCGGCTTCGCGATCGCTCTCTGGTCGGGGTCCCGTGCGGTGAACGTCTTCATCGAGACGATCACCGTGATGTACGGCCTCGACGGCCAGCGCGGCATCGTCAAGACACGGCTGCTCTCCTTCCTGCTGTACATCGTGGCGCTGCTGCTCGGCGCGGTCGTGCTGCCGCTGCTCGTGGTCGGCCCCGACCGGGTCGTGGAGTTCATCCCGTGGGGCACGGAGGTCATAAGCATCTTCTACTGGCCCCTGGTGATCCTGCTGTCGATCGCGTTCCTGACGACGCTCTACCACGTGTCCGTGCCGGTCCGCTCGCCGTGGATCGAGGACGTGCCGGGTGCGCTCGTGGCGCTCGCGATGTGGGTGGTCGGGAGCTTCCTGCTGCGGATCTATCTGACCAGCACGGTCGAGGGGCCGACGATCTACGGCTCGCTGGCCGCCCCGATCGCCGTGTTGCTGTGGATCGGCATCTCCGCGTTCGCGGTGCTGGTGGGGGCGGCGGTCAACGCCGCCATCGACCGGGTGTGGCCCTCGCTGGCGACGGCGGCGGCGCGTGCGGCCAACGACCGGGTGCGAGCGGCCCAGGCCGCGGAGCTCCTGGCGCGGGCGCAGGCGGAGAACGCCGAGGCGGACTGGGACGACATCGACGAGGGCGACACCCCCTATATGCCGTCCGAGTTCCCTGAGCGGTGGTCGAGGTTCCTGCCGCCCGACGATGTGAAGTCCAGGCTGCGGCAGCCGAGCCGCGACAAGGAGACGACGAAGGACACGTCCAAGGACGCGGATCGGCAGGGCAAGGGGTCCCCGAAGTCGCGGTCGTAGTGCCGCCGGCGTCTCACCGGGCGACCAGGAAGCCGAAACGGTTGCCCGGCGACATTAGCGTGTCAGGTATGGGCGAAAGGTACGCAGAGCGGGAGTCCCGCTTCGACGGGGCGATCGTCTGGACGCGGCAGGTGCCGCAGGGGCCTGTCCGGCCCGTGCTGCCCGACGGCTGCATGGACCTGCTCTGGATCGACGGCCGGCTGATCGTCGCCGGGCCCGACACCCACGCGTACGAACCCTCCGAAGGCACCGGCGGCCGGTTCACCGGCATCAGGTTCGCCCCGGGCACCGCCCCGGCCCTCCTCGGCGTACCGGCACACGAACTGCGCGACCTGCGGGTCGACCTCGCCGATCTGTGGCCGGGTACCCAGGTGCGCATACTCACCGAGCGCATCGCCGACGCCGCCGACCCCGGTGCCGCACTGGAGTCCCTGGCGCTGCGCCGGGCGGCCGCCACCGGGCCGCCGGATCCGCTGATGCGGTCCGTCGCAGGGCAGCTCGCGCAGGGGCGGTCGGTCGCCGCCACCGCGCACACGGCCGGTCTCGGCGCCCGGCAGTTGCACCGCCGATCGCTGGCGGCCTTCGGCTACGGGCCCAAGACCCTGGCCCGGATCCTGCGACTGCAGCGCGCACTGGCCCTCGTACGGACCGGCATGCCGTACGCCGATGCGGCGCTCGCGGCGGGCTGCACCGACCAGGCGCACCTCGCGCGGGAGATGCGCGAACTGGCCGGTACGACCCTGACCGCCTACTGCGAGGCGTCGGCGAAGAGTGACACCGCGCAGCCGTCCGGGTCGAGGACCACCGCGTAACGCTGCCCCCACACGGCGTCCCACGGCTTCAGATGGCCCTGGTACCCGGCGCCGGTCAGGTCGGCGTACACCGCGTCCACCTCCGTCGGGCTGTCGCAGACGAACGCGAGCCCGACCCGGTCACCCCCTTGCGAACCGGCCCACCCGGGGTCGAAGGAGCGGATGACGTCCTCGGTGTCCCACAGGATGCGCTGTCCGTTCGGCAGGGTCACTTCGACATGGGGTGCGGAGTCCGCTCCGGCGGGGATGTCGAGCCCGAGCCGGCGGTAGAAGGCGAGCGATGCGGCCAGATCCGCGGTGGTGATGCCGATCGCGTCGAGTCGTGGAGTCATGGTCCGAACGTAGAACGCAGCCGCACAGCGGGTCTTGTACGAATCGGTCATGCGCTGCCCCGGCGTGGCGGGCCGTGAAAAATCGGTTGAACCGGCAGGCAACCTCCTTGCGGTGCAGGGCAGGCTGAGCGCCGTCATCGACTTCGGCACGCCGGCCGTCGGTGATCCTGCGGTCGATCTGCTGCCCGCGTGGCTGTTCCTGCCGGCCGGGGCGCGGGACGTCTTCCGGACAGCGCTCGACGTCGACGACGCGACCTGGGCACGGGGGCGGGGCTGGGCCCTGGCGAGTTCCCTGCCGGTGCCCGACGACCCGGCGCGGGTCCGCGCCGCCCTGCATCAGCTCGACGAACTCGTCGCCGACCTCTGGATGGTTCGGATCGGGCCGGCTCGGGCCCGATCCGAACGGGACAGCCCTCAGCCCAGGCAGTCGACCGGGGAAGTCCCCGGGTCCGTCAGCGCCAGGCCCAGCTGGGCGCGCTCGGTGATCCAGCGGGCCGGGCGGTAGCGCGGGTCGCCGGTCGTCGTGTGCAGCGCCCGGTGCAGTTCCAGCATCCGGTCCGCGCCGATCCGGTCGCCCCAGGCCAGCGGCCCCACCGGATAGCCGAGACCGGTCGTGACGGCCAGATCGATGTCGGCCGGGGTGGCGAGGGAGCGCTCGGCGATCGACGCGGCGACGGAGACGATCGAGGCCAGCAGCCGCTGCGCGACCGAACCCGCCGTGTCCCGTACGACCGACACCGCGTACGGCTCGCCGTCGTCCTCCGCCGCCCGGGCCAGCACCGCGCGGGCGTCCCGTGCGGCGGCCGGGTCTGCCGCCGCCGTCACGGCGAGTACCCGGCGGCGGCCGACCGGAGGCAGCGGGTCCACTCCGAAGGTGCGCCCGGCGGGCAGCCGGTACGCGGCGACCGCGGCGGCCACGGTCGTGCCCCAGACCGGGACCAGCACCAGGGCGTCGGCGGACGGTTCGGCGCCGGTCTCGACGGTGGCGCCCGCCGCGGCCAGCGCCTCCCGGAGCGTGGCCGCGTCGGAGTCCGCCGCGTCCCCGACGACGTACACCGGCCGGTCCGCATCACCGGTGACCGGCGCCTCCGGAGCGGTGGCGGGCGCGTCGGAGCCGTACGCGAACCAGCCTTGCCCGGTCTTGCGGCCGTGCAGTCCCGCGGCCACCCGGTTCGGGGTGAGGTACGAGGGGCGGAGCCGGTCCGCGTACCGGAAGCCCTCCCAGATCGAGTCGATGACCGCTGCCGTCACATCCAGACCGGTGAGGTCCATCAGCTCGAACGGGCCCATCCGCAGGCCGAGCACGTCACGCGCGATCCGGTCGATGCCTGCCGGGTCGGCGACCGACTCCTCCAGCAGCGCGAGCGCCTCGGTCACCAGACCGCGACCGGCGTGGTTGACGAGGAAGCCGGGGGTGTCGGCGACCGTCACCGCCCGGTGGCCGCAGCTCTCGACGAGCGCGGTGAGGGCCGGCGGGATCTCCGGGCGGGTGGCCGCACCCGGCACGATCTCGACGATCTTCATCAACGGCACAGGGTTGAAGAAGTGCAGCCCGGCCAGGCGCGTAGGGTCCTTCAGCGCCGCGGCGATCCGGGTGACCGACAGGGAGGAGGTGTTGGTCGCGAACACGGCCGAGGCGGGCAGCGCCTGCTCCAGCCGGCCGAAGACCTCCGCCTTGGTGCCGAGGTCCTCCCGCACCGCCTCGATGACCAGCTCGACGTCCGGCCCGTCCGCCCACGGATCATCGAGCGGAACCAGCCGCTCCAGGGTGGCGGCGCAGTCCTCGGCGGACAGCCGGCCCTTCTGTACGGCGCGGTCGAGCATGGACCGTACGAAGTCGAGGGCCGCGGTCACCGCCTCGGTGCGTACGTCGCACAGCTCGACGGTGTGTCCGGCGGTCGCGGCCCACTGGGCGATACCACGGCCCATGGCTCCGGCGCCGACGATCCTGATACGCATGGCAGTTGAGGTCCTCTCGGATGCGGGTGAGCGGGTGCGACTAGTCGCCTCAGCGAAGATAGACGCGTTCGGGGTCGACGTCCTCGCGCAGCAGCCGCAGTTCCTCGGCGGTCGGCGGCGGTACGGTCTCCACCGTGTCGGCGACCGACAGGTCCCAGCCCGTGGCCGCGCGTACCTGTTCGACCGTGACACCCGGGTGGACGGCGACGAGCCGCAGCTCCTCGCCGATGCCCGCGCGGGCCAGGATGCCCAGTTCGGTGATGACCCGGGTGACGCCGATGCCCAGCGGCCGGATGCCCTCGGCGAGCGCCCGGTCGGGCCCGGGCGTGGTGCAGAAGTCGAGGGTCGCGGTGAAGGAGCGCGGGGTGTGACGGCGCATCACCACGAAGACCTCACGGGAGTTGGCCATCACCTCGACGCCGCCGCCGGAGCCGGGCAGCCGGACCGTCGGGCTGTCCCAGTCGCCGATCACGGAGGTGTTGAGATTGCCGTGGCGGTCGATCTGCGCGGCCCCCAGGAACCCGACGTCGATATGGCCGCCCTGCAGTACGCAGCCGAAGAGCGCCGGCATGGAGAGGACCGCCTCGGCGCCCGTGATGAGGACGGCGTCGGCGATGGTCTCCGGCAGGTGGGAGGGGTGCGCGCCGCAGACCCCGGACTCGTACACGACCTCGATGTCCGGAGCGACCGTCAGATGGGCCAGCTCCGTGGCGAGGGTCGGCAGGCCGATGCCGGCGAACACGGTGCGGCGCGCGACCAGTTCGCGCGAGGCGACGACGGAGAGCAGCTCCGACGAGGTGACGGTGGTCATGCCCTGCTCCTTCTCGTGTTCCGTACTCACAGTCGCCGCCCGTAGTTCACCGGTTCGCTGAGCGCCTCGCCGACCGCCAGACCCGCCCAGAACTCGTCGCCGAGCCTGTCGACGTACTCGGCGTGGTCGGCCGTCCCGCGCACCCACTCGTCCAGCCACTCCTGCAGCCGCTGCGGATCCTTGCTGATCTGCGACCAGGCCCGGTAGAAGGCGTTGTCCCGGTCGTAGTAACCCTGCGCGAACGAGGGGTGCGCACCGCGTGGGCAGGCGACGACGGCGTCGACCGCATGGGCCGGGACGAGCGTACGGTTCGGGTCCGAGCGGATCACCTCGTCGTCGACTATCTCCTCCACGACGACGATCGCCTTGTCCGCCGCGTACACGGCTTCGGCCTGGATGCCGGTCAGGCCCCATATCTGGGTGTTGCCGCGACGGTCGGCCCGCTGGGCGTGGATGATCGTGACATCCGGGTTGACGGGCGGCACCACGTAGATCTGCTCGGGTTCGCCGTCCGGGCCCGGATAGGGCGAAGTGACCTTCCGCAGATCGCTGTTGACGGACGGCAGATCGCTGCCGCCGTACGAGCGCAGCGGATAGAACGGCAGCCGCTGGGAGCCGGCGAGATAGCGGCAGATCATGCCGTAATGGCTGTACTCCTCGAAGACGAGCGGCGCGGGATCGCCGGTCTCCACCCGCCGTCGCAGCTCGCCGAGCGAACCGGCCGAGGAGTTGCCGACGAACGAGGAGACCAGCCGCGACACACACCCCGCCGCGATCATCTGGTCGACGACGATGTCGGCGGTCATCCGGACGACGGTGAGGTCGCGGCGGCCCTGGCGGATGATCTCGTGGCCCGCGGCGGTCGGGATGAGATGGGTGAAACCTTCGAGGCAGACGGTGTCGCCGTCGTGGACGAAGGAGGCGATGGCCTCCCTCATCGACAGTGTCTTGTCCGTCCTGTCAGTCCTGTCCGCCCTGTCCGTTGTGGCCACGGTGCTCGGTGCTCCTCTGCGTGTGCGTGCGCGTCGCCCCACCGTGTCAGCGGCCATTGATTGCTGTCCAATACCAAATTAAGGTCGAATCAAGACTCCTGATTTATGAATGAGGTGGGGAATGGAGCTGCGTCATCTGTCCGCGTTCATCGCAGTGGCCGAGGAGCTGCACTTCGGCCGGGCCGCCAAGCGCCTGCAGATGGCCCAGCCGCCGCTGAGTCAGCAGATCCGGCAGCTGGAGAAGGAGCTCGGCGTCCAGCTCTTCGAGCGCAACACCCGCTCGGTGCGGCTCACCAGCGCGGGGGAGTCGTTCCTCCAGCCGGTGCGGACCGTGCTCGACGACCTCGACACGGCGGTACGGGCCGCCAGGGCGGCCGGCCGCGGCGAGTACGGGCGGGTCACCATCGGCTTCGCCGGCGCCTCCAGCCACGAGACACTGCCGCTGCTCACCAGGGCGGTGCGCGCCGCCCATCCCGCCCTGGAACTGGTCATGAAAGGCCAGACGTACGCGGATGTCGCCCTCGCAGGAGTGGCGGACGGCTCGCTCGACCTCGGATTCGTCCGGCTGCCCGTGACCCGGCCGGGCGTGCAGTACCGGGTCATCGACGAGGAGGAGCTGGTCTGTGCCCTGCCCTCCGACCACCCGCTCGCCAGGCTGGAGCGGGTCCCGATCGAGGTGCTCGCCGAGGAATCTTTCGTCTCCTTCCCCGCCAACACCGGCTCCACCGTGCGGGACGCGACCGTCGGGGCGTGCGAGGCGGCCGGATTCAACCCGCGCGTGGTGCAGGAGGCCCCCGACTCGTACACCATCCTGGCCCTGGTCGCCGCGGGCGTCGGCGTGACGCTCACCGTCACCTCCTGCCAGCACATCCAGCAGAACGGCCTGGTCTACCGACCGCTCGCCGGGCCGCCGATCCGGCTTCAGGCGGCGCTGGCCTGGCGGACCGACAATCCGTCCGCCGCCCTGCGCGCGGTACTCGCTGTCGCGGAGAGCGCGCTGCCGACCCCGGTCGGGGATTGAGACGCGTCGCGTCTTGAACCAGGGTGAACTGGATATTGGACCGACTCAGTCACCGGGTGCGAGGGTCGGTGGACACCCACCAGTGCTTCCAGAACCGCATGTACGCGCACTCGTCCCTGTCATCCGCCCGTGCCACCGGAAGGTCCCGCCGTGCCCGACCAGCAGCCCGACATCGTCATCTGTGAACCGCTGCGCACCCCCATCGGCCGCTTCGGCGGGGCCTTCGCCCAGCAGACACCGGCCGCGCTCGCCGCAGGTGTGATCGCCGAGATCGTCGCCCGCACCGGCATCGACCCGGCGAAGGTCGACGAAGTGATCCTCGGCCACGCCTACCCGTCCTCCGACGCCCCCGCCATCGGCCGGGTCGCCGCCCTCGACGCCGGACTCCCGGAGTCCGTGACCGGCGCCCAGATCGACCGCCGCTGCGGCTCCGGCCTGCAGGCCGTACTCGACGCGGCGATGCAGATCCGGGCGGGCTTCAGCGACATCGTGATCGCGGGCGGCGTCGACGTGATGAGCGCCGCCCCCTACTACACGCACGACGGCCGCTGGGGCATCAAGGGTCCCGGCCTCCAGCTGCACGACTCCCTGGCCCGCGGCCGGGTCACGGCGGGCGGCGTCAACCATCCGGTCCCCGGCGGCATGATCGAGACCGCGGAGAACCTGCGGCGGGAGTACGCCATCAGCCGCGCCGACCAGGACGCGCTCGCCCTGCGCTCGCAGCAGCGCGCCGCCCGGGCCGCGGCCGAGGGACGCTACGACGCGGAGACCGTCCCCGTCACCGTACGCACCCGCAAGGGCGAGACGACCGTCACCGCCGACGAGCACCCGCGCCCCGACACCACCGCCGAACAACTCGCCGCGCTGCGCCCGATCATGCTGAAGTCCGACCCGGACGCCACCGTCACCGCGGGCAACGCCAGCGGGCAGAACGACGCGGCCGCCGCCTGCCTGGTGACGAGCGCGGCGACAGCCGAACGCCTCGGCCTGACTCCGCTGGTGCGTCTGGTCTCCTTCGCCCGCGCCGGAGTCCCGGCCGCGACGATGGGGATCGGCCCGGTCCCGGCGACCCGTGCGGCACTCGCCCGCGCCGGACTCGGCCTCGCCGACCTCGACCTGATCGAGCTCAACGAGGCGTTCGCCGCCCAGGTCCTGGCCTGCACCCGCGAACTGGGCCTCGGCGACACCGACCACGAGCAGCGGATCAACGTCAACGGTTCCGGGGTCTCCCTCGGCCACCCGGTCGGCGCCACCGGCGCCCGCATCCTGGCCACGCTGACCCGGGAGATGCACCGGCGCGAGGCGCGCTACGGCCTGGAGACCATGTGCATCGGCGGCGGCCAGGGCCTCGCCGCGATCTTCGAGCGCATCGCGGCCTGACAGGTACCGCGCTCGTCGCACCAACGGCAGCTGACCGGCAGTGAGATGCCCGGCGTCTCACTGCACCAGCAATTCGGTATTGGACCGTTCCAGGTCCCGGTCGGCACCGTAACCGCCACCACACCCGGCAGCCGTTCCCAGGTCCCTCGCTGCGCTGCCGCCACAGGCGTCTCGGGCGACGCCCCCACCATCCGCTTGATCGACGACGTTCACGGGAGCCATGCATGAGTGCGTCCACCGCTACCCCACGAGAGCGCACCAGAGCCGCCAACCGCGCCGGATTCGGAGCCTTCATCGGTTCGACCATCGAATGGTTCGACTTCTACATCTACGGCACCGCGGCGGCGCTGGTCTTCGACAAGGTGTTCTTCCCCGAACTCGACGGCGCCATAGGCACCCTGGTCGCCTTCGCGACCTTCTGGGTCGGCTTCCTCGCCCGCCCCATCGGCGGCGTCATCTTCGGCCACTACGGCGACCGCCTCGGCCGCAAGAAGACGCTCGTCATCACCTTGCTGATGATGGGCATCTCGACCACCGCGATCGGTCTGCTGCCGGGCTACGCCTCCATCGGCATCGCCGCCCCGATCCTGCTGGTCGCCATCCGCATGGTGCAGGGCATCGGCCTCGGCGGCGAGTGGGGCGGCTCGGTCCTGATCGCCTCCGAGCATGCCCCGAAGGGCAAGTCGGTGCTGTACGGGGCGTTCGCCCAGCAGGGCTCGCCCGTCGGCAACACCCTCTCCACGCTGAGCTTCCTGGCGATCAGCCAGCTGCCCGACGAGGCGTTCGTCTCCTGGGGCTGGCGCCTGCCGTTCCTCTTCTCCGCCGCCCTCGTCATCGTCGGGCTGTTCGTCCGGCTGAAGGTCGCCGAGTCCCCGGCGATGGCGAACCTCATCCAGAAGAAGGAGGTCGTCAAGGTTCCGCTGACCGAAGTCCTGCGCACCCAGCCCATGCTGATCGTCCTCGGCATCGGCGCCTGCACCATCGGCCTGTCGGCGACGTACTTCAAGTCGACGTTCGCCCTGTCCTGGGCCACCTCGTCGCTCGACTTCGACCGCAGCTCCTTCCTGACGATCATCCTGGTCGCCAACATCACGCAGATCGTCTTCCAGCCGTTCGGCGCACTCATCGCCACCCGGATGAAGAGCTGGTCCCGGGCGGTGACGGTGATGCTGCTGCCTGAACTGATCCTGATGCCTCTGATGTTCATCCTGATCAGCACCGAGAACTACGGTCTGGCGATGGTCGGCGTCGCCGTCGCGACCATCCCGCACTGCCTCTACTACGCGGCTCTCGCCGGCATGCTCGCCAGCCGCTTCCCGGCCCATCTGCGGTACACCGGCATCTCGCTCTGCTACCAGCTCTGCGGCACGCTCCTCGGCGGAACGACCCCGATCATCGGCCAGTTCCTGCTGAACCGCACCGGCTCGATCACCGCCGTCATCGCCTACGCCGTCCTCCAGGTGGTGCTGACCCTGGGCTGCATGCTGCTCCTCCTCAAGCGCCCCAACCACGACGAACAGGCCGCGGAGCCGCTTGCCGCACCGCGCACCGCCCCCGTCACCGCCTAATGGGAGCTACGGAGTCGGGGAATGCTCGGTTCCGTAGCCGCCAGCAGGTGAGCACTATCGCCGCCGGAACCAGCCGAGTTCTGGAGTCAGACCGTGCCCCTGCTGGTCGGCCGGGAGGCCAGACCGCTGATGGGGTGGCGTGCCCGCCCCACGGGGGCGTGAGCACTGGATCCATTAGGCCGCGTGCCGCGCCTTCCGCAGGCTGCACCGCTGTGTCAAGTACGAGACGGGGAGGGTCTGTTGCTGCTGATCGGTGATGACTGGGCCGAGGACCACCACGATGTCGAGGTCCAGGACGAGACCGGCCACAAACTGGCCGCCGCGAACCTGCCCGAAGGGGTGGCAGGCATCGCGAAGCTGCACGAACTGATCGCCCGCCACGGCGGCGCGGACCTGGACCCAGCCGAGGTCGTGGTCGGCATCGAGACCGACCGCGGCTCGTGGGTGCAGGCCCTGATCGCCTCCGGCTACCAGGTGTTCGCGATCAACCCCCGCCAGGTCAACCGCTTCAAGGAACGCTATGCCTCCTCCGGCGCCAAGAGCGACAAGGGCGACGCGCACGCGCTGGCGGACATGGTCCGCATCGACCGGGACCAGCTTCGACCGGTGGCCGGGGACAGCGAGCAGGCCCAGGCCGTCAAGGTCGTCGCCCGTGCTCACCAGAGCCTGATCTGGGAACGCACCCGCACCTTCCAGCGGCTGCGTTGCACTCTGCGCGAGTACTTCCCAGCCGCTTTGGCCGCATACGCGGACCTGACACTGACCAGCACGGACGCGCTGGAACTGCTGATCAAGGCACCTGCCCCGGCAGCCGGGGCAAAGCTGACCCGCACCCAGATCACCGCCGTCCTGACGCGCCACCGCCGCCGCAACCGGGACGCGAAAGCGGCCACCATCCAGGCCGCGCTGCGTGAGCCGCAACTTGGTCTGCCCGAACCGGTCACCGCCGCCTACGCGGCCACCGCCACCGCCCACGCCCGCTTGATCATCGCGCTGAACGAGCAGATCGCCGCGATGGAAGAGCAGGTGAAGACCCATTTTCTGGCGCACCCGGACGCTGAGATCTACCTCTCGATGCCTGGCATCGGGGAGATCACCGGCGCCCGGGTGCTTGCCGAGTTCGGAGACGATCCCACCCGATACGCCAACGCGAAAGCCCGCAAGAACTATGCCGGCACCAGCCCCATCACCCGAGCCTCCGGCAAGAGCCACAGCGTCCAGGCCCGCTACGTCCGCAACAACCGCCTCGCCGACGCCCTGCAATCCCAGGCGTTCGCTGCCCTGCGATCACCGGGCGCCCGCCGCTACTACGACAAGCAACGCGCCCGCGAGGTCGGCTACAACCCCGCCCTCCGCCAGCTCGGCAACCGGCTCGTCGGCATCCTCCACGGCTGCCTCAAAACCCGTACCCACTACGACGAAGCCACCGCCTGGTCACACCATGCCTACACCTCTGCCGCTTGACCTCAAACGACATGGGGTGTCTGACTCCCACTGCGAGCAAGAACGGAGCGCGGACCATGCCGCTGACCGTGCACGGCATCCCGGAGATCCTCACCCTGAGCGGGCGCGACCTGGGCCACTCCGGCTGGAAGGAGATCACCCAGGAACTCATCGACGCGTACGCGTACGTCTCCGGGGACCACCAGTGGATCCACACCGACACCGAACGCGCCGCGATGGGCCCGTACGGACGCACCATCGCCCATGGGTACATGGTCCTCAGCTGGGGGATCCCGATGTTCGGTGAACTGCCTCAGGTGCAAGGCGTGGGACGGGCACTCAACTACGGGGTCAACAAGGTCCGTTATCCCGCGCCGGTACCGGTCGGCAGCCGCGTGCGGCTGCATGCGTCGGTCGTCGGTGTGAAGGAGGTCGCGCGGGGCGGCGTACAGATGACCCGCGCCTTCACCTTCGAACTCGAAGGGTCCGAGAAACCGGCCTGCGTGGCCGAGTCGCTCACGCACTTCTACCCGTAGGGGCGTCGCCCCTGTGCGCACCGACTGCCGGGTGACGCAGGGAGATGCCCCGCATGTACGCGAGGCCGGCGGAACACGACAGGTCCGGCAGGACAGCTGATGCTGTCCTGCCGGACCTGTCGCTATTTCCCTGTTACGAAATTCTGCGCATACGTCAGTTCCGCGAAGCGCGGGCGCGGCGCATCAGCAACGTGCCGCCGAGCAGAAGAGCAGCACTGCCACCGGCCGCCACCCCGAGGTCTGCTGCGCCGGTGCGGGCCAGCTGAGAGCCGGGGGTGTTCACGCCGGCAGGGATCACGGTGGGGGGCTCGACGACGGGCGGTTCGACGACGGGGGGCTCCACGACCGGGGGCTCCACGACGGGCGGTTCGACGACGGGGGGCTCCACGACCGGGGGCTCCACGACGGGCGGTTCGACGACGGGGGGCTCCACGACCGGGGGCTCCACGACGGGGGGCTCGACGACCGGGGGCTCCACGACGGGCGGTTCGACGACGGGCGGTTCGCCCGTCGACGGCCGGCTCCCGTTGGAGCAATGGTTGCCCGCCGCGGGGTTCAGTGCGCCGACGACATCGACAGTGTTGCCGCAAGCGTTGACCGGGACGTCGACCGGAACCTGGACCAGGTTGCCCGACAGCACACCGGGGGAGTTGCTGGTGCCACCGACGGCACTCGCGCCCTGGGCCCCGCCGTCGTCCGAGCGGTCGCTCGCGTTCTCGCACGTGTTACCGAATGCCGGGTTCAGCAGACCGACCACATTGGCGGTGTTGCCGCAGACATTGACGGGAACGTGGACCGGCACCTGTACGGCATTGCCCGAGCCGACGCCCGGCGAGCCGGCAGCGGAGCCGTCGGCCGAAGCATCCGCCTGTGCATATCCGCCTGCCGCGGTCAGGATGCCTGACGCCGCCGCCATGACGAGCATGCTCTTACTCAAAGCTTTTCGCATTGGTTGCCCTTCCTTAGGACATTTCGCGCGGGCGGATCGCCCGCAGTTCATTCATCAGGCGGTGCAGCTACCGCCGGGGAAACCGTCCCGGCGGCTCGCCATACGCGATTCGGCAAGCGGCGGTCACGGCTCAGCGGAACTCACACGGACTCCTCTGACACGCGTTCCGAACTCGCGCTTGACGACACCCATAACGACAAAGATTTGGTGGGGGAAACTAAGAATTCCGTGGAAATTATGTAACCACCCGGACGGATTACGTACGGGTGTTCGTCACCCTGTGACGCAGTCAGTGCGACGGGTTCCGCGACGCGCTTCGGTGCGAGCGTCGAGGCGACCCGGCATTCGGGTGAATGGAGAGAACCAAACGCCCGGCAGTGAGTTGGTCAGAGTGCTCCGACGCGGGGCATCAAGTACGAGAAGGGTTAATCGTGATCAAGAAGGTCCTGGCTACGGGTGCCGTCGCAGCCTCCATCGTCGGCATCTCGGCGACGCTTGCTCCGCAGGCGATGGCCATCGGCAACGACACCGGTACCACCTCGGTCAACGGCAACGGCTCTTCGCAGTCGTTCGGCAACTCCGAGACCCGTGGTGACTGGAGCCCGCAGTTCGGCCTGGTCCAGGGCAGCCTGAACAAACCCTGCGTCGGCCTGCCGGCCAAGGCGAACGCCGGTTCGCTCGTCGGTGTGGTCCCGGTCGCGGTCCAGGACGTCAACGTCCTGTCCTCGCCGCAGAACCAGCAGTGCACGGAGAACTCCACCCAGGCCAAGGGTGACGAGCCGCTGTCGCACATCCTGGACGGCATTCCGGTGCTCTCGGGCAACGGCACCGGCAACAGCTGAGCCGGACGCAAAGGCCCGGGCCCGCCGGGGTTCCTCCTACGCGGGGCCCGGGCCTGCTGTTGCCTGTCGGTCCCTCGGCGCAACGGAAAATCGAATGATCCCTGCGGTTGTGCCGAGTAGTGAATGTTGCATCATTCGGGCGGATTTTCAGGAATCTTCTTCTTGAAGAGTTTCGCGCACGGTCTTAAGTCGTTACCAATTGTAGTGGCGGAGTTACGAGCGTTCAGGAATGCGCTCGTGCGGCACGAAAGTCGTGGCCGCTCCGGACTCCGTCAAAGAAAGGGATGAAAGTGAAGTACACCAAGGTTGCCGCCATCGCCGCCGGAACCCTGATGGCGATCGGTGCCGCAACTCCCGCCTTCGCCGACTCCGGTGCCGAGGGCGCGGCCAACAACTCCCCGGGTGTCCTTTCCGGCAACGTCGTTCAGGTTCCGATTCACGTCCCGGTCAACGTCTGTGGCAACACGCTGAACGTGATCGGCCTGCTCAACCCCGCGTTCGGAAACGCCTGCTCCAACGGCTGAATTCCGGTCGGCTGAGCCCAGTGCTCACCGTCGGTCCGCCCCGGATCGCACCTCGCGTGCGATCCGGGGCTTTCCTCTTTCCGCGTGCTCCGTTCCGCGGGTTCGCCGTGCTTCCGGATGAGGCGGAACGGCCGGAGTCGTTCCGCATCGCCCGCGGCGCGGTGCGCCGGCGGCTGGAGGCGAACACCCGGACGGCTGCGCGGAACGGAGCACTTGACAGTGCACCACCCATTCCGGCCGTGGAACCCCTGCAACACTCGTTCCAGTGAATAGTCATGCGATCGATCGAGTGGTCCACCAGAAAAGGTGGGCCGTGCAGTTTCCCGACCGGAACCGAATCGTTACCCAGGTCGAAAGCGGCAGAAGTCACAGGTAAAGAAGGCTTGTGCGGCGCGGGGACGCGACCGAAACAGATGCCGCCGCAGAAGGGAACCTGAAAGTGAAGTACGCGAAGACTGCTGCGTTCGTTGCCGGTTCCGTGGTTGCTCTCGGAACGGCTGCTCCCGCCTTCGCCGTTACCACCGCCACGGCCCCCGGCTTCAGCCTCGACGGCGGCGTCAACCAGGTGTTGGCCGCAGCCCCGCAGGGCATCGACCCGATCGTCGACACCGTCGGTGGCGCCACGGAATCGGTGCAGAAGAAGGGCGCCGTCACCAAGGCCGCCGGTCAGGCCACCGGTGCGGCCAAGAGCGCGGCTCCGCTGCTCGGTGGCGTGCCCTTCGGTGGCTGATCCGTCAAGGGACGGCAGTTCCCATCGCATTCGCGGTGATTGCAATTCTCCGGTATCGCTACCGCGCATTCGGCAACATCCGGAAGGCAGAAGCCCCGTTCGGGTGAAGTGGCACATCCGATCCCGCCGGAGCGAGTTGATCAAGGCGCTCCGGACAGGCGGACAACGGAAGACCCCAGAAGGGCTATTTGATGATCAAGAAGATTATGGCCTCGGCAGCTGCGGCTGCTGCGATCGTCGGCGTCTCCGCCGCGATCGCCCCGCAGGCCATGGCCATCGGCAACGACACCGGTACGACGTCGTACAACGGCAACGGCAACGCGCAGTCGTTCGGCAACTCGGCCACCCAGGGTGACTGGAGCCCGCAGTTCGCACTGGTCCAGGGCTCGCTCAACAAGCCCTGCGTCGGCCTGCCGGCCAAGGCCGACGTCGGTTCGCTCGTCGGTGTGGTCCCGGTCGCGGTCCAGGACGTCAACGTCCTGTCCTCGCCGCAGAACCAGCAGTGCACGGAGAACTCCACCCAGGCCAAGGGTGACGAGGCTCTGTCGCACATCCTGGACGACATCCCGGTCCTGTCCGGCAACGGCACCGGCAACAACTAGAGCCTCACCGCTCCGGAGGCCTTTCCCCGATACGCCGTGGGGCCAGTTCTTCCACGCGGCGGCCATTCCTCGGCGCCCCGGACGGACTGGCCCCTCGTCGTGCGCGCAAGGGTGATACGCCAGGGATCTCGGGACGGTCCTCAGTCCGCCGAAAACCCTCGATGGAGGGGTGTACTGGGCCGGTTGCCGTAGTGGCGGCTGCGGTCGGCCGCCGTACCGGGTAAAGGCCCGTCATGGACCATTACGACAGTCAGCGCCCGTGCGGCCGGCACCGGCACACGGAGGACGTCACACCCATCTACGACCGGCTGCTCGCCGAGTGGCAGGCAGTCCGGCGGGCCAGGCAGCAGTCCTTGCCGCGCCCCGAGTCCGATCCGCCCTGCGCGGGTCGCCTCCTCCCCGCGGCGCGCACCTCCGGCGAGATGTTGGGTGACTGATCGGACCTTGAGGCGGTCGCCCGCTTCGAACTCGCTCTGGATCCAACCCATTTGAGTGGTACTGCGGAACTGACGCTTCCGTATCCGGTTGATCAGTGCGTTCCAGAACGGGGCGCTCTGAAGGGTGAAGCGTGATGAAGAAGATGATGGCCGGCGCGGCAGTGGCCGTATCCCTGGTCGGTCTTTCGGCTGCCGCGGCTCCCTCGGCCATGGCGATCGGCAATGACCAGGGCACCACGTCGGTCAACGGGAACGGGACGCAGCAGCAGTTCGGCAACAGCGTGACCCAGGGCGACGGCAGCCCGCAGCTGCAGCTCGTCCAGGGCTCGCTGAACAAGGCGTGCGTCGGCCTGCCGGCCAAGGCCGACGTCGGCTCGGTCGTGGGCCTGGTGCCCGTCGCGGTCCAGGACGTCAACGTCCTGTCCTCGCCGCAGAACCAGCAGTGCACGGAGAACTCCACCCAGGCCAAGGGTGACGAGGCTCTGTCGCACATCCTGGACGACGTCCCGGTCCTGTCGGGCAACGGCGCCAACAACAGCTGACGCCGCGTGAGCTGCGGGCGGTCCAGGGGTACCCCCGGGCCGCCCGCTCTCCCCTGTGGGGCGGCGCACGACGATGCCCACCGCTCGACGGGGGGCGGTGGGCATCGGACGGACCGGGCGGGCGGGTCAGCCCAGGGAGCGCACCGGCAGAAGACAGTGGGCGGAGGTCATGACGACCTCTTCGTCGGCGGCGAAGGAGCGCAGCAGCTCCTCGCTGACCGGCCGGCCCGGCACCGCCTCCGGCCACGGGCGGGTGGCGAACATCGCGTAGACCTCGCCCCGGTCGCGGGCCGCGACCAGCCACTCGGCCGGCACCCGGTACTGCGCGGTGAAGTGGGGCAGCGTCAGTACGGCCTGACCGGCCTGGACCAGGAGCTTCACCGGGAGGCCCGGCGTCTCGGCGGCGCGCACGAGACGGGCGCCGACCGGCAGCCCGCAGCGCTCCAGTGCCACTCGCATCGCGGCCTCACCGGCGGCCGGGCCGTCCGTCCCGTCGCCCAGCGAGTAGACGAGCAGGAAGGCGACATCGTGTCCGCCGCCGGGGTGCTCCCCGCTCCACCCGATCAGGGAGAGCGTGCCCAACCGGGCTTGTGTGAACGTGCCGGTGGCGGTCCGGGGTGAGGTCATGCTCGGCACCATAACGGCCATGGAACGGTCGTTGTACGCCAGTTTCACCTGATCGAGGGAGACTTCGTGATAACTCCGACGAACGTCCCGGACCGGTCCGCCGCGAGGACCTGAGGCAATAAATGTGTTGACGGCGTCGGGCGGCTCCCGGCTATCGTGTGCAGCGTTGCGGCCGGCGGACATACCGCCGGTGTCGGCCCGTGCTGTGAACCAGGAGGTGAGGACATTGATGACTGTCGTTGCGGTGGGCGCTGCCCACAACCGGAAGAGCATCGTTCTCACCCCCGTGGTCGCCGGCTGACCTTCTTTCGTACTTCTCCGCGCCCGAGTGCGCGTTGCCGGGGCCACCCTCCGAAGGGTTTCCCTTGTCTTTCTCCCCGCTTTCCCCGCTCTCCTCCAACGTCGGCCCGTCCTCGTCGCATCCGCTGTCGCCGTACGGCTGGGACGACGCCTGGGCGGCCGAGTTCGCACCGCACGCCGCAAAGGGGCTGCTGCCCGGACGGGTGGTGCGGGTGGACCGTGGTCAGTGCGATGTCGTCACCCCCGACGGCACCGTCCGCGCGGACACCGCGTTCGTCGTCCCCCGCGACCCGATGCGGATCGTCTGCACGGGCGACTGGGTCGCCGTCGACCCCGACGGTGATCCGCAGTTCGTACGGACACTGCTGCCGCGGCGCACCGCCTTCGTGCGCTCGACGTCGTCGCAGCGCTCCGAAGGGCAGGTGCTCGCCACCAACGTCGACCACATCGCCATCTGCGTCTCGCTCGCCGTGGAGCTCGACCTGGGGCGGGTGGAGCGCTTCCTCGCGCTCGCCATGTCCAGCTCCAGCGGTGACGCGCTGCTGCGGGACGGTGCGTCCGCCACGGACGGTGCAGCCCAGCCGATCGTGGTGCTGACCAAGGCCGATCTGGTGCCGGACGCCGACACGCTGTCGTATTTCGTCCAGGACATCGAAGCCATCGCGCCCGGTGTGCAGGTGCTGCCCGTCAGCTCCGCCACCGGGGAGGGGCTCGACGTCTTCGGTGCCATCGTCTCGGGCGGCACGAGTGTGCTGCTCGGGGCGTCCGGTGCGGGCAAGTCGACCCTTGCCAACACGCTGCTCGGCGACGACGTGATGGAAGTGCAGGCCGCCCGTGACGTAGACGGCAAGGGCCGGCACACCACCACGACCCGCAACCTGCTGGTTCTGCCCTCCGGGGGCGTACTGATCGACACACCCGGACTGCGCGGGGTCGGACTCTGGGACGCGGAGACCGGCGTCGGTCAGGTCTTCTCGGAGATCGAGGACCTGGCCCGGCGATGCCGGTTCCACGACTGCGCCCATCAGTCCGAGCCCGGCTGCGCGGTACTCGCCGCGATCGACGACGGTTCGCTCTCCGAGCGGCGTCTCGACAGCTTCCGCAAGCTGCTGCGCGAGAACCAGCGCATCGTCGCCAAGACCGATGCCCGGGTGCGGTCCGAGATGCTGCGCGAATGGAAGCGCAGGGGGGCCGCGGGCCGGGCCGCCATGGACGCGAAGCGGGGCCGGGTGCGGTAGTGCCGCGCCCCGGCCGGGGGCGCCGGGTCGACGTCCGAAAACCGCGAGTGCGCCACCGCTCGGTGGCGCACACTGGACGGTGTGATGGACGAACGGACCAGGTACGAGGCGGTGAGCAGCCGCGACGCGCGGTTCGACGGGGAGTTCTTCTTCGCCGTCGAGACCACCGGCATCTACTGTCGGCCGAGCTGTCCCGCCGTCACCCCCAAGCGGAAGAACGTCCGGTTCTTCCCGACCGCCGCCGCTGCCCAGGGCAACGGCTTCCGGGCGTGCAGGCGCTGCCGCCCGGACGCCGTCCCGGGGTCCGCGGAGTGGAACGTACGGGCCGACGTCGTCGGCCGTGCCATGCGGATGATCGGTGACGGCGTGGTCGACCGGGAGGGCGTGCCCGGGCTCGCGCACCGACTCGGCTACAGTTCGCGCCAGTTGCAGCGGCAGCTCAACGCCGAGCTGGGCGCCGGACCCGTCGCGCTGGCCCGCGCCCGGAGGGCACACACCGCACGGGTGCTGCTCCAGACGACGGGGCTGCCCGTCACCGAGATCGCGTTCGCGTCCGGCTTCGCCAGCGTGCGCCAGTTCAACGACACGATCCGGCAGATCTACGCCCGCACGCCGAGCGCGCTGCGGGCCGAGGCCGGAACCGGACTGGGAGCGGCGGTACGGGAGGCGCGCACGGCCGGAATCCCGCTCCGGCTCGCCCACCGGGGACCGTATGCCGCCCGGGAGGTCTTCGATCTGCTGGCCGGCGAGGCGGTCGCCCGGGTCGAGGAGGTCAGCGGCGATCCCGGCGCCCGCACCTACCGGCGCACCCTGCGGCTGCCGTACGGCACGGGCGTCGTCTCCGTCGACGAGCGGTCCGCCGGGGCATGGCTGGACGCCAGGATCAACCTCACGGACCTGCGCGATCTGACCACGGCCGTGCAGCGGCTGCGGCGCCTCTTCGACCTGGATGCCGATCCGTACGCCGTCGACGAGCGGCTCCGCGCCGACCCCGGGCTGGCACCGCGCGTCGCGGCCCGCCCCGGGCTGAGGTCACCGGGCGCCGCGGACCCCGAGGAGTTCGCCGTACGGACGCTCGTCGGCCGGGAAGCGGCGGAGCGGCTCGTGGAGACGTACGGGAAGGTGCTCGACGTGCAGTGCGGCGGTCTGACCCATGTGTTCCCGGAGCCGGGAGTGCTGGCCGGTGCGGCTGACGATCCGGCGCTGCGGGCACTGGCTGCCGCGCTCGCCGACGGGACCGTGCGTCTCGACGCCGGGGCCGACCGCGACGAGGCCGAGCAGGCGCTGTTGCGGCTGCCGGGGATCGGTCCGGCAGCCGCGGCGCTGATCAGGATGCGGGCGCTCGGCGATCCCGATGTGGATCCGGACGGGTCGCCCGGGTCGGAGCGGTGGCGGCCCTGGCGGTCGTACGCCGTGCGCCATCTGGACCGCCGGTGACATCGGCCCCGTCGAGGGCCCGCATTCCCTTCACCCGGCCGGAATTCGGGACCGGCCTCCCGGCACATCGGCCGGCCCCGTCGGCCGTCGCATCGGACCGTGGTCCTTACGACCTGCGAGCGGGCCGGCTCAGACCGGCAGACCCCAGCGCGGCGCCGCCGCGTTCGGGGCGACCGGGCGGATCGTCAGGTCCGGGCGGTCGCCCTCGGCCGTGATCAGCGCCGAGTCACCCTTGCGGAGGCCGATCCGCACCGTGCCGTCCGCCACCTCCTCGTACCCCAACGGCCGTCCGTGGCGGTCACGGATCTCGATCGGGCCGTCTATGCCGTGGCGTACGACGCAGGGCGCGCCGGCCTCGCTGGTCACCCGCACCCAGCGGGTCCGGCCTTCTTCCCGTACCGCGCTGAGCAGGAACGCGCCCTGGGTGCGGAAGTCGTGGACGGTCAGCTCCCGCCAGGCGGCGGGCAGCGCCGGGAAGACCCTGATCGTGCCGCCCCAGGACTGGCACACCATGTCGTGCAGCGACTGGGCCGCCGAGAGCGGGGTCTCGATGACCGGGCCCGACTCCTTGTACATGGTGTTCGCCTGGATGAAGCGGCTCATCAGCTGGCCGAGGTACTTCAGCGCGTCCTCGCCCTTGCCGAGCAGCGCGGACATCGAGGCGGCACCGGTGAAGGTGTAGCCCTGCAGGGCGCCTTCGAACCCCACCCAGTGGGCGAGGGATTTCTCGATCAGGGCGCGCTCGTCGGGCGACGCGCCCGTCACCTCGTACAGCGGATACACCGCGAGCATGTGCGAGTAGTGGCGGTGCGACTTCGCGAACGGAACCCCGGCGCCGATCATGAACCCGTTGGCGTCGACCGGGTAGGGCGCGAGCTTGGCCAGCACCTCCTGCCAGCGGGCCGTCAGCGGGTCGTGGACGCCGAGCTGCTCGGCCGAGTCCAGCAGGGTGCGGCAGCCCCAACGCAGCAGCATGAGGTCGTAGTTGCAGTCGGGGGCGTTGACGCCGTACTCGGGGGAGAACGTCGCCGGGAGGTGCAGCTTGCCGTCCGCACCGGGCGCCAGGAAGTGCAGGTAGTAGTTGACCGCCTTGCGCAGCAACGGGAACAACGTGTCGCGCAGGATCGACAGGTCCATGGTGTGCCGGTAGGAGAGCCACACGTTGTGCAGTGCCCAGGTGAGGTTGCCGACCTCGGGGGTGGGAGGGTCCTGGCCGGGGATGCCGACGCCGTAGCCGCCGTCGGTCACGGACGCGCCGTTGACCAGCTGGGGGTCGGTGGTGCGCGGGATGCCGGCCGAGTCCGCCCGGTAGGGGGCCGCGACCTCGCGGGAGAGCTGGTCCCGGAACTCGCTCAGGGCGCGGGTGACGGCGTCCAGCTCCAGGTGGTTGGAGCCGTGGATCAGCCAGTACTCCAGCTGGACGTTGAGGTTCCACCAGGTGTTCGGCCACGGGGTGGGCTCCAGCCAGGGGCCCGAGGTCGCCATCACGGGCGCGTCCTTGCGGGCCGCCGACGCCGTCTTGTAGAGCTGGATCCAGTAGAAGCGCTGCAGCCGGGCGTCCGGCAGAGACAGGAAGCTCTTCCGGTAGAACCGGTCCCACCAGGAGCGATGCGGGGTGGCGAGCAGCGCGTACGGGAGCGCGGATGCGGTCTTGACGGTACGCAGCGCGCGGTCACGTGCCGTCGTCTTCGGGTGGGAGTGCGTGACGGTGACGTACAGCGTGCGGCTGTCCCCCCTGGTGCGCTCCCGCCACGCGGTGACGTGCTGGCCGCCCGCCAGCAGCGGCTGGACGGCGGCGGTCACCTCGCCGTGCTGCTCGACGACGGCGGGCGGGTTGCCCGTGTAACCGTCCGGCAGAGGCTTGAAGTCAGCACGCGGGCTGATGGCGTCGGCCGGGTGGAAGACCCAGCGGAAGCCCTGCTCGCCCTCGCTCGGAGTGATTTCGACGGCGAGCAGGTCGCTGGAGGAGTGGACGAAGGCGCGGAGCTTCAAGGTGCCCGCGGTGGTGGTGATCGTGCCTTCGAGCTCGGCGGTGCGCAGTCGCATCCACCACTCGATGCCGGTGATGGTGCCGGCCGGTTCCAGGGTGAAGTGGCCGATCGGCAGGCGGGCGAGGCCGAAGAGGGAGCCGAACTCGGGGCGGTGGTCCTGGACCTCGGAGTGCTGGACGTTGAAACGGACGGCCGTCGTCGTGGCGCCCGGCTCGGCGTAGATGCCGGAGCCGAGGCGGCCGTTGCCCAGATACGGGCCCTCGTACCAAGTCTTCGGCAGCTTCTGCCAGAGCAGATCGGCGTCGTCGAGGACGGTGCGCCAGCTGTCATCGGGGGAGTGCACGACGGGCGCGGCGGAGGCGGCAGGCGCGGTGGCCGGGGCTGCCGCCTGGGCGGGGACGGCCGCGCCGCCCACCATCAGGGCGCCGCCGAGCGCGGTGCCGGTGGCGAGAACAGTTCTTCGGGAGGGGGACGGCGGCGAGGAGGCCGTCCGGGGAGTCCGGGGCGTGCAGGAAGGGTCCGGTGCTGTGGGCAAGGCGTCTCCTGGCGACTCGTACGCAGGCGCATCAATTCATCCGAGCTATTCCTTCACGGAAGGTAGGCAAGGGTGATCCTGGCGTCAATAGAGCGGGAGAGATCCGATGTGTTACCGCCTATATGGACGGTGTCCACCCTGATGTCCACCGAGAGGAAGGTGAGCGGTCAGCTCCTGATCACCACGACCAGCCACGCCCCCGTCACCAGCAGACATGCGAACAGCTCGACGAGCACGGAGTAGCCGGTGGCCCGCATCACCGAACGGAGCGACGCCCGGGCCGCCCCGCCGCTGCCGAGCCGCAGCCGCTCCGCACCGTAGATCGCCCCGACGTACCCGACGATCCCGCCCACCACAGGCAGCACGAAGAAGCCCACGATCCCGGCGATCCCGCCCAGCATCAGCGTCTTGCGCGGGGCGCCGGACTCGCGCGGGCGGCGCGGCCGCAGCAGCGGCTTGAGCGCCTGGTTCAGCAGCAGGAGGGCGGTGGCGCCGATCAGTACGCCCCAGGCGGCCGGACTCCTGTCGGTGAGTGCCCACCACAGCACGGCCGCCCAGACGATCGCCTGTCCCGGCACCCCGGGCACCAGCACGCCGACCAGGCCGAGCAGAATGACCAGGCCCACGGCGATGAGCTGCCACACACCCATCTCACCAGCCTGCCGGAATCCGGCAGGTCCCGCCCGTCAGCAAGGTGCCGGGCGGGAGCCGTCGGTGCAGCTCAGAGGCGTAGTGGGGGCGATCTGAGACCCTGCCGGACAAGCCCGCCTCAGGCTCGCGGGGTGCGGGCCACCCAGCCCCGCTCGTACGCATGCCAGCCCAGCTGCAGCCGCGTCGACACGCCGGTCAGCTCCATCAGGCCCTTCACCCGCCGCTGGACGGTCCGCAGCCCCAGCTCCAGCTGTTTCGCCACGCTCGCGTCCGTCAGCCCGGCCAGCAGCAACGACAGAATCTCCAGGTCGGTCGGATCGGGCCCCACCGTGGTCTCCTGAGCCCAGCCGCTCTCGCCGAGCCGCAGCGGCATGGCCTCGCGCCACACCGCCTCGAAGAGCCCCATCAGCGACTCCAGCAGCCCGGAGGCATGGACGACCAGTGCGGCCGGCTCGGCGCCGCGGCCGGTCAGCGGCACCATGGCCAGCGAGGCGTCCGCGACGACCAGCTTGGTCGGCACCCGGTCGACGACCCGGCACTGCTCGTCCCGGCTCAGCGCCGCCGACAGTTCCAGGATCCCGCTCGGCAGCGCGAGCACCTCGCGCTCGATCACCACCCGGAACGACACCCCGCGGGTGGCGGCCCGCTCCTCCGACTCGTTGTCCAGCCCGCTGACCGCGATGGGGTTCCCGGTGACCAGGGCGCACACCTCGGTCGCCGCCCCCAGCTGCAACTGGTGGAAGCGGTGCGCCACCGCGCTCGCACCCGTGACCACCTCGACCAGATCGTGCACGGCGGGCTCGGCGGCATCCGCCCGGTACTCCTCGGCGAGCAGCGCCGCCGCCAGCTCCGCCTGCTCCAGCTCATGGCGCTGCTGGGTGAGCAGTGCGCCCAGGGCGACCCCGGGCGGCGCCGCCACCCACCGGCCGGTGCGGGCGGACGACTGGGCGGCGAGGCCCTGCTGCTCCAGCCGGCGCAGCGCGCGCTCGGTCTCCGACTCGGGAAGCCCCAGCCGGTGCGCGAGGTCGTTGACCTCCGCCGCCCCCATCGCGACGAGTGCACGGTAGGCGGACTCCTGTCTCTCGTCGAGACCTATGGCTCCCAGCACCCTCGGACCCCTCCCCGGACGTGTCATTTCCGCATCGTTGCGCACTCTTCGGCCGGTCGGCCGTGGCGGAAAGCGGCCACGGCGTAAACCCGCCGTGTACATCATCCCTGTATCGCACGTACCTCTGCCAATGTGGCGCCACCGCAGTACCAACAACCTCCGGAAACAAGGCCTTTGTGTGCCCTTCTTCCGGAATCACCTGGGGAGTGCGATGCGCCCGATATCGCGTACGGCGCTGGGAGCGGCGACAGCCGCCGTCCTGGCCGCCACCGTGGTAGCGCCGTCCGTGGCCGTGCCACAGGACGCGCCCGCCGCGACAAGACCGCTCACCGGCAGTGCGGCAGCCACCGCTGCCGCTGCCGGGAAGGGCAGCAAACCGGTCACCGTCACCTTGGTCACCGGGGACAAGGTTCTGGTGAGCACGGACCGTTCGGGGGCGGCGTCCGCCACCGCGCTGCCACGCGAGGACGGCACCGTGCCGCTCATCCAGACCCGGCAGTCCGGCAAGGACCTGTACGTCTACCCGGACACCGCGACCGGGGCGCTCGCCGCGGGCAAGGTCGACGAGGAACTCTTCAACGTCACCGGCCTGATCCGTCAGGGCTATGACGACGCGAGCACCAAGTCGCTGCCGCTGATCGCGGTGTACAGCAAGGACCTGGCCCGCTCGGCGCCCGTCACCCCGCGCGGTGCGAAGCGCGGACTCGCACTCGACGCCATCGACGGCGTCGCGCTCAAGGCGGACAAGGAGAAGGCCGCCGACTTCTGGTCGGACGTCACCGACACCCGGTCCCGCTCGGTCTCCGGTCTGAAGAAGCTCTGGCTCGACCGCAAGGTTCAGGCCACTCTCGACAAGTCGACGAAGCAGGTCGGCGCCGACCTCGCCTGGGCCGCCGGTTACGACGGCAAGGGCACCAAGGTCGCCGTCCTCGACACCGGTGTTGACGCCGAACACCCCGACCTCAAGGGCCGGATCGCCGCCTCGGAGAACTTCACCGACTCCGACACCACCGACGACCGGCAGGGCCACGGCACCCACACCATCTCCACCGTGGGCGGCTCCGGCGCGGCCAGCGACGGCAAGAAGAAGGGCGTCGCCCCGGGCGCCGACCTGCTCGCGGGCAAGGTCCTCAACGACAGCGGTTCCGGCGCCGAGTCCTGGATCATCGCCGGTATGCAGTGGGCCGTCGACCAGAAGGCTGACGTCGTCTCGATGAGTCTCGGGAGCCCGACGCCGACCGACTGCACCGACCCGATGAGTGTCGCCGCCGAGGAGCTCGCCCAGAGCAAGGACACCCTGTTCGTCATCGCGGCCGGCAACTCCGGTCCGACGCTGAACACCGTCTCCTCGCCGGGCTGCGCCCCCAGCGTGCTGACCGTCGGCGCCGTCGACCGCGACGACTCCACGGCCCAGTTCTCCAGCCGCGGACCTGTGATCGGCTCGCACACCCTCAAGCCCGAGATCTCCGCCCCCGGCGTCAACATCTCGGCCGCCGCGGCCGGTGGCCGCGGGGTGTACGCGTACCGGTCGATGTCGGGTACGTCGATGGCCACCCCGCATGTCGCGGGCGCCGCAGCCATCGTGAAGCAGCGTCACCCGGACTGGACCGCGCAGCAGATCAAGGCGGCCCTCGTGTCGTCCGCGAAGAGCGACATCCCCGGTGACGTACGGGAGACCGGCGGCGGCCGCCTCGATGTCAAGGCCGCCATCGACACCACCGTCGTCGGCGCCCCCGCCGTCCAGGGCGGTACGTTCAACTGGCCGCAGGACAGGAGCGACCGCACCACGGTCGACGTCCCGTACACCAACTCCGGCACCAAGCCGGTGAAGCTGTCGCTGAAGGTCCAGGGCGTCACCGGCAACGACGGCTCGGCGGTCCGCTCCTCCGTCGCCAAGCTCGACGCGAGCAGTGTCACCGTGCCGGCCGGAGCGACCGTCAAGGTGCCGCTGCACATCGACCCGACCGCGCAGCTGAAGGCTGCCCAGTACGGCGATGTCACCGGGCGCGTACTGGCCACCGGCGCCGACGGCGTCAAGGTCTCCACCCCGTTCTCGCTGTACGTCGGCGCCGAGACGGTCACTCTGCGCGTCAAGCTCATCGACCGCACCGGCAAGCCCGCCGCGGGTTCCTCCTCGCTGGACGTCATCGGCACCGACACCGCCAGCGGCGAGCGGCGCTTCAACGACGGGGCGTCCGACCAGGTGTACCAGGTGCGCCCCGGCGCGTACTTCGTCTCCAGCTTCGTCATGTCGCCGGACCCGAAGGACGCCACCGGCAGGATGGTCGAGTCCGTCGGCTACCTCGCCAGGCCGCAGCTGAACGTCACCAAGGACACCACCCTGGTACTGGACGCCCGCAAGGCCCACCGGCTCCAGGTCAAGACCGAGGACCGCAGGTCCGAGAACCGCTCCACGACCCTCAGCTTCGGCCGCAGCTGGGACGACGTCTGGCTGCACTCGGGTTCCGTCACCGGCAGCCGCATCGTGAAGAACTACCTGGCCGACGTCGAGGGCAGGGCCACTGACGGCGACTTCGAGTTCGCCAGCTTCTGGCGTGCGTACGCCCCGCAGATCGACAAGCTCTCGGTCGTCGGCGGTGCCGAGCTGCACCCGCAGACGGCGAGCACCGGCGCCGTCAACCTCGACGGTACGGGCGAAGCCGCGCTCGTCGACGCGGGCACCGGAACTCCGGACCAGCTGAAGGCCGCCGGCGTCGCGGGCAAGATCGCTCTGGTGAAGGTCGCCGACGACGGATTCATGTCCGTCCAGGCGCGGAACGCCAAGGCCGCCGGCGCCAAGGCGATCATCGTGTACCGGCCGTCCGCGGGCACATGGCTGCCGTCCCTCGGCTTCGGTTCGGCGCCGTTGCCCTCCCTGGCGATCGAGACGAGTGAGGCCGCCGGCCTGACCGCCGCCCTCGCCGACGGTCCCGTGACGCTGGGCTGGAAGGCCACCGCTGCCAGCCCGTTCGTCTACAACCTCGGCTTCCCCGAGAGCGGCCCGGTCACCTCGGACCGTACGTACAAGGTCCGTGACAGCAAGCTCGGCAAGTCCACCGCCACGTACGAGGCGATGGGCGTGGCAGCCGACTACGTCGACTCGCTGGTCATCGACCGGCCGTACGGCGGGCGCTTCTCCGCCGTGTTCGACACCGTCGCCGTCCCGGGCAAGCGCACCGAGTACTACTCGGCGGGCGACAACGCCTGGGAGCGCTTCGTCTCCTCCAGCTTCCCCTGGGGCGAGTCCATGGTCGACCCGGCCCACACCTACAAGTCCGGCTCGCAGCGCACGGAGAACTGGTACCGGGGGATCGTCGGCCCGTCCACTCCGCGCGACCTCCAGGGCAAGGAGGTGCTCGCCGCCGAGCGACAGGACAACCTGATCGGCGTCGCCCCGGGCTTCTGGGCGGACAGCGAACACGGTGGTATCCAGGGCTCGTTCGGTGACCTGGGCAACATGACGCTGACCAGCGGCGACAAGAACTTCGGCAGCTCCGGATACCCGTCCGGCGTGTTCGAGGTGCCGGCCGAGGACGCACCGTACGAACTGACCATGGTCACCATGAAGGTCGGTTCGCCCGCGGCAGTGTGGAAGCGGTCCACCCAGACCGAGACCACCTGGAAATTCCGTTCGAAGCGGGACGAGAACGCGTACTCTCAGGGCATCCCGCTTCTCTTCCCGGGCTACGACCTGGCGACGGACGGGATGAAGACCCTGGCGGCGCAGGACGGTCAGAAGATCGGCCTGAGCGTCACCGGTCACGCGGGCTACACACCCGGCAAGCTGACCGCGGCCAAGGTCTCGTACTCGTACGACGGTGGCACGACCTGGACCCAGGCCACCACCGCACAGCGGGAAGGGCGTTGGACCGCGACCGTGAACCACGCGGGCGCGGCCGGCAAGCCGGTCACGCTGAAGACGGAACTGACGGACGCCAACGGCAACTCCGTCGTCCAGACCATCGTCGACGCATACGCGGTGCGCTGACCGGGGTCACACCGGAACCGGTCCGCCGGGCGTCCTTCCCGTGGGGGGTGGGGTCGCCCGGCGGACCTCTTTTTTCCCGATGACCCGTTTTCGTACGGCCCGTGCGGTGGACAATAAGGGCATGAGTCAGCAGGGGGAGAGGCCCGCCGCCCACGAGGACGACTGGTGGCGCAAGCTGTACGACGAAACCGCCGCGGACACCGGGTCGACCCACGCGGCCGACAGTCTCGACGACCGCTTCGACTCGGCCTCGGACGCGGTGGGTCCGGCGGGGCGGGGCGGGCCCGGTCGTGATGACGGGTACGGAGGGGCGGACGCGGCCGTGCCGGATCCTCGGACGCCGCCGGAGCCACCTGTACAGGAGCGTGCGCCGTGGGAGCCGCCAACGGAGGCCGAGCGCGCCCCGTGGGAGCCACCGCGTGGCGCCGCACAGCCACGAACCTTCGCCGCACCGCCGGCTCCTGCGCCGCCGCTCGTCGATGCGCCGCCCCCGGCCCCGGCCCCGCCGCCCGGCGCCGAGCGGCCGGGGATCGTCGATGGATCACCACCCGTCCCGGCCCCACCACCTGTCCAGGCCCCGCCTCCGGTCCCGGTCCCGCCTCCGGTCCCCGCCCCACCACCCGTCCCGGTCCCGCCTCCGCCCGAGCATGTGCCGCCGCTGCCGAGGCGGCCGGTCGCAGAACGGGCCGAGGCCCCGGAGGAGTCCGCACCTGCAGGGGCGACCGGTTCCGGCTCCGGAGCCACCCCGGCCGGCCCGGACCCGGTGGCTCCCGGACCCGCATCCCGCCCCGGACTCATGTATGTAGGGGACCGGCCGCCCACCTACGACGCCGAGCCCACCGCCCTGCCCGCCACCACACCCCAGGAACTCGACGCGCTCGTCGCCGACACCGTGCTCGACGGGGCCAGGTACGGCACGTACACCCTGCGGGCCGCCTCGGTGCGTGGGGATTCCGCGCGGTTCCGCGGCGAGCCCCGGCGCGACGCCCTGCTCACCGTGCGCTTCGGCGCCGCCGAGAACGCCCTCGTACTCGTGGCCGTCGCCAGCGGAGCCCGCGCCGCCGAGGGCGCCCATCTCGCGGCCGCCGACGCCTGCCGCTGGATCGGCGGAGCCGTCGGCCGCAGCCACGCCCGGCTTGCCGAGGACATAAGGGCAGGCCGCCGGGGCGACCTCAAGTCCGGTCTGCACCGCCTCACCGACCGCAGCTACGGCAGGCTCCGCGCCCGCGCCGCCGAGTTGGGGCTCGAACCGCACGAGTACACCGCGGGCCTGCGCTGCCTGCTGCTGTCGGCCGACCCCGACTGCCGCACCCGGGTCTTCTTCGGAGTGGGCGGCGGCGGGCTCTTCCGGCTGCGCGACGGCGTGTGGCGGGACCTCGAACCGGACGTTCCGGCGCCCGGGGCAGTCACCGGGGAGCCCGTCGTCGGTTTCGGATCCGCGTCGCCCGAGAGCGGGCTCCACGGCGACCGGCTGACCATGGACCTGGGGATCACGACACCGCCGTCCCCGTACATCGAGAGCCCGCCCCCGCCGCCTGCGGAGCCCTTCCGGTTCCGGGCCTCGGTGGCCCGACCGGGGGACACACTGCTGCTCTGCAGCACCGGGCTGGCCGAGCCGTTGCGCGGCGAGCCCGCCCTCGCCGACGAGCTCGCCGAACGCTGGACGCCCCAGGAACCGCCCGGCCTGGCGGCCTTCCTCGCGGACACCCAGCTCCGGGTGAAGGGGTACGCCGACGACCGCACGAGTGTCGGCGTCTGGGAGGCGTAACCGTGCGGGCCATGGGTTGATGGACTCCTAGCGCGCTGCCGGCGCGGAGAGGATACGCACCCATGGCCAAGCAGAACGTGTCGGAGCAGTTCGTCGACATTCTCGTCCGGGCGGGAGTCAAGAGGCTCTACGGCGTCGTCGGCGACAGCCTCAACCCGGTCGTCGACGCCATCCGCCGCAACTCCGCCATCGAGTGGATCCAGGTCAGGCACGAGGAGACCGCCGCGTTCGCCGCCGGTGCCGAGGCCCAGATCACCGGCACCCTGGCGGCCTGCGCGGGCTCCTGCGGCCCCGGCAATCTGCACCTCATCAACGGCCTCTACGACGCCCACCGCTCCATGGCCCCCGTCCTCGCCCTTGCCTCGCACATCCCGTCGAGCGAGATCGGTCTCGGCTACTTCCAGGAGACCCATCCGGATCTGCTCTTCCAGGAGTGCAGCCACTACAACGAGATGATCTCCAACCCGCAGCAGATGCCGCGGCTGCTCCAGACGGCGATCCAGCACGCGATCGGTCGCGGAGGGGTCAGCGTCGTCTCGATGCCGGGTGACATCGCCTCCCAGCCGGCGCCGGAGAAGTCGATCGAGCACGCCCTGGTCACCTCGCGGCCGACGGTACGGCCCGGCGACGACGAGATCGAGAAGCTCTGCCGGATGGTCGACGAGGCGAAGCGGGTGACCCTGTTCTGCGGCAGCGGCACCGCGGGCGCCCACGCCGAGGTCATGGAGTTCGCCGAGCGGGTGAAGGCCCCGGTCGGGCACGCGTTGCGGGGCAAGGAGTGGATCCAGTACGACAACCCGTACGACGTCGGCATGAGCGGACTGCTCGGCTACGGCGCCGCGTACGAGGCGACCCATGAGTGCGATCTGCTGGTCCTGCTCGGCACCGACTTCCCGTACAACGCCTTCCTGCCCACCGATGTGAAGATCGTCCAGGTCGATGTGCGCCCCGAGAACCTGGGCCGCCGCTCCAAGCTGGATCTGGCGGTGTGGGGCGATGTCCGCGAGACGCTGCGCTGTCTGACGCCGCGGGTGAAGGCCAAGACCGACCGGAAGTTCCTCGACCGGATGCTGAAGAAGCACGCCGAAGCGCTGGAGGGCGTGGTCAAGGCATACACCCGCAAGGTCGAGAAACACATCCCGATCCATCCGGAGTACGTCGCCTCGGTGCTCGACGAACTCGCCGACGAAGATGCCGTGTTCACCGTCGACACCGGGATGTGCAATGTCTGGGCAGCTCGCTATCTGTCGCCGAACGGCAAGCGCCGGGTGATCGGTTCGTTCAGCCACGGTTCGATGGCAAACGCGCTGCCGCAGGCCATCGGCGCCCAGTTCGTCGACCGGAACCGGCAGGTCGTGTCGATGTCCGGCGACGGCGGATTCACCATGCTGATGGGCGACTTCCTGACCCTCGTCCAGTACGACCTTCCGGTGAAGGTGGTCCTGTTCAACAACTCGGCGCTCTCCATGGTGGAGCTGGAGATGCTGGTCGCCGGTCTGCCGTCGTTCGGTACGACCAACAAGAACCCGGACTTCGCCGCGATCGCGCGGGCCGCAGGGGCGTACGGCGTACGGGTCGAGAAGCCCAAACAGCTCGAAGGCGCCCTCAAGGACGCCTTCAAGCAGAAGGGCCCGGCCCTGATCGACGTCGTCACCGATCCCAACGCGCTCTCCATCCCGCCGAGGATCAGCGCGGAGATGGTGACCGGGTTCGCGCTCTCCGCCAGCAAGATCGTGCTGGACGGAGGCGTGGGCCGGATGCTTCAGATGGCCCGCTCCAACCTGCGGAACGTGCCCCGCCCCTGAGAGCCTGCCGCGTGACCTCCGATCGAAGGTCACCCGACAGGCTCTGAGCCGGTCCGGGGCGGGGCGGTCGCTCAGGCCGGAGTCAGCCGTACCGTCAGGATCTGGAACGGCCGCAGCGCCAGTACGAGACCGTGCTCATCGGCCGTCGCCTCGTGCAGGGGCCGCTCCAGCAGGTCGGTGATCTGTGCCCGTACGACAGGGAAGCCGACCCGGAGCGTCGCCGCGGCCCGGCCGCCCGCCGACTCGTACAGCCGCACGATCACATCGCCGCTGCGGTCCTCGGCCAGCTTCACCGACTCCACGGTCACCGCCGGATGCCCGGTGGTGACCAGTGACGGCACCACCGGGGCCACCGCCGCCCGCAGCGGCAGATTGAGCGCGAGCCCCGCGCGGACCGCGTCCGTGACCTCCGCCCCGGGCGCCAGCGCGTACCGGAACCGGTGCGTGCCGAGGTCGGTCTCCGGGTCCGGGCTGTGCGGGGCGCGCAGCAGCGTCAGCCGTACGGTCGTGGCGAGACCCGACTCGTGCGGGGTCCGGGTCACATCGTGTCCGTACGTCGAGTCGTTGAGTACCGCGATTCCGTACCCCGGCTCGGCGACCCGCAGCCAGCGGTGCGCACAGATCTCGAAACGGGCCGCGTCCCAGCCGGTGTTGTCGTGCGTGGCCCGGTGGACGTGGCCGAACTGGATCTCGGACGTGGACCGTTCGGCATGCACATCGAGCGGGAAGGCCGCCTTGAGGACCTTCTCCGACTCCTGCCAGTCCACCTCGGTGTCGATGTCGATCTGCCGGCTGCCCGCGGCCAGCCGGATCTCCTGCACGATCCTGGACTTCCCGAACGTCCGCACCACGCGCACCGCCGTCCGCAGCGGCCCTGCCTCGATCAGCTCGACCGAGTCGGCATCGGTCAGATCGGTGCGGGTGCGGCGGTAGTGCCGGTCGATGTCCCAGGCGTCCCAGTGGTTGGGATGATCCGGGTGAAGCTGAAGGAGGTTGGCCCGGTGGCCGGGGGCGATGACCTCACGGTGCGCGTCGAGATCGCGGACGGCCGCGATCAGCCCGTCGCGGTCGACGGAGACCCGCAGCAGCCCGTTGTCGAGGACGAACCCGTCGTCCGCCGTGCGGCTCGCCACCGCCTCCCGCTCCGGCACCGCCGATCCGTCGAGCAGCCCCGCGCCCAGCCCCGGCGACCGGGCGAACACCGCCGTACGCCACTCGTCCAGCTGCTGCACCTGTGCACCGGACGGCAGTACCGCGCTTGCTTCCGCGTCCAGTTCGATCACCTGACTTCGCTCGTAAGGCGAGGAGTTGAGCGCAACGAGTCCATCTGCCGCGCCCAGTTCCGTCACCGCGTCCGCCACCAGGTCCGCCAGCTCCGCCCGCACCTGTTCGTACGTGTCGCGGGCCTCGCGGTGCACCCACGCGATCGAGGAGCCCGGCAGGATGTCATGGAACTGATGCAGCAGGACCGTCTTCCACACCCGGTCCAGCGTCTCGTACGGATACGCGTATCCGGGTGCCCGCAGGGCCGCCGCCGTCGCCCACAACTCGGCCTCACGCAACAGGTGTTCACTGCGTCGGTTGCCCTGCTTGGTCTTGGCCTGAGTGGTGTATGTCGCCCGGTGCAGCTCCAGGTACAGCTCGCCGGACCAGACCGGTGCCTGCTCCGCGTACTCCTCCTCGGCCGCCGCGAAGAACGCCGACGGCTTCTCGATCTCGACCCGCGGCGAACCCTCCAGATCCCGCAGCCTGCGCGCCTTCTCCAGCATCTCCCGGGTCGGACCGCCCCCGCCGTCACCCCAGCCGAACGGCACCAGCGACCGGGTCGCCCGCCCCTTGTCCGCGAAGTTCTTCTCCGCATGAGCGAGTTGACTTGCGTGAAAGTTCGCGTTGTACGTGTCGACGGGCGGGAAGTGGGTGAAGACACGGGTCCCGTCGATGCCCTCCCACCAGAAGGTGTGATGCGGCATCTTGTTGGTCTGGTTCCAGGACAGCTTCTGAGTCAGGAACCACTTCACCCCCGCCAGCCGGGCCAGCTGCGGGAAGGCCGCCGTGTAGCCGAAGGAGTCCGGCAGCCAGATCTCCTGCGTCTCCACCCCCAACTCCTGCTCGAAGAACCGTTTCCCGTGCACGATCTGCCGCGCCAGCGCCTCGCCGCCCGGCATATTGGCATCGGACTCCACCCACATCGAGCCGACCGGCGCCCACTGCCCGTCCGCCACCGCCCGCTTGATCCGCTCCCAGATGTGCGGCTGGTGATCACGCACCCAGGCGTACTGCTGGGCCTGCGAACACGCGAAGACCAGCTCCGGATAGTCCTGGGCGAGCGCGGTGACGTTGGCGAACGTACGCGAGGCCTTCCGCACTGTCTCGCGCAGCGGCCACAGCCACGCGGAGTCGATGTGCGCATGGCCGGCCGCCGAGATCCGGTGCGCACTCGCCGACGCCGGGCGGGCCAGGGCCCCGGCCAGCTCGGCGCGGCCCGCGGCCGCCGTGCCCGCCACATCGTGCAGGTCCAGGGCATCGAGCATCCGCTCCAGCGCCCGCAGGATCTCGTGGCGCCGCGACCGGTCGGCCGGCAGTTCGTGCATCAGCTCGGACAGCACCTCGATGTCCAGGACGAGATGCCAGACCTCCTCGTCCAGCACGGCAAGGTCCGCGGAGGCGAACCTGTAGAGCGGCCGGTCGCCCGCCGTCAGGACGTCACCGAGCGGAGTCGGCTCGAAGCCGTGTTCCAGGACGGCCGGGTTGGCAGCCGCCTCCAGCAGCAAGGAGATTGGCTCACCGCCCGACACCGAGGCCGAGACGGTCAGATGGCGATTGTGCGGATGGATGCCCTTGAGCGGTACGCCCGCGTCGTCGTACAGCATCCCCTCGGCCTGGAAGCCGGGCCCTTGACCGGAGAAACCAGGATCCACCACCACCTCGACATGGCGCCCCGCCCACGCCTCGGGCACCGTGCCCTCCAGCCGGAACCAGCTGGTCGACCAGGGGCTGCCCCACTCGGTTCCGGTCGCGAAGGGCTCGTACGTTCCCTTCATGGCCTCCGTCACCGACACCGGCTCGCCCGGGGCATGCCACACCGAGAGGCCGAGCGGGGACCGGTCCGCGTACTGGGCGGGGCGGATGAATTGGTGGAGGGCCCGCTCCAGGCGTCCCTCCACCAGCGTGCGGTCGTCGTGCATCACGGCTCCTCGGGGTCGGCAGCTGCGGGGTGCTCATGGCACCACTTCCCCGGCGACGCGCGGGGCACCCCTGGTGCGGGGCCGTGACGGACGACGTACCCGGGTGGGCACCGGAGGTATACGAAGTCGGTGCGCGGGTGCAAGGCCGCCGGCGCGGCGACGGTCAGCGCAGTCGCAGTGTGCCGGGCGCGGTCCGCTCCTCGATGATCTCCACCAGTTGGTCGAACAGCGTCGGACCGTGTCCGGCCAGTGCCTCGTCCAGTTTCCGCTGGAGGGCCGGCCGGTTGGTGGGGTGTGCCCGGCCGAGCAGTCGGCGCACGTGGCGTGCGCTCTCCTCGTGGCCCAGGGCGCGTGCGGAGCTTGCGTGGTCGCGCCACTCGATGACGAAGTCGCCGTCGTCCGGTGTCCCCATGCCGCCGCTCAGACAGTCCGCGAAGGCGTCGAGGTTGCGGCCGAAGTAGCCACCGGGACCGTTCACCGACTCGCCGATCACCTGCCAGAACCGTTCCAGTCCGGTGACTTCGGAGCCGTCGATCACATAGGTCACGGTCATGGGCGCAGCGTACAAGGCACCGCCGTCCCGTCGGTCCGGTGATCCGCGCCGCAGGTGGGGGGCTACGGCGCGGACCGGTCCGGAGGGTGCTGCTGGTGGCGCCTCAGCAGCCGTAGTCGACGAGGTCGAAGGTGGCGTAGTGGTCGGCGGTGTAGTAGTCCTCCTGGCTCTGCTCACCCGTGACGATGCGTCGCGCGCCGCGGGTCGGCGAGCCCGGGGTGATCACCGTGTACTCGTGGTAGTAGCCGGTGTTCCGGCTGGGCAGCACGCCTTCCCGGTTCTGGAAGACGATGCCGTCCTGCGAGTAGGGGAAGGGGCCGCCCGCCTCGATGAGATCGAGGGTGTCGTGTGCCTGGGACGGCAGGTCCGAGTAGCAGATGCTGCCGACCGATGTGGTGGCGGCGGTGGCGGCCGCCGTGACCGGACCGCCGACGAAGAGGACGGACAGGAGGGCGGCGACACCGCCGAGCGTTGTGATCCGTGGGGGGATTCGCATGTCCACCATGATGACGCGCGTAGACATGTCCTCGTCAACGCCAACTCGTGTGAATTTTTTGGAAGTTAATCGGGACAACGGGAATGTGTCGGCCGTGTTTCCGAGGTCATGAGGGCTGCCCCGTCCCCATATGTGCTTATTGATGAGTCGACAAGCGTGACAGCCCGCGTGCGGGGCATGCATCCCGGGAAGGTGTTCGACGAGAAGGGGGTGATTCACTGTGCACGCGGGGGAAACGGTGGAGCGTCAGCAGCTGATTCGAATGCACCGCAGACTGGCTCATACCGATCTGGCGGACATCTCCGAAGTGCGCTGTGCGCTGCGGGAATTCCTACGATACCGATGGCACGAGGAGTCGGCCGAAGTGGCGGAGCTCCTGCTGAGTGAACTGGTGACGAACGCTCTGGTCCATACGCGGCACGGCGCGGTCGTCACGGTGACCGTGGCGCCGGCGACCCTGCGGGTCGAGGTGCGGGATTTCGTATCCGGACTGCCCATGTCGTGCGTACCGAACGCCGACGACGGTACGCACGGCAGGGGGCTGATCCTGGTGCAGAGCCTCGCGGACGCGTGGGGCGTGAAGGCGCACGCGTTGGGCAAGGTGGTCTGGTTCGAACTGGACGGCGGAAGGCCCTGAGGGGCCTGGGAGTCCGGACGAGCCGGATGCCGGGACGGGGCCTTCCGCCTTGAATTGCGAGGACGTTGACCGTCCGGGAGTCGCGGAGCAGGGTCTTGATCAGCCGAACTGCTGCTCCAGGTCCTTGAGTTTCCGCTCCAGCGAGTCGAGCCGGGGCAGGGCCTGGGTGTCGTCCTCGGCGGTGAGGTCGACGGTCCTCGGATCACCTGTGCTCCGGTCCGGGGAGCCCTTCGAGCTCGTGCCGTTCACGGCTTGCAGGGATGGTCTGGGTCGCAGAGGCAGCTGTCCCGGCTCCGGTATGGCGGGTTCCGCGACGGACTGTGCGGAGCCCGCCGCCGGGGCGATGGCCGGTACGTCGACCTGGGCACCGCCCCGGCCGGCCCGGCCCCAGGCCCGGTTCTGCCGGTTCAGGGCCTTGATGTGGGCCCGGTCCAGCTTCTCCTGGTCCCTCCTGCGGAGACGGTTCTGCTCCTTCTCCCGCCGGTCCTCGCGTACCTCGTCGACTGCTTCGTCCAGCGTGCGTACGCCCTCCAGCAGCATCAACGACCAGGCACCGAAGGTCTCCCGGGGTGCGCGCAGCCACCGTACGATCCGGATCTGCGGCAGCGGACGGGGCACCAGGCCCTGTTCGCGCAGCGCGGCCCGGCGGGTCTGCTTCAGCGCCCGGTCGAAGAGCACCGCCGCGGACAGCGACATCCCCGCGAAGAAGTGCGGGGCGCCCGCGTGGTCCATGCCGCGCGGTGCGTGCACCCAGTTGAACCAGGCGGCCGCACCCGCGAACGTCCACACCAGCAGCCGCGAGCCGAGCGCCGCGTCACCGTGGCTGGCCTCGCGCACGGCGAGCACGGAGCAGAACATCGCCGCCCCGTCGAGGCCGAACGGGACGAGGTACTCCCAGCCCCCGGAGAGGCTGAGGTTCTGCCGGCCGAAGCCGACCAGTCCATGGAAGGAGAGCGCGGCGGCGACTGCCGCGCAGCAGAACAGCAGCACGTACGAGGCGGTGGCGTAGAGCGCCTCCTTGCGCCTGCGCCGGTCCTCACTGCGTTCCCAGCTGTCGTCGGCCGCGGACTTGTCAGCGGCGCGCTTGCCGCGCGCGACCATCGCCACCGCCGCCATGACCCCCACGAGCAGGACTGCGCCCGGAAGTAGCCAGTTCAGCGATATGTCGGTCAGTCTCATGCGCGGTCCCTTGCATCGCGTTAGGGGTTTCGGGCGCCATAGTGGCGGAAATCCCTTCGGGCTCAGGGGGTTTCGGGGCAAGAGAATGCCATTGGGGCGGCGGGGGGTACGGATGGGCCGCAACTCCTCGAACGCCCGTCTGTGGCAATCGGGTTGCGTTCGAATCTCGCCACCCGTGCGGGCGGAACGGATCAGGCGGGCGTCAGCTTCCGTACCCGGTCGGCGTCGCACGTGCGCGGGCAGGTGACGCAGGTGTCCTCGGGCCGCAGCGTGTAGAAGAGGCAGCAGCTGGCCCGGTCGCGGGTGGGCAGCGACTCGCCGTTCGGCCCGGTCAGTTCACGGAAGCCAGGCGTGCCGACATACGGCTTGGTCGTGCCCGGCAGGAGCGCCTCCAGCTCGGTCATCGCCCGCCGCTCCTCGCCGAGCAGATGGGCGATGTACCAGAGGCCCTCGACGATCTCGTCCGTCGCCATGCCCCACAGGGCCCGCTTGCCGCGGCGCATCCGGGGGCCGAAGCCGTCGAGCACCGGACCGATGTGTTCGGCCACCGCGGCCAGCACCTCGGCCCGCAGTGCCGCCTCGTCCGCCACCACCCTGGCCCCCGGCAGCGCGGCCGCCGGGTCGTCCGGCAGGCAGGTGAACTCCCGTACGCGCACGGTCAGATGACCCAGGGTCCGCTGGAAGGCCACGTCCTCGACGGGGATCCGCGGCACCCGCCGGTGCAGGAACCACGGCACTGTCACCAGCAGACATGCGGGCCAGGCGTAGCGGTGCAGGCCGAAGCTGGCGACCACATCGGGCCGGGCCTGCTTTCCGTAGTCCCGCAGCACCTGCGCGTTGTCCCAGGCGAGAAACGTGTCCAGGGCGGCGCCGCCGGCCGCGAGCTCGTGCGCCCCCACCCAGCCGACGCCCGACGGAGCCGGCTCGTCGTCCCCGAGGACCTCGGCACGCAGCCCGGGGAAGACCTCGGTCAGGCGGGTGTACGCGTCCGACACGGCGGACGTCGTTGTGCCGGGAAGCAGGGTGGGGAGGGTCATGCAGGGACCACCGAATCGCGATCGTTTGCAGGTTAGCCTTACCTTACCCGAAGAGATCGATGTTTGAACTGCGCCCTCCTCCGCCTATCGTGCACGGGAGGCACGGCGCAGGCGGGCCGGCCCGGAGCAGGCCGAGGAGGTCGGAGTGGAGCAGGGCAGAGCGCATCAGCAGGTGCGTCCGCCGTACACGTCCACCGCATCCGCGGCCGCCCGGTCGGCCGGGGCCCCCGACGGGGTGCCCGGGCAGTCGCGCGCTCAGCGGACGCGGGACGAGCAGCCACCCGGTGTGCAGTCACCCGGCGAACAGCCGCGCGGCGAGCAGGCCCGCGGGGAGCACACCCACTGCGAGCCGCCCGTGCCCCGCGTCGTGGTGCAGCGGCACTCCGTACGCGGGCAGATCCTGGACGCGCTGCGCGCCGCCCTCGTCGACGGTGAGCTGCTGCCGGGTCAGGTCTACTCCGCCCCGGTGCTCGGCGCCCGCTTCGGTGTCTCGGCGACGCCGGTCCGTGAGGCGATGCAGCAGCTCGCCATCGAGGGTGCCGTGGAGGTCGTCCCGAACCGGGGCTTCCGGGTCGCCGAGCGCGGCCCCCAGGAGCTGGCCGAGCTGGCCGAGGTGCGCGCCCTGATCGAGGTCCCCGTCATGCTGCGGCTGGCCCGCACCGTGGACCGGGCCCGGTGGACCGCCCTGCGCCCGCTGGCCGATGCCACGGTCGCGGCCGCCGCGGTGGGCGACCGGGCGAGCTACGCGGAGTCCGACCGGGCCTTCCACAGAGCGGTCCTCGCGCTCTCCGGCAATCAGCAGCTCGTGATGGTCGCCGACGACCTGCACCGCCGCTCCCAGTGGCCCTTGGGGCACAACCCGGCCACCCGCCGGGCCGACCTTCTCGCCGACGCCGTGGAACACACCGCGCTGCTCGACGCGCTGATCGCCGAGGATCTGCCCGTCGTGCAGTCACTCGTGCGCGAACACTTCACCGGCGCGGACCGCTGACCTTTCTCGTCCGGGCTGCCGCCACCTCCACGGACCGCTGTGGATACTCTGTGCCTCTCATCGCATGATCGTTTTTGAGGGGGCGGGATGAGAGGGGGCGGGATGATACGGAGCCGAGGGCCTTGGCCGGTGTGCGCGCTGGTGGTGCTGGGACTGGCGCTGGCAGCGGCGGGCTGCTCCGGGTCCGGCAAGTCCACCGGGAAGCCTCCCGGGACGCCCACTCCGGCGACGCCGTCGACGAGCGCGAGCCCCACCCGTACACCTGCGGATTCCGCCGCGCCTTCGCCGACGCACTCCGCGCCCCCGTCCGCCTCCGCTGCGGTCGCCGTCCCCGTGCCGCCGACGAGGAAGCCCGCACCGCCGAAATCCCCGGTCACGCCGCCCCGGCGCGACAGCAGCGGGCAGAACGGAAAGCCCGCCGCCGCGGTACCGCAGAACCCGAACCGCGGGCCGACCCCGCCGCCCGCTCCGCCGCGTCCGACGCCGACCCCCGAGTGGAGCGACGCGGGCCGGCAGCCCGGCGACCCGGTCGGGGGCCGCGCCTGACGGTCCCCCGTGGCGGGCCCGTGCTCAGTTCGCCTCGGCCGTCTGCGGGGCGGGCGGGTCCAGGTGCGGGGCCAGCCAGGTAGGGACGCCGCCCAGGAGGCGGAAGAGGCGGCCCGCCTCGGCGCGCAGCCGTGCAGCCGCCTCCGGTTCCGGTTCGGTATCCGCCAGGGCGATGAGGGCCGGGGCCGTACCGACCAGATAGCCCAGCTCCT
Source organism: Streptomyces sp. NBC_00353 (assembly GCF_036108815.1). Classification (NCBI taxonomy): domain Bacteria; kingdom Bacillati; phylum Actinomycetota; class Actinomycetes; order Kitasatosporales; family Streptomycetaceae; genus Streptomyces; species Streptomyces sp. NBC_00353. Next base: position 2,970,623 of record NZ_CP107985.1, on the reverse strand, counting down.
CCCTTATCCGCAGCGACTCGCCGAACCCGTGCCGGGCCTCGGCCAGTTCGCCCTCGCGCAGCGAGAGCAGCGCGAGGTGGCGCCAGGTGGAGGAGAGCAGCAGTTGGTCGCCCTGGGCCACGGCGCCGGCGTGCGCCCTGCGGTACGCGGCGCGGGCGGCCTGCGGCGAGTCGGCGATGTTCTGTGCGATCAGGCCCCGGCGGAAGTCGAGCAGCGGACGCGCCGGGGCGGCGGGGGAGAGCAGGGCCGCGGACCGGCTCAGTGCGACACGGGCCTCGTCGGCCCGGTCCCGTACCCCGAGAAGTGTCGACGCATACGCCAGGTGACCCCGTTCACAAGCCGCGGCCCCACGCTCGGCGTCGTCGTGGGCGAGGGCCTCGGCGGTGCGCAGGGCGTCCTCGGCGTCGGTCCAGCCCTGGCCGGTGTACAGGCACCGTTCGATCAGCAGCGCCGTCCGCTGGAGCGCTGCGGCCGGATCGGTGGCGGCGTCGTGGTCGAGCAGAGCAGCGGCGTCCGTCCAGCAGGCGCGTGACCGCAGCCGCCATACCGCTGTCTGGAGCGGCGGATCGTCATCTGCTGTCGTTCCGGAACCAGACATGGCGGTATACGCCACATTGCCCTCCCCGAGCGCGCCATTGAGCTGTTGAGTCTGGCGGCATCTCAGCACGGAATGGCACGCCGGGCCAAGGGGTCAGGTGAATGAATTCACAATCGGTCGGTCGCGGGGAGGGCTGTGGTAGGTCCGCCGAGTCAGCTCATACGCAGGGCCAGGAAGAAATCGAGCTTGTCCTCCAGGCGGGAAAGGTCACGCCCCGTCAACTGCTCGATTCGCCCGACCCGGTAGCGCAATGTGTTGACGTGCAGGTGCAGCCGGGCCGCGCAGCGGGTCCACGAACCGTCGCAGTCCAGGAACGCTTCCAGCGTCGGGATGAGTTCGGCGCGGTGGCGCCGGTCGTAGTCGCGCAGCGGGTCGAGCAGCCGTGCGGTGAACGCACGACGCACATCGTCGGGGACGAACGGCAGCAGCAGGACGTGCGAGGCCAGCTCGTGGTGGCCGGCCGCGCAGACCCGGCCCGGACGGGCCGCCGCCACCCGGCGCGCGTGCCGGGCCTCCTCCAGGGCGCCGCGGAGCCCCTCGGGGGAGTGCACGGCGGCGCTGACACCCAGTGTCAGGCGGCCGTCGTCGGCGAGGCCCGCGGAGAGCGGTTCGCGAACGGTGGCGAGCAGTGCGTCCGCGTGCAGCACCGGGTCGTCCTTGGCCGTCGCCGCACCGCCTGCGTCGCCGGCCTCCGGCAGGTCCGTGGCGTCGGCAGGCGACGCGGCGCGGGCGGGCAGCGGTACGAGGGCGATGGCCTCGTCGCCGGTGTGCGCGACCGCGATCCGGTCGGCGGAGTCGGGGCCGGTGACCGCCGGGTCGACGAGGATCTCCTCCAGCAGCGCCTGGGCGACCGGGCCGCCCGCGATGCCGGATGTGACCGGACCGCCCGTGGAGTCCGGTGCGCCCTCCGCGCCCCAGTCGACCCGCGCCACCACGACCTGCCAGTGCGGGGCGGTACCCAGGCCGGGCAGCAGGACCGGGGCGGCGACCCGCAGCCTGGCCGCGATCTCGGCGGGCGCGGCGCCCGTCTGGACCAGTTCCAGGACCTCCTGGGCGAGCCTGCGGCGTACCGTACGGGCCGCGTCGCGCCGGTCCCGTTCGACCGCGATCAGCTGGGTGACGCCCTGGAGCAGGTCCAGCCGGGCGGCCGGCCATTCGCCCGCGTCGGCCTCGACGGCGAGCAGCCAGTCGGAGAGCACCGACTCGCGGACGTCGCGGGAGGTGGGGGCCGCGCCCCGGCCGGTGTTGCGGATCGGGAACAGCGAATACGTGACGCCGTCGACCGTGGCCCGGTGCGGACCCCGGCGGCCGGTGCGGGTGGCGGCCAGATGGTGGCCCGCCAGCGTCGGGCCCACCGGTCCGGGCAGCGACGCACCGGCGCCCGCGATCTGCCGGCCGGTGGGGGAGAGCACCCAGGCGTGCAGGTCGAGGTCGGAGCCGAGCAGGTCGAGGACCACCTCGGGGCCGCCACCGGCCGGACCCGAGGTCATCAGCCTGCGGTGCCGGTCGACGACCGCCGCCAGATCGCCCGCCCGCTCCCCGGAGACCTGGCGCACCACGTACTCGGTGATCGTTGCGAACGCGACGGTCTCGTGGACGGCGAAGAGCGGCAGGTGATGCCGCTCGCACGCCTCGATCAGATCGCCCGGGATCTCGCCGAGTTCCGCCTCGCCCGCCGCGAGCCCGGCGACCCCGGCGCCCGCGAGGATCCGTACGAACGGCTCCGAGTCCGCCGCGTCCCGGCGCCAGGCCAGGCCGGTCAGGACCAGTTCGCCGCCGGTCAGATAGCGGCTCGGGTCCCGCAGGTCGGTGGTCATGACGCCGCGGACGGACCGTTCGAGTTCGTCCTCGCCGCCGAGCAGCCGCAGGCCCAGCGCATCGGTTTCCAGCAGTGCGCGCAGCCGCATGTCGTTGCCGCCGATCTCTTTCGTTGGTGCGGGTGAAAACTGGGTATTGCGGTGAGGTTACTGAGCCCCGCCATTCGTTCGAATCTACAAGACGAGGACGGAGACCAGCCAACTCCTTCATGGTTTCGGTGACTGCACCGCGTGGAGTCCCGGTTGTGTACTGGGCCACACACCGCGTTAACAGCACATGAACGAGCCAATCGAGGGCCGGCCGTCCCCAGCCCCAGCGAACGACCCGATTGAGAAGAAGAGAGCCACTCATGGACTTCCTTCGCCCCGCCAGCTGGGAGGAGGCGCTCGCCGCCAAGGCCGAGCACCCGACGGCTGTGCCCATCGCGGGCGGTACCGATGTGATGGTCGAGATCAACTTCGACCACCGGCGGCCCGAGTACCTCCTGGACCTGAACCGCATCGGTGAGCTGTCCGAGTGGGAGGTGGGCCAGGAGAACGTGCGGCTCGGCGCCTCCGTGCCGTACAGCCACATCATGGAGCACCTGCGGGCCGAGCTGCCCGGTCTGGCGCTCGCCTCGCACACCGTCGCATCGCCGCAGATCCGCAATCGCGGCGGCGTCGGCGGCAACCTCGGCACCGCGTCGCCCGCCGGTGACGCGCACCCGGCGCTGCTCGCCGCGGGCGCCGAGGTCGAGGCCGAGTCCGTGCGCGGCACCCGGATGATTCCGATCGACGCCTTCTACACCGGCGTCAAGCGCAACGCCCTCGAACCGGACGAGCTGATCCGGGCCGTGCACATCAAGAAGGCCGACGGGCCCCAGCAGTACTCCAAGGTCGGCACGCGCAACGCGATGGTCATCGCCGTCTGCGCCTTCGGCCTGGCCCTGCACCCCGAGACCCGCACGGTCCGTACCGGCATCGGCTCCGCCGCCCCGACACCCGTCCGGGCGAAGGAGGCGGAGGAATTCCTGAACGCCGCGCTCGAAGAGGGCGGGTTCTGGGACAGCCGCACGATCATCACGCCGTCCATCGCCGCGCAGTTCGCCACGCTCGCCGCCGGCGCCTGCAACCCGATCGACGATGTGCGCGGCACCGCGAGCTACCGCAGGCACGCGGTGGGAATCATGGCCCGCCGCACCCTCGGCTGGACCTGGGAGTCGTACCGCGGCAACGGCCGCAGCACCGAAGGAGCTGCCTGATCATGCGCGTCAATTTCACGGTCAACGGCCGTAAGCACGAGGCCGACGACGTCTGGGAGGGCGAGTCCCTCCTCTACGTGCTGCGCGAGCGGATGGGCCTGCCCGGTTCCAAGAACGCCTGCGAGCAGGGCGAGTGCGGCTCCTGCACGGTCCGCCTCGACGGCGTCCCGGTCTGCTCCTGCCTGGTCGCCGCAGGCCAGGTGGAGGGCCGCGAGGTCGTCACCGTGGAGGGCCTCGCCGACTTCGCCGCCCACCGGTCCGAGGCACACCCCGGCAGTGGCTGCGCCCCCGGCGCCTGCGGCACCTCGCTCGACCAGGCCCGCCGGTGGGAGGCCAAGCCAGCCGCCGAACAGTCCCGGAACACCGGCGAACTCTCCCCGATCCAGCAGGCGTTCATCGACGCCGGCGCCGTCCAGTGCGGCTTCTGCACCCCCGGCCTGCTGGTCGCCGCCGACGAGCTGCTGGAACGCAACGCGGAGCCGTCCGACGCGGACATCCGCGAGGCGCTCTCCGGCAACCTCTGCCGCTGCACCGGCTACGAGAAGATCCTCGACGCGGTCCGCCTCGCGGCCGCCCGCGCGGAAGAGACGGTGTGACGATGGGCGTTACCGGCTCCCCCACGAACATCCACCAGGGCACCCGCACCAAGGGCGGCATCGGCGAGTCCACGCTCCGCCCCGACGGCATCCTGAAGGTCACCGGCGAGTTCGCGTACTCCTCGGACATGTGGCACGAGGACATGCTCTGGGGCCACACGCTGCGCTCCACGGTGGCGCACGCCGAGATCGTCTCGATCGACATCTCCGAGGCGCTCGCCACCCCCGGCGTCCACGCCGTACTCACCTACGACGACCTGCCGACCTCGGTGAAGAACTACGGCCTGGAGATCCAGGACACCCCCGTCCTCGCCCACGGCAAGGTCCGTCACCACGGCGAACCGGTGGCGCTCGTCGCTGCCGACCACCCGGAGACGGCCCGCCGCGCCGCCGCGAAGATCAGGATCGACTACCGCGAGCTGCCCGTCATCACCGACGAGGCGTCCGCAACCGCCCCCGACGCGATCCTCGTCCACGAGGGACGCAACGACCACCACGCCGGGCACGTCCCGCACCCGAACATCGTCCACCGCCAGCCCATCGTCCGCGGCGACGCGGACGCGGCAGCGGCCCGGGCCGATGTCATTGTCAGCGGCGAGTACGTCTTCGGGATGCAGGACCAGGCCTTCCTCGGTCCCGAGTCCGGCCTGGCGGTCCCCGCCGAGGACGGCGGCGTCGATCTGTACGTCGCCACGCAGTGGCTGCACTCCGACCTCCGCCAGATCGCCCCCGTCCTCGGCCTGCCCGAGGACAAGGTCCGCATGACGCTCTCCGGCGTCGGCGGCGCCTTCGGCGGCCGCGAGGACCTGTCGATGCAGATCCACGCCTGCCTGCTGGCACTCCGTACCGGCAAGCCGGTCAAGATCGTCTACAACCGGTTCGAGTCCTTCTTCGGACACGTCCACCGCCACCCCGCGAAGCTCTGGTACGAGCACGGCGCCACCCGCGACGGCAAGCTCACCCACATGAAGTGCCGCATCGTGCTGGACGGCGGCGCCTACGCCTCCGCCTCCCCGGCAGTCGTCGGCAACGCCTCCTCGCTCTCCGTCGGCCCGTACGTCATCGACGACGTCGACATCGAAGCGATCGCGCTCTACACCAACAACCCGCCGTGCGGCGCCATGCGCGGCTTCGGCGCGGTCCAGGCGTGCTTCGCCTACGAGGCGCAGATGGACAAGGTCGCCGCCGAACTCGGCATGGACCCCGTCGAGTTCAGGCAGCTCAACGCCATGGAGCAGGGCTCCCTCCTGCCCACCGGGCAGGTCGTCGACTCGCCCGCCCCGGTCGCCGAGCTGCTGCGCCGGGTCAAGGCCCGGCCGCTGCCGCCCGAGCGCCAGTGGGAGGTCGCCGGCGAGGAGGCCGACGTGCGGGCCCTGCCCGGCGGCCTGTCCAACACCACCCACGGTGAAGGCGTCGTACGCGGCATCGGCTACGCGGTCGGCCTCAAGAACGTCGGCTTCTCCGAGGGCTTCGACGACTACTCCACCGCCCGGGTCCGGATGGAGGTCGTCGGCGGTGTACCGGTCGCCACCGTGCACACGGCGATGGCGGAGGTCGGGCAGGGCGGCGTCACCGTACACGCCCAGATCGCCCGCACCGAGCTGGGCGTCGCCCAGGTCACCATCCAGCCGGCCGACACCCGGGTCGGCTCGGCCGGATCCACCTCCGCCTCCCGGCAGACATACGTCACCGGCGGCGCCGTGAAGCACTCCTGCGAGGCCGTCCGCGAGAAGGTCCTGGAGATCGGCCGCCGCAAGTTCGGTACGTACCACCCCGCCTGGGCCACCGCCGATCTGCTCCTCGAAGGCGGCAAGGTCGTCACCGACGGCGGCGAGGTGCTGGCCGATCTGGTCGACGTACTGGAGGACGAGGCGGTCGACATCGAGCTGGAGTGGCGCCACCGGCCCACCGAGGCGTTCGACCTGCGCACCGGACAGGGCAACGGCCACGTCCAGTACTCCTTCGCCGCGCACCGCGCAGTCGTCGAGGTCGACACCGAGCTCGGCCTGGTCAAGGTCATCGAACTGGCCTGCGCCCAGGACGTCGGCAAGGCGCTCAACCCGCTGTCCGTCGTCGGCCAGATCCAGGGCGGCACCACCCAGGGACTGGGTGTCGCCGTCATGGAGGAGATCATCGTCGACCCGAAGACCGCGAAGGTTCGCAACCCGTCCTTCACGGACTATCTGATCCCCACCATCCTCGACACGCCGACCATCCCGGTCGATGTGCTCGAACTCGCCGACGACCACGCCCCGTACGGGCTCCGTGGCATCGGCGAGGCCCCGACCCTGTCGTCGACCCCGGCCGTCCTCGCGGCGATCCGGAACGCGACGGGCCTGGAGCTGAACAGGACGCCGGTGCGCCCCGAGCACCTCACCGGCACCTGAGAGCCCGTCGGGTGCCTCCGACCGGGCGGCCACGCCCTGGCACGCACGCTTCCGGCGTTGCCGAAATGCCCTAGTAGCTCCGCTACGAGGACATCCCGGCGCCTTGGAATCGCACGCACCATGCCGCGTCCGCTTTCCGATCGAGGGTCACCCGACAGGCTCTGAGAGCGGCTCCCGCCGAACTCTCCGGGCGGTGCGTGGCTGCCAGGAACGTCACACTTCCGCCGTCGGCACCGCCCGGAGACCCGGAGTACCGCACCGCTCGCGGTCCTCGGCACCACCCAGCAGTACCCGCAGCACCGCTGTGCCGGAAACACCCGCACCACCGAGCAGTACCCGCACATCCACTCTGCATGAACAGTTCGTCTCGGGCCGTCCCCCGGGTCGTGCAGCCAAGCAGTCATCCCAAATCCCGCATTCCGATTCTCCATCGCGGGTGTCCCTGTGAACCTTGGGAGTCAGGCATCATGACCCAGCAGTCAGTGGAGCCCAGGACCATCGCGGAGGAGGCGGGCCCCGGCTCGCGCATCCCCGCCGGCAGATCCTGGCTCGACCGGTACTTTCACATATCCGAGCGTGGATCCACCGTCGCGCGCGAAGTGCGCGGCGGCGTCACGACCTTCATGGCCATGGCGTACATCCTGCTGCTCAATCCGCTCATCCTCGGCGGCAAGGACGTCGAAGGACATCTGCTCAGCCAGCCGGGACTGATCACCGCCACCGCGCTCGCCGCGGCCGCGACCACCCTGCTGATGGGCTTCGTCGGCAAGGTGCCGCTGGCGCTCGCCGCCGGTCTCAGCGTTTCCGGCGTTCTCGCGTCGCAGGTCGCCCCCGCCATGACCTGGCCGCAGGCCATGGGCATGTGCGTGATGTACGGCCTGGTGATCTGCCTCCTGGTGGTCACCGGCCTGCGTGAGCTGATCATGAACGCGATCCCGCTCCCGCTGAAGCACGGCATCACCATGGGCATCGGGCTCTTCATCGCCCTGATCGGTCTGTACAAGGCCGGGTTCGTCGGCAAGGGCTCGCCGACCGGGCCGCCCGTCACCCTCGGCATCAACGGCGAGCTCGCCGGCTGGCCCGTCCTGATCTTCTGCGTCACCCTCCTGATGATCTTCATGCTGCAGGCCCGCGCCGTACCCGGTGCGATCCTGATCGGCATCGTCGTGGGCACCGTGATCGCGGTCGTCGTCCACAAGGCGGCTGGTCTCGACGCCAAGGCGTGGAACATGTCGCCGCCGGAACTGGGCGGCAGCGCGGTCTCCGCCCCGGACTTCTCCCTCTTCGGGAAGGTCGAATTCGGCGGCTGGGGCGACGTCGGCGCGATGACCGTCGGCTTCATCGTCTTCACCCTGGTGCTGGCCGGCTTCTTCGACGCGATGGCCACCATCATCGGTGTCGGTACGGAGGCCGAACTGGCCGACGACAAGGGCCGGATGCCGGGCCTGTCCAAGGCGCTGTTCATCGACGGCGCGGGCGGTGCGATCGGCGGTGTCGCCGGCGGCTCCGGCCAGACCGTGTTCGTCGAGTCGGCGACCGGCGTCGGCGAAGGCGCACGGACCGGTCTGGCCTCCGTGGTCACCGGCCTGTTCTTCGCCGCCTGCCTCTTCTTCACCCCGCTCACCGCGATCGTGCCGCCCCAGGTGGCCTCCGCGGCCCTGGTCGTCATCGGCGCGATGATGATGCAGAACGCCAAGCACGTCGACTGGAGCGACCGCGCGATCGCCGTCCCGGTCTTCCTCACCGTCGTGCTGATGCCGTTCACGTACAGCATCACCCCGGGTGTTGCCGCCGGTGTGATCTCCTATGTCGCGATCAAGGTGGCACAGGGCAGGATCCGTGAGATCGGCGGTTTCATGTGGGTGCTGACCGTCATCTTCGTCGTCTACTTCGCACTGCACCCGATCGAGAGCTGGCTGGGTGTCAACTGACCCCCGCCCCTGAACACCACGCTTAAGGAGACACGCCATGCTGGACATCGCCGAAGAGCTCCACCGGTGGGTCAAGCAGGGACGCGAATTCGCCGTCGCCACCGTTGTGGAGGTCGGTGGGAGCGCGCCCCGGCAGCCGGGGGCCGCCCTCGCCGTCGACCGCGACGGCACGGCGATCGGATCGGTCTCCGGCGGGTGTGTGGAGGGCGCGGTGTACGAGCTGTGCCAGCAGGCCCTCGACGACGGCACCACCGTGCGGGAGCGGTTCGGCTACAGCGACGAGGACGCCTTCGCCGTGGGCCTGACCTGCGGCGGTGTCATCGACATCCTGGTGACACCGGTCCGTGCGGACGACCCCGCACGCCCGGTGTTCGCCGCCGCGCTCGCCGCCGCGGTGGCGGGGGAGGCGGCGGCGGTCGTACGGATCACGGACGGGCCCGCCGAACTCCTCGGCAGCCCCCTCCTCGTGCACCCCGACGGTTCGTACGAGGGCAGGCTCGGAGGGCATCCGGAGCTGGACCGCACCGCGGCGGCCGAGGCCCGCGCGATGCTGGACGCGGGCCGGACCGGCCCTCTCACGATCGGCGCCGAGGGATCGCGCTGCGGCCGGCCGCTCGGACTGCTCGTCGAGTCGAGCGTCCCACCGCCCCGGATGATCGTCTTCGGGGCCATCGACTTCGCCGCCGCCCTGGTCCGGGTCGGCAAATTCCTCGGGTACCACGTCACCGTGTGCGACGCCCGGCCGGTCTTCGCGACCGAGGCCCGCTTCCCGGACGCCGACGAGGTGGTCGTCGACTGGCCGCACCGCTATCTGGCGGCCACCGCCGTGGATGCGCGGACGGCCCTGTGCGTGCTGACCCACGACGCGAAATTCGACGTCCCGCTGCTGGAGACGGCGTTGAAGCTGCCGGTCGCGTACGTCGGGGCGATGGGTTCGCGCCGCACGCATCTGGAGCGCAACGAGCGGCTCCGCGAGGTCGGCGTCACCGAAATCGAACTGGCCAGGCTGCACTCGCCCATCGGTCTCGATCTCGGCGCACGCACCCCGGAGGAGACCGCCCTGTCGATCGCCGCCGAGATCGTCGCCGAGCGGCGCGGTGGCAGCGGAGTCCCGCTCACCGGCGCACATACCCCGATCCATCACGAAAGCGGGCAGCCGGTGGCCGGACGGATCTCCTCGGTTGCCTGACCGGTTCCCGGACCGCGACACGGAATCCGGCGACCGGGCGTGCGGGCTCACCGGAACGCGGCGCGACGCCGCGGAGTGGGCATGAGCCGTCGCTCGTCGGCTGGGTGAAACCGGCTGAAAGAGGCGCAGTTGCGGGGGTGTCCGCCGGAACTCCTGAAAGGGCGGGATGCCGCCACGGCGGCATCCCGCCAGACATGGGCGCAGACGCGGGTGGGAATTTGCCGGTAGATCAACCCCATGACATTCACACCCTCCTCCGCTTCCGGCCGGGCGAGACCCGTGCGTGCGGGACGCAGGGCCCTGCTCATAGCGACCTCCGTCGCTCTCGTGAGTGGCGCCCTGCTACCCGCGGCAGGTGTCGCTTCGGCGGCGCAGGCCGCCCCCGAGGCCACCGGACACTCCCGGACCCCGATCCACCAGTACGACATCACCCTGCTCACGGGCGACGTCGTCCACTACGCGGACGGCGTCGGCAAGCAGGACACCGTCACGGTGGACCGGCCCGACGGTGCGATCGGTGGTGTGCATGTGCAGCAGGCGGGAGACGACGTCTACGTCCTGCCCGACGAGGCGACCCCCCTGCTGGCAGCCGGAAAGCTGGACCGCCGGCTGTTCAATGTCACAGCCCTCGCCAAGATGGGCTACGACGACAAGAGGGCCGGTGGCATCCCGCTGATCGCCACCTACTCGGCGAGCCGGTCCCGTTCGCTGCCCGCCACCCCCAGTGGCGCCAAGACGGTCCGCCGGCTCGACAGCATCCACGGCGCCGCGCTGAAGGCCGACAAGGACACCGCCCGTTCCTTCTGGAAGGACATCGCGCGTCCGTCCAACGCCCGTTCGCTGGACGACGGCATCGCCAAGCTGTGGCTCGACGGCCGCGCGAAGGCCACGCTCAAGGACTCCGTGCCGCAGATCAACGCCCCGCAGGCGTGGGCCGAGGGATATGACGGCAAGGGCACCAAGGTCGCCGTCCTCGACACCGGCATCGACCCGACCCACCCGGACGTCAAGGACCGCATTCTCGAGTCCAAGAGCTTCGTTCCCGGTGAGGAGGTCCTCGACAAGAACGGCCACGGCACGCACGTCGCCTCCACCATCGCGGGCTCCGGTGCCGCGTCGGACGGCGTCAACAAGGGGGTCGCCCCCGGCGCGGACCTGATCATCGGCAAGGTCCTCAGCAACGGGGGCTCCGGCGAGGACTCCGGGATCATCGCCGCGATGGAGTGGGCAAAGGCCGAAGGCGCCGACGTCGTCTCCATGAGCCTCGGCTCCAGCATCCCGGACGACGGCACCGACCCGATGTCGCAGGCCGTCGACGCCCTCTCGGCGGACGGCGGCCCGCTGTTCGTGATCGCCGCAGGCAACGCGTACGGCGCAGGCACCATCGGCTCGCCCGGTTCGGCCGAGAAGGCGCTGACCGTCGCCGCCGTCGACAAGCAGGACGCCCGCGCGGACTTCTCGTCCATGGGCCCGCTCACCCGGTCGTACGGCCTGAAGCCCGACCTGTCCGCCCCCGGCGTCGACATCAACGCCGCCGCCTCGCAGGCGGTCCCGGGCATCAGCGGCATGTACCAGCAGATGTCCGGTACGTCGATGGCCACCCCGCACGTCGCCGGCGCCGCGGCGATCCTGAAGGAGCGTCATCCCGACTGGTCCGGTCAGCGCATCAAGGACGCACTGATGACCTCGTCGAAGCGGCTGCCCGACTACACGCCGTACGAGCAGGGCACCGGCCGGCTCGACGTCAAGGCGGCGGTCGACACGACGGTCGAGGCCACCGGCTCCGTCGCCGTCGCCTCGTACGACTGGCCGCACAGCGCCTCGGACCCGGTCGCCGAGCGGACGATCACGTACCGCAACACCGGTACGCAGGACGTCACCCTGGACCTGGCCACCGGCACGGACTCGGCCGCGTACACGCTCTCCACGTCGAAGCTGACCGTCCCCGCCGGCTCCACCGCCGACGCCGTGCTCTCGCTCGACCCGTCGAAGGTCGCGGCCGGCACCACGTTCTCCGGCCAGGTCGTCGCGAAGGACGCGTCCGGCGCGACGGTCGCGCACACCGGCTTCGCGCTGAACAAGGAGCAGGAGCTCTACGACCTGACGTTCAAGCTCCGCGACCGCGCGGGCAAGCCGATGGACGGCTACGTCGTCCTCGGCGAACTGAGCGACCCGTACCTCACCCTCAACGTCGTCCCGGTCTCCGGCGACACCACGCTGCGGCTGCCTCCGGGCACCTACACCTCCTGGGCCTCCGTCGACGTCGACGGTGACCGCCCGGACTCGAGGGCCGTCGCCTTCCTCGCGGAGCCCGAGACGGTCCTCGACAAGCCGACCACCGTCACCTTGGACGCGTCCAAGGCCCGCAAGATCAGTGTGCGGACGCCGAAGGAGACCGAGACCCGGCAGCTGCGCTACGACATGGCGCGCACCACACCGAACGGCGGGGTCTTCCGCGACGCTTACCAGATCCCGGTGGCGTACGACCAGCTGTGGGCAAGCCCCACCAAGAAGGTCACCCAGGGCAGCTTCAGCTTCCTGACCCGCTGGCGCCAGGGCGAGAAGCAGATCGACCTGTCGGTCGACGGCCTTGATGTGCCGGTCACCGTGCAGGGCGGTTCGCCCGTCGCCGAGGACAGCAGCCAGAAGCTGGCCGCGGTGTTCGCGGCCAATGGGGCCGAGGCCGACTACAAGGGTCTGGACGTCAGGGGCAAGGCTGTCGTGGTCCGCCGCAGCGACGCGGTCGCCGCGGCCGACCGGCTCGCCAACGCGCTCGCCGCGGGTGCCAAGGCGCTCTTCGTCGTCAACGACGGACGCGGCGTGGCGTTGGAGTGGTACACCGAGTACGGCACCACGACCACCATCCCGGTCGCCTCGGTGCAGCAGCTGGCCGGCGAGACCCTGATCAAGGCGGTCACGCGGGGCGAGAAGCTCACCATGACCCAGCGCAGGTTCGCCCGGTACATGTACGACCTGGTCGACCGCCACAACGGCAGCGTCCCGGACCGCTCGCTGGCGTTCGCCCCGAGGACCAGTGAGCTGGCGAAGGTGGAGAACACCTTCTACGGCCACAAGGCCACGCTCGGCGGGGGCTACCGCTACGACATCCCGGACTACGGGCCGGGCCTCGGCTTCGCGGAGTACGAGAAGTTCCCCGGCACCCGCGACGAGTGGGTCACCCCGCTTCCGGGCGCCTCCTTCTGGTACGAGGACCACTCGGTCTTCAACGCCACGGAGAGCGGTTTCGCGCACGAGATGCGCAGCGGCGAGATGGACTACACGGCGGGTCGCACCTACCCCGCCGACTGGTTCGCGCCGATCAGCCGACCGCGTCTGGGCACCGGCTTCTGGGGTCCGTTCCGTTCCGTCACCAACGACATGCAGTTCAACTTCACCCCGTGGACGGACTCGGGCGCGGGCCACTCGGGCTCCATGCCGGAGGACGAGTACGACACCACCACCACCGCGTTCTACCAGGGCGACACGCTGATCCGGAAGGTCGCGGGCCGGGCCGGATACATCGGGGACCTGTCGGCGGAGCAGCTGCCGTACCGTTTCGTCCTCGACTCCACCCGTGACGGTGACGTGTGGAAGACCTCCACCCGTACGCACACCGAGTGGAGCTTCGTCTCGGGCCGGCTGGACCAGAACGGTCCCTGGCAGGCCGACCTCGCGCTGCTGCAGATGGACTACAAGGTCGACACCGACCTCGCCGGTGACGTCGAGGCCGGCCGGTGGACCGAGATCGGTCTCGCCTCCGGCACGCAGGAGTGGCTGGACGGCGCGGTGAAGGCCAAGAAGGCCTCGCTGTCGGTCAGCTACGACGACGGCAGGACCTGGAGCGCCACGGAGCTGCGCAAGACCTCCGAGGGCAACTGGACCGCCCGGTTCAAGACGCCCGACAAGGCCGGCGGCTTCGTCTCGGTCAAGGCGCACAGTGAGGCCGGGAACGGGCTCGGCATCGACCAGGAGATCATCCGGGCGTTCGGTCTGAAGTGACCTCGGCCGAAGTGGCCTGCTGAGCACCCTGCTTGAGGCAGCTCCGAACTCCCGACCGGGGGAGCGGAGCCGCCTCTCTGCGTTCCGGTGGGAAGGTGCGGTGGATGGAACGGTGGTGCCTCCTCGGGTCGCGCGCCACCGGACCGAGCCGTTCGTGCCGCGGGACCGCCGGACGCGCCCGTCCGCCTGCGCCACCGTGTCGAGCGCGGGCAGCGAGAACATCACCGTCGGTACCGGCTGAACACGAACGCCGCACAGAGCAGCACCGGGGCTGCTGCGAGCGAGAAACACACCGTGAGCGGCAGTCGGCCCACCAGCAGACCCACCGCGGCCGTACCACCGGAGGACCCGGCATTGAGCGCGGTGTTGACCCAGGCGCCGGCCTGCGTACGGCTGCCCGCGTCGACGGACTCGTCCGCGATCAGATACGCGGTGGTGATGGCGGGCGCGACGAACAGCCCGGCTGCGGCGGCCACGGCCACCAGGACGTACACGTTCGGCGACACCCCCGCCGCGACCGAGGACACCCCCAGAGCCGTGCCAAGTACCGTCAGCCGCACCCGACTTGACATGCGCCACGAGACGGCGCCGTACACCAGACCACCGACCGCGCTCCCTGCGGAGAGCGCCGCCAGCACCCAGGCCACCGAGGCACCCTGATGACGCTCTTCGGTGAAGGCCACCAGGAGCAGGTCGAGGGCGCCCAGGCACAGCCCCACCCCGGCCGAGACCACGGCGGCGTGACGCAGCCCGACGGTACCGAGCAGCCGTTTCCCGGACGGTCCGGCAGGCGGCAGGGCCGTCGCCCCGGACGGGCGGCCGCCCTCACCGCGCAGCGCCGGGGACGACACCAGCGCCGACGCGCCGACGAGTACGAGTGCGGCGCTGACGGCCACACCGGCCGCCGGCTCGGCGAACCTCACCAGCAGGCCCACCAGCAACGGCCCGGTGACGTACAGCAGTTCCTCGGCCACCCCGTCCAGGCTGTACGCGCGCTGCAACAGTTCCCGGTCGGGTACGAGGCTGCTCCACACGGTCCGCATCACGGGCCCGAGCGGTGGGGTGCAGGCACCGGCCGTGACGGCCAGCGCCCCCAGCCGGAGCCCCGAGGCGCCGGGCTGCCAGGTGGCATACGCCAGGGCGGAGAGGAGCAGTGCGTAGGCGGCCCCCATGGGCGGGAGTGCCTTGCGTGGCCCGTGCCGGTCGATCAGGGCGGCACGGGCGGGCGAGAGGAAGACACTGGTCGCCCCGAACAGCGCCATGACGGCGCCGGCCATGGAGTACGAGCCGGTGGCATCCTTGACCGCCAGCATCAGGGAGAGGGAGACCATCCCGTACGAGAGCCGCCCCAGCAGTGCGGCACCGAAGGTGCGGCAGGCGTGACGGGTGCGCAGGACGGTTGCGTACGAGGGAGCGTGCGAAGGCGAAAGCATGAGGACTGTTCCTCGCGAAGGCAGCGCGGAGTTACGCGCTGTGCGTGTGCAGGGACGCCGGAGTGCCGCACCCGGTGTGGCGGGGTGCGGTCGGTGCGGTGTCCTAGGCACGGGGGAGGAACATGCGTGCAACGTAGCAGGCGACCGGTCGGTGCGGACACCCCGTAGAAGGTGTCCGGCGGTGCCCTCAAATGGTCGGCCGGCCCGCCGACTTGTCCAGGATCGCCTCGGCGGTCCGCCACAGCCGGGGCAGGAACCGGCCGACATCCTCGGCACGGCGGAGAAGATCGTCCGTGGACGTGATGCCGAGATCGGCGACCAGCGCCCGGAAGGCCGGGGCGAGCGCGGCGTGCAGTTCCGGGGCGTCGGCGGCCAGGATGGTGTGACAGCGGGCGAACGTGGCCACGATCCAGAAGACCGACTCGCGGTGGTCGCCCCGGTCGATGAGGAACCGGCTCCCGTCGATGGCGATCGGCCGTGCCTGCGCGGTGATGTCGCTGCTGAAGAAGAACGGCGTCCTGGCCACCCGGGCGGTGGCGTCGAAGGTGCCGGCCAGCTCGTCCAGATGGTGCCGTACGACGTGGGCGGACAGCCGTGCGCAGCCCAGGAGTTCCAGAAGCTCGGGGTAGAGACGGTCATGCCCGTACACGGCGAGGACCTCGCGGGCCGCGACGTAGCGCAGGCGCACGGTGGGGTTGCGCAGCGCGGCGACCAGCAGGACGTGGGTGGTCACCCCGGTCGGGAACAGCCAGCCGGTCACCTGCTCGTGGAACGGTGCGGAGGGGTCGAACGCGGCGAGGCGGGATTCGATGCGGTGGCGGGCGTCCTCGCACCGGCGGCGGACCCAGGCCGGTTCGGCGAACCGGCGGGAGACGTCCGCGTGCAGGGTGCGCAGCCGGCCGGTCGGATCGGCGATGATCGTGTCCCTGCGGAAGCTCCCGGCCAGGTGGTACGAGGAGAGGACGTCGTCCGCCGAGGAGAGCTCCGCCCACGACAGGTGGCTGATCTCCAGGAGCGCGCCGCGGAATCGGAGCTTTCCGGGCTTGGCCGGAGGACTGTCCTCTGCCCTGACGACCACGATGTCGACGTCGGAGGACGGTGACAGCTCGGCATCGTCCGGCAGGCCGACCGTCGAACCACTGAAGTACGCACCACGGAAGCCGGGATCGGTCCCGGCGTGCTCGGCGACCCACCGGGCCGCGGCGGATCGTGCGGCTCCGACTCTCACAACGGCTCTCCTCGGTGACATCCCGTGGCCCACACATGGCGTTGGTCGTTGTCAGTCTCCTCCGAGGGTGAGCGGTCGAGCGTCCCGGGCAGGCCGGAACAGGCTCTGCGCCGGCGCCCCGGACGGTGGGCCGCCGGGCCGCATCCCGCTGTGCGGGAGCAGAGGTCAGGTGCCCAACTGATCAGGTATGTCAGACACCTGACGGCCCCTCCGATGGCCCGCCCGGACGGCCTCCGGCCCACCGTCCCGCCGTGGACGCCGTTCAGCGGCTGCGTTCCGGCACGAAGGGTCAGCGCCCGGCGTGCAGCGCCGCCCAGGTGTTGCTGCTCACGATCCCGGTGACCGCCAGCCCCTGGCGAGTCTGGTAGGTGCGCACTGCCGTCGCGGTGACGGGACCGAAGGTCCCGACGGCATCCACGGTCGTGCCGAGCGCCGCGGTCAGCGACCGCTGGAGCCGCTTCACAGCGGCGCCCGAGTCGCCCTGGCGCAGAGTCGGCGTGGAACCGGCCGACAGGAGCGCGGTCCAGGTCTTCGGCCCGACGATGCCGCCCGCGGGCAGCCCGCGGGTCGTCTGGTACGCCTTCACCGCGCTCAGCGTGGCCGCGCCGAAGTTCCCGTCCGCGGCGCCGGCAGTGTAGCCGTGCGTGTTCAGCAACTGCTGCACCGCCGTGACCTGGGCGCCCGACGCCCCGCTCTGCAGGAGCGTGTACGAGGCGAAGCCCAGCCCGTCGCTGCTGCTGCTCCCACCGCTCCCACCGGTGCTGTTCCCGTTTCCGCTGATCCCGCTGCTGCTGTCGCCCTCGACGAATCCCATGTAGCGATTCCAGTCCCAGTACCGTCCCGGGTCGGTGTGGTCGGTGCCCGGCGCCTCGCTGTGCCCGATGACGTGGGCCCGGTCCTTCGGGATCCCGTACTTGTCGCACAGCGCCCTGGTCAGCGCGGCCGAGGCGCGGTACATCGTGTCCGTGAACCAGGACGGGTCGTCGATGTACCCCTCGTGCTCGACGCCGAGCGCCGATGCGTTGGCCTGTTTCGCGTGGTACGCGGTGTCGCTGTCGCGCACCGTCTGGGTGATCTGCCCGTCGGAGGACCGGACCACGTAATGGGCGCTCACCTCGGCCGTCGGGTCCTGGAACCACTTGATGGAGCCCGCGTACGAGCCCTGCGTGACATGGATGACCACCTTGTCGATCGTTGCCGTCCGGCCGACGGTGAAGTTGTGCGAGTCGGCCGGGACCCACAGTGCAGACGGGTAAGGCGTGATCGGGGCGCGTCCGGCAGTGGCGGAGAGAGTGCCCTTCACCGGATCGACAGGGCGTGCGGCGACCGAGATCCGCTCGCCACCGGGGACGGTGGCAGCGAACCCTTGTGTCAGGAATGCGTAGACGGTGTCGGCGTAGCGGGCGGCAGGGCGGCCGGTCGTGCCGCTGTACTGCGCGACGGCCGGGTACCAGGCGTCGATGTCGTCGCGTTCGTCACCGTCCAGGCCCAGCCGGTCCGCGTACGAACGCAATACGGCCGCACCGCCCAGGATGTTGGCCGCGGTGTCCCGCCGCAGCCGGGACAGCGGCTCGCCGGTGATGTCGGCCGCCTTCTCCAGCGTCCGGCTCGCGGGGTTGCTCGCCAGGTGCATCACGCCGTACCCGTTCGCCTGGCTGGGGTGCCCGGTGTGGCCGTCGAGATGGGTCTCGCCGTAGCCGACGGCAGCGAGCAGATCACGCGGTACGTCGAACTTTCCGGCCGCCCGCACGAACGCCTGGTCCATGGCGTGTCGGCTGTCGGCGGGGGACGCCGGAGGATGTGCGGCCGGGGCGGCGGCGGCCGGTGTGCCGGTCGCGGTCAGTGCGGTGACGGCGAGGGTCGCGAGGACGGATGCGCGGCGCCCGGTGTGGGCTGGGGCTCGTCTGGGCATACCTGCTCCTGCTCTGTGGGGGGAGAAGAACGGCCCCCGGACCCTGGTGGGGTGGGCCGGGGGCCACGAAGCCCGGCCAAGGTATTTATGTGTCCCGGGCATGACAATGATCTTCAGGCGTGTCGAACTCCCTTTCACTCCAATGGGGTTGGCCGACAGATCGGGACTTCTCCGCGCGGGGCTGTGGATTCGTACACCTGGTCGGTCAACCACCGCACGAGGGAAGGCGGACCGGACACCTCACCGCGAAGGCGTATAAAGGGTCCCTCCGGAACCGGCCGGCGTCCCCCGATGGCACGTGCACCTCGCGCGGCAGGCGTCACCGTGTACGACAGCGGAGGAGTGCCCCATGAGCACAGCGGAAGAGATCAATACCTTGCTGGTGTCGAACTTCGGCACCGATCCTCTGGCGATCGGTCCCGAGGTGCCGCTCCATCAGCTCCGCCTGGACTCACTGGCCCTGGAGGAGCTGCGGCTCCTGATCGAGGACCGGATGGGGGTCGATCTGGACGATGTCCAGCTGACCTCGCGGGACACCTGGGGCCGGCTGGTCGAGACGATCCACGGCAAGGTGGCCGCGTGACAACGCGCCCGGCCACCGAGAGCTTGGTGGCCCGCCCGGTCGCCGGGAGTCGGGTGGCCCGGCCGGCCGACGAGAACGTGATGGCCCGGCCGGCCGGCGAGAGCCAGGCGGCCCGTCCGGTTGCCGCGCGCCGGATCCCGCCGCAGCGGCTGGAGCCGTTCAGCGCCGCCGTCACCGGAATCGGTCTGGTCACCTCCGCCGGCGTGGGCACCGGTGCCACCTGGCGCACCGTGTCCGAGGCAGTCGCCGCGCCCTCCGTCCTGCGGCGGTCCGAACTCACCGACCTGCCCTGCGACTTCATGTACACGATCACCGGCCTCGACACGAGGGCCGTCCTCGGTGCGGCCACGCACCGGCTGATGGACCGCTTCTCGCAGCTCGCCGTCATCGCGGCCCGCGAAGCCGTCGCCGACGCCGGGCTCGACCCCTCGGTCTGGGACAGCGGACGGGTCGCTGTCGTCATCGGCTCCGCACACGGTGGACTGCCCTTCTACGACGAGCAGCACGCCACCCTCGCCGGGCGCGGTGCGCGCCGGGTCTCCCCGAAGCTCGCCCCGCTGACCGTCGTCAACGGCGCCGCCAGCAGCGTCGCCACGGACCTCGGTGCCCGCGGCCCGAGTCAGGCCGTCTCCACCGCCTGCTCCTCCGGCACCGTCGCGATCGGCACCGCCCACCAGATGCTGCGCACCGGCGCCTGCGACATCGTCATCGCGGGCGGCGCCGAATCGGTCTGCTCCCGGCTGCTGATCGCCAGCGCCTGCCAACTGAAGGCCGTCTCCACCCGCCGTGAGGACCCCGAGGCGGCCTGCCGCCCGTTCGACACCCACCGCGACGGCTTCGTCGTCGGCGAGGGCGCCGGCCTCCTGGTTCTCGAGCGCCCGGAGCACGCCCGCGCACGCGGCGCCACGGTCCGCGCCCGCATCGCCGGATACGGGGCGTCCAGCGACGCGTACTCGGCGGTCGCCCCCGACCCCGAAGGGCTCGGCATCGAACGCGCGCTGCGCACCGCCCTCGCCGACGCCGGGGTCGACGGCGCGGACGTCGGCCATGTCAACGCCCACGGCACCTCGACGGTGGCCAACGACCTCATCGAGGGCACGATGCTCCGCCGGGTCCTCGGCGACCATCCCCTCGTCACCTCGACCAAAGCGATGACCGGACACACCCTCGGCGCCGCGGGCGGCATCGAGACCGCACTGACCGTGCTCGCGCTCCAGTGCCAACTCGTGCCACCCACGGTCAATCTCGACGCGCCCGACCCGGCGATCCCCATCGACGTGGTCAGCAAGGAGGCCCGGCCGAGCGTGTTCGACGTCGCCGTCAAGACCTCACTCGGCTTCGGCGGACACAACGCCGCACTCGTCCTCACCAGGGCCTGACGCAGAAACGGAAGACCCCGCATGCCCGAGGAGACTCTCCGGACGCTGTCGGTGTACGGACTGCGGTACGGCTACCGGCTCCTGCAGCAGCCCGCACCACGCACCGAACCGGTCGTCATCCTCGGCGGTGCACTCCAGGGAATGTTCGGCTGGCCCCAGATGGACAACCACGTGGGGGCAGTCGCCGACGTCGTGACCGCCGACCTGCCCGGGATGGGCGGGGCCGACGCCCTCCCGGCCGTCCCCAGCGCCGGGATCATGCGCACCGCCCTCACCCGGATCATCGACGACCTGGGTGTGGAGAAGGTCAATCTCTTCGGGTACTCCTACGGCACCTCGATCGCCCTCCAGTGCGCTCAGCGCAACCCGGGCCGCATCGCCCGGCTGATCCTCGGCGGCGTGCCGTCCCACATCGACGACAGCCAACGCGCCCACTGGCGACGGGCCGAGGACCGGCTGAAGGCCGGTGACCTCGAGGGCGCCGCGACCCTGGCCGCCGAGGGGCTGATGTGCCTCGACCCGGACCGCACGGTCCACCGCAGGGAGCTGGCGCTGCGCTACGTACGCCGCTCGCTCCTGCACGCGCTGTGCCGTTCCCCGCATGCTGCGGACTCGGTGTGCCGGGTGCTGGGAGATCCGCCGGACTTCTCCGGCGGCCTTGCCGGCGTACCCGCTCTGGTCTTCGCGGGCGAGCACGACACGGTGAGCTCCCCTGCACAGCAACGGGAGTTCGCCGCCACCATCGAGGGAAGCCGGTTCCTCACCATCACGGAGTCCGACCACTGGGTAGTCCTCGAACGGCCCGACGACGTGGCGGATCTCGTGGCCCGCTTCTTCACCGACCGCCCCCTCGACACCGCCCCGGGGCTCGCCGCACTGCCGCGCCCGCGTCGGGCGGGGCATGGCGCGACGGCCCCCGGATTCGCTCCGAAGTGTTGAACCCGCCGGTGACTTCGCGGCTCCCGGCTCGACCGCATCGTCGGATCCTCGCACGCTGCGGCCGAGCCGGCGGAGAGCTGTGCGGGGCCGCACTGCTCGTGACGCCCGCATCCCTCCCGATACCCGCCGGGCGGGCCGGTCAGGTCAGTGCTGACCGTGATCCGGGGCGTTCACGTCCACGCGCACGATCTGCGGGTCGTGGTCGCTCGCCTGGTCGGCGAACTCCGCGTTGATGTGCACCACGTCGTAGTCGAAGCAGGGGACACCGGGGCTGATCAGGATGTGGTCGAGTGTCTGCGAGTTGCCCTCGTACACATAGCTGTACTGCTGATTCTTCGGCAGTGTCGTGATCAGCGGCTTGAGCGCTCTGCCGTCGGTCAGCGCAGCCATCGTCGGCGAGAACGCGAAGTCGTTGAGGTCGCCGAGTGTGATGACCCGCGCCGACTTGTCCGCCGCCAGCAGCGACTTGACGAAGGTGTTGACCTCCGTCGCCTGCTTCACGCGCTTCGTCTCCGAGCTGCGCGTCGGCTCCTGGTAGCGCCCGTGCAGGGGCTGGTCGCCGCCCTTGGAGGCGAAGTGGTTGCCGATGACGAACACCGGCTTCCCGTGGAAGCGGAACTCACCGACCAGCGGCTTGCGGCTGTCGTTCCAGGCGTCGCTGGTCGGGGCGATCCGGCCGGGCGAGGCCGACAGGGTGACGCCCTTCTTCGTCTTCACGGCCGTCACCGCAGTGGTCGCGTCGCCGCCCGGGCGGTCCACGAAGTCGACCCGCTCGGGGTTGAAGAGGAAGACGTTACGGATGTTGCCGCCGGGCTCGCCGCCGTCCTTGCCGTTCTCGGGGGCGATGTAGCGCCAGGCGTACTGCGGGCCGCCCGCCGCGACGATCGCGTCGGTGAACCGCTTGAGCGTCGCGTCGGACCCGACCGTGCCGTCGTTCACCGCACCGTTGTCGTCCTGGATCTCCTCCAGCGACACGATGTCGGGCGAGGAGAGGTTGACCGCGACACCCGCGGCGAGGGTGTCGAACTTGCCCTGCTCGTCGAGCGCGTCCAGGTTCTCCACGTTGTACGTGGCGACCGCGAGCTCCTTGTCCTTCTGCTTCCGGGTGACCTCGCGCTGCAGGTGGTGGTCGGTGAGCGTGCCGAGCTCGGTGGCCTGGAGGTTGTAGCCGCCGAAGGAGTCGTAGTCCAGGACACCGGTGGTGGTGCCGGACAGCACGTCGCCCACGTTCGCGACGGGGACCGGGCGGGTGGCGTCGAGCGACATCACCTTGATGCGGCCGGTGTTCTGGTCGGTGTACGAGGAGTACAGCGTGCCGCCGCGCCGGGTCGGGTTCTCGTTCGGCTTGATGGTCACCCAGACCTCGTGGTACGCGGTCGTCGCGCCCGTGACCCGGGTGTCGGCGATCTTGACGCGGGTGCCTTCGAGCGACTCGTAGAGGTCGAGGGCGTACGTCGCCGGGTCGAGGGCCAGCGTGTCGATCGATCCGCCGTCCGCCGACGGGACGTACGCGTCCGGTACCGAGGCGGCGTCGAGCACGACCGGCGCGGGCAGCGCGTTGCCCGACGACAGGACCGTGACCCTGGGGGCGGTGATCTCGGTGATCGACTGGGTGGTGGTCGACGGGTAGTACTCGTCCACCTTGCCGCTGACCAGCACCGAGTCGCCCACGGCGACGGCCGGTGCGGCGGAGCCGGTGAAGACGAAGACCCCTTCGCCCGTACGGGGGTCCGCGTCGGGCGTGGCGTCCTGGATCCAGAAGCCGCGCGAACCGCTGGTCCGCACACCGGTGACGATGCCGGGGACGCCGGTCACCGACTGGCCGTCCAGCGGCGAGACGCGGGTGGTGCCCTGGATGTCGTGCACCCGCACGGTGCCGGGCTCGGTCGGGTTGCCCGGGTCGCCCGGTCCCGCACCGCCGGACGTCTCACCGGCCGCGTTGACCGGTGTCGGGGCCCCCGCGGACAGGTCGGCCGCATTGTCGTCGGTGTCGGCGAGCGATGCGGCGCGCGCCACGGAGGCGGTGGCGGAGGTACCCGTCGCCGGCCCACTGCCCTCGCGTACCACCGCGGAGCCGTAGCCGACGAGGTCCACGATGCGGGTGTCGGCGGCGCAGTCGGCCGCGGTCTTGCAGGTCAGCGGGGTGGTGCCCGAGACGAGGGCGACGGTGCCGCTGGTCGCGGACATCGCGACGGTGCCGGTGGCGTCCGGGGTCGGCAGAGCGACGGTGCCGCCGGTACCAGCGGCCTGGGCGACCAGGTAGCGGCCGCCGGGGGCGACGGATCCGGTCAGCGCGGAGACCTGCCACAGGGAACCGGCGGACGGCGAGCCCGGCAGGTACTGGACGCTGAAGCCGGACAGGTCGTACGCGGAGGAGCCGGCGTTGGCCAGCTCGATGAAGTCGCGGGTGAGCGTCGCACCCGAGTTGCCCCCGCCGCCGTACACCTCGGAGATCACGGCGGTCGAGGACGGCGCCGCGAAGGCGGCAGGCAGAGCGGTCGCCGAGAGGGTCACGGCGACCGCGCCGGCCAGCAGGACGGAACGCGGTCTGGATATCTGCACGGTGAGCTGCCCCTCAGAGTGTGATGAGAGGCCACAAGCTATGCGCGTAGAACCGGCGATGACAAGGCATCAGAGGTTAATTCCAGAAATCGTTCCACCGCCCTGGTCTCCGTTCGTCCACCGAGGGCCGGGACGTGTCCGCGTAAGAGCGCTGAACGCACAGTCCGCCACGCGCGGTTGTCCATGATGCGGGCAGTGGTTTGACCGGGTTACGTCATTCCGGCTACGTTGCCCGCCATGCAGCGATCCGCACACCTGACGACTCGAGGTCATGTCGACCTCAAGCGTGTGTGCTCCGCTGCGTGTCACCAGGCCTGAGAGCACGGCGCCCGCGCGACCGGCCACAGGCGAACCCTCGGGTGCAGCCCACCGGATCTTCGCAGGGTGTTTCTCTCCACGGGAGAAGCAGAGCCCGCTCACCGTGCCCCGCACGGCAGCAGCGGTCTGCCACGCGCTCCTTCCCCGACGAGCGCGCACCGCGTCACCCGCTGCCACCGAGGACCTGGAAGACACTGTGAAGAGTCTGTCTGCGGCCGCCCGCCGAGCCACCCCCCTGCTCCGTTCCGACATACCCGCCGTCGTCCCCGCCCGCCGTGTCCCGGGCACCGGTTCCGTGATGGGCGCGATCCTCGACCACGGCCCGGTCGCCAGGTCCACCGTCGCCCGGCTCACGGGCCTTTCGCCCGCCTCCGTGACCGGTCACGTCGGCCAGCTGCTCGCCCGCGGACTGGTCCGGGAGAGCGCGGAGACCGCAGGCCCCCGGGGGCTCGGGCGGCCGCACATCCCCGTGGAGATCGACACCGGCCGCTACCTGGTGGCCGGGGCGCACATCGCCGTGGCCCACTCGACCGTGTCCCTGATGGATCTGCGGGGCCGGATCGTCGCCGAGGACCGGCAGCCGCACCGCACCACGGACCCGCACCGGCTGCTCGCCGGCCTCGCCGAGCGTCTTCCCCGGCTGGTGTCCGCGCGTGCTGCCGGGCGGACCGTGCTGGCCCTCGGCGTCGCCACCGGGCACCGGGTCGACCCCGTCGCCGGGATGATCGTGGAACATCCACTGCTCGGCTGGCGCGATGTGCCGGTACGGGACGTCCTCTCCGCCGCGACCGGGCTGCCGGTCCATGTGGACAGCCACTCCCGGGCGTTGGCGCGGGCCGAGCAGATGTTCGGCGAGGCCTCGACCCGGGCCAGCATGGTGCTGCTGTTCATCGGCGCGGTGGTGGACGCTGCTTTCGCCACCGAGGGCGCCATGCACCGGGGTCCGCGCTCCGGGGCGGGCAGCATCGCCCATCTCCCCCTCGGGGCGGGCGGATCCGGTGGCGCCGAACCGTGCTCGTGCGGGCGGTCCGGCTGTCTCCAGTCCGAGGTGTCGGAGCGGGCCATGGTGCGGCGCGCGGCCGAACAGGGGCTGCTGGTCGCCTCGTTCAGGGAGCTGCTGGACCAGGCCCTGGCCGGGGAAGCGCGGGCGGTGGCGCTGTTCCGGCGCCGGGCCCGGCTGGTGGGCCGGGCCGCGGCGCTGCTCCTGGACATGTTCGACCCCGAGGTGCTCGTCGTGGTCGAACCCGGAGCGGGCCGCATCCCGGAGTGTCTGGCCGATCTCCGCGAGCAGGTCGCGGAACGCTCCTGGGTGTGCGACGACCCGGAGCGCGCGGTGGTGCCGAGCAGCTTCACCGGCTCCGTACTGGCCACGGCGGGCGGCGCGGTCGCGCTCGGGGCGCTGTACATGGACCCGCTCGGCCCTTGGCCCGCGCTGCCCGCGGTGTCCTGACGGAGCGGCACAGCACCCGACTTAATTCAGGAAGTTGCATTGTTGACCGGGCCCGAGCCCGAACGAGATGATGGATTCATGACCAGCCAGCAGCGGAATTCCCGGTACGCGCCCTCAGCGGCGCGCCACCGCCGCGCGGCCGCGCCGGTGCGTATCGCCGTCCGGCGTTTCTGTTGTCGCTCCTGTCCGGGTTGCCGATAACCACTCGCTGACTTTCGCGAATGGTCAGGCGTGGATGCGCGCTGCCTCAATCAGGTCTGTGCTCACCGTACTTGTGCAGAATTCTTCTGCCGGCCTCCCCCTTCCCGCCCTTTCACTTCTCCTTTCCCTCCGCCCTTTTTCCAACTCGGGAGAGACGTTGACTGTCACTGTGCCCTCATATCCTGCGACGGCCGCGACGGGCATTGCCCCGGACCGGTTCAAGCAGGCCTTCCGCCGCTATCCGGCCGGTGTGGTCGTCGTCACCGCCGACGCCGGTCACGGACCCGTCGGCTTCACCGCGACTTCGCTCGCATCGCTGTCGCTCGACCCGCCGCTGGTCTCCTTCGGGATCGGGACCACCACCTCGTCCTGGCCCCACATCGAGCGCGCCGACACGGCCGTCGTCAACTTCCTTGGCGCCGAACAGCGTTCGCTGGCCACGACGTTCGCCACCAGCGGCATCGACCGGTTCGCCGCACCGACCGGCTGGCGGCGGCTGCCGCAGGGCGAACCGGTGCTCGACGGCGTGGCCGGCTGGCTGCGGCTGGAGATCGAACAGACCGTCCCGGCGGGCGACCACCGCATCGTCATCGCGCGGGTCGTGGACTCCTGGCTCGACGAGGGGCGCAGCCCTCTCCTCTTCCACAACGGTACGTACCACACCCTCTGAAACCGCCGATGACGACTCGCTGCCCCACGCGACCTCTCGGCACCTCCAGCGACTTCTCATGACCACTGATCGGGAATTCACCATGCCACGCAACGATGTACGCCATGCAGTCGGCCGCCGGTCGTTCCTCGCCCTTACGGGCGGGGCGATCCTGGGCCTCGCCGCCTGCTCTCCGCAGGCAAAGACAGTCGCCAGTGCGGAGCCCGCCGGAAAACTTCCCTCCGGTGCTCCGCCGCCCGGCACCAAGCTGTCGATCGCCGTACGCACCACACACCTTCAGCTGGGGCCGGCCGGTTTGCAGAAGGATCTCGCGTTCACTGTGTCGCAGTGGCCGAATCTGAGCGCCGGCCCCGACATCATCCAGGGATTCCGGGCGCATTCCATCGACTTGGCGGCCAACGCCGGAATACCGCCGATCCAGGCCAAGGCCATCGGCGTCGGAGCGAAGATCGTCGCGGTACAGGTGCGCAACCACCCGTCCTATGTCTTCGCGACCGCCCCCGGCTCCGGCATCAGAACGGTGGAGGACTTCCGCGGCAAGAAGATCGGCTTCTCCCAGGGGCAGGCGCAGGGTGTCGTCGTGCTGCGGGCCCTGAAGAAGGCCGGTCTGAAGAACAGCGATGTCGAGCTGGTCGCCCTGCCCAGCACCCAGTTCCTGACCGCGCTGCAGTCCAAGCAGGTCGATGTGGCCCCGCTGGGCGAGCCGACGCTGACCAAGTACCTCAGCCAGTACGCCAAGGACGGCGCCCGCGGAGTGACCACCGATGAGGTGGACCTGCTCTCCGTCCTGTGGGCACCCGACGAGGTGCTGAACAACAAGGCGAAGGCCGCGGCCATCCGCAACTTCGTCCCGCTGTGGTCCCGCGGCCTGGTCTGGGCGTGGGAGAACACCGATGAGTGGATCGACACGTACTACGTCAAGGACCAGGGCGTGACGAAGGCGGACGGCAAGCGCATCGTCGCCTCCCTGCACGAGCCGCAGTTCCTGGTGAGCTGGGACAAGGCGATCGCGTGGGAGCAGGAGACCGCCGACCTGATGGCCGAGGGCGGCTTCGTGCCGAAACAGGACGTCTCCGGGCTGTTCGACCGCCGCTTCGAGGGGCTCGCGGCGAAGGCCGTACCGGCCAGGTACCGGGAGACGTCATGACCGAGCTGCTGTCGAAGGCGCACCCGGCACAGCCGGCGGAAGGGACCGCCGCGCCGAACGGCTCGCCGGACGGGCACCGGTCGCAGGGTCCCCAGGGACCGGCCGCCGCCTCCCTCACCACTCCCACGGCCCGGGCCGTCCTCGTGGCCCGGTCCACCCGAAGGCGGCTCGGCCCAGGCCGCTCTCTGCCGTTCGGCCGGTTGATCGGCCCGGTGCTCGTCGTCGCCGTGTGGTGGGGAGCCTCCGCCGTCGGCTATCTCGATCCCCGGATCCTGTCCGGACCCGGCGCCGTGGTGTCCACCGCGACGGACCTCATCCAGAGCGGCCGCCTCCAGGACAATGTGCTGATCTCGCTCCAACGAGCAGGTCTCGGCCTCTTCTTCGGGGTGGCCGCCGGGGTGATCCTGGCCGTGGCCGCCGGTCTGAGCCGCACCGGTGAGTACCTCCTCGACGGGCCGCTCCAGATCAAGCGCGCCATCCCGTCGTTGGCGATGCTCCCGCTGCTCATCCTCTGGCTCGGCATCGGCGAGCAGATGAAGGTCACCGTGATCGCGCTCGGCGTCGCGGTGAACATGTACATCAATACGTACTCCTCGCTGACCGGCATCGACAGCAGGTACGTCGAACTCGCCGAGGGGCTCGACCTGAGCCGCCGGCAGTTCATCCGCAAGGTCGTGGTCCCCGGCTCGCTGCCCGGCTTCTTCGTCGGTCTGCGGCTCGGCGTCACCGCATCCTGGCTCGGCCTGATCGTGGTCGAGCAGATCAACGCCACGAGCGGCATCGGCTACATGATGTTCCAGGCCCAGCAGTACGCCCAGTCCGACGTGATCATCGTGGGGCTGGTGGCCTACGGGATCTTCGGCTTCGCCTCGGACGCGGCGGTACGCGCCATCGAGAGGAGGGCCCTGTCATGGCGACGCACCCTGGCGGGCTGACCGGCACCCACGAAGAGACCGGGCCCGGAACCGCGACCGCGATACGGCCGGTGGCGGTACGGACCAGGAACCTGGTCCGGCGATTCGGTGACCGGAACGTGCTCAAGGAACTCGATCTGACGGTGGCGCCGGGGGAGTTCACCGCCCTCCTCGGCCGCAGCGGCTCCGGCAAGTCCACCCTCCTGCGGGCCGTGGCCCGGCTCGACCACACCGTCGAGGGCTCCGGCGAACTCACCGTCCCGGACCGGGTCTCGCTCTCCTTCCAGGACTCCCGGCTGCTGCCCTGGCTCCGGGTGCTCGACAACGTCGTACTCGGTCTGCGCGGCCCCAAGGTGCGTGAACGCGGTCTGACCGCGCTCGCCGAGGTCGGTTTGGAGGGCCGCGGCCGGTCCTGGCCCCATGAACTGTCCGGTGGCGAACAGCAACGGGCCGCCCTGGCCCGGGCGCTCGTCCGCGAGCCCGAACTACTCCTGGCCGACGAGCCGTTCGGGGCCCTTGACGCCCTCACCCGGATCAAGATGCACGGCCTGCTGCGCGAACTGTACGAGCGCCACCGCCCGGCGGTGCTGCTGGTCACCCATGACGTCGACGAGGCCGTCGAACTCGCGGACCGGGTGCTGGTCCTGGAGGACGGGCGGATCTCGGTCGACCTCACCGTCGACCTGCCGACCCCCCGCTCCCGGCGCGACCCCCGGTTCCAGGAGTACCGCGACACCCTGCTCACCGCGCTCGGCGTGACACAGCCCCAGACCCGTTCCGAAGCGAAGGAAACCCATGTCCCGCAAGCCTGACCGCAAGCCGCTCCACCTGAACGCCTTCCTGATGTCCACCGGCCATCACGAGGCGTCCTGGCGCCTGCCCGGGAGCCCGGCCGAGGCGAACTCGGACATCGAGCACTACAAGAACCTGGCCCGGATCGCCGAACGAGGCAGGCTGGACTCGCTGTTCCTCGCCGACAGCCCCGTCCTGATGGGCGATCCGGGACGGCGGCCCGCCGCCAAGCTGGAGCCCACTGTCCTGCTGACCGCGCTGGCCGGGGCCACCGAGCACATCGGCCTCATCGCCACCGCGTCGACCAGCTACAACGAGCCCTACAACCTGGCCCGCAGGTTCGCCTCGCTGGACCACATCTCGGGCGGCCGGGCCGGCTGGAACATCGTCACCACTGCCGGCGCCGACGCGGCCCGCAACTTCGGCCTCGACGACACCCCGCTGCACCGCGACCGCTACCGCCGGGCCGCCGAGTTCGTCGAGGTGTCCACCAAACTCTGGGACAGCTGGGCGGACGACGCCGTGATCGCCGACAAGGAACGCGGCGTGCACGCCCTGGCCGAGCGGGTGCGGCGGATCGAGCACACCGGTGAGTACTTCCGGGTCGACGGCCCGCTCAACGTACAACGCCCGCCGCAGGGCTACCCGCTGCTCGTGCAGGCCGGCTCCAGCGAGGACGGCAAGGACTTCGCGGCGCGGTACGCGGAAGCCGTCTTCACCGCCCAGCAGACCCTGGAGGAGGGCATCGCCTTCTACAAGGACGTCAAGCAGCGCGCGGAGGCGATCGGCCGCAACCCGGACGGCATCAAGATCCTGCCCGGCATCGTGCCCGTCATCGGTGACACGGAGGCAGAAGCGCGGGCGCTTGACGCCGAGCTGGAGGACCTGATCGTCCCCGAGTACGCCAAGCGGCAGCTCGCCCAGCGGCTGAAGATCGCCCCCGACGACCTCGACCTCGACGCGCAGCTGCCCGAGGACATCCCCACCGAGGACGAGATCGAGGGCGCGAAGAGCCGCTACACACTCATCGTGGAGCTCGCCAGGCGCGAGAGGCTGACCGTACGCCAGTTGATCGGGCGGCTCGGTGGCGGGCGCGGTCACCGCACCTTCGCCGGAACGGCCGAGCAGGTCGCCGACACCATCGAGCACTGGTACGACAGCGGGGCAGCCGACGGCTTCAACATCATGCCCGCCGTGCTCCCGTCCGGCCTGGAGGTCTTCGTGGACCGGGTGGTGCCGATCCTCCAGGAACGCGGCCTCTTCCGCACCGAGTACACCGCCCGCACGCTGCGCGGCCACTACGGGCTGCCGCGCCCCGCCAACCGGCTGTTCGAGACCGTCGACCGCAGCGAGGGCCACTTCGGCATCGGGCTGGCGGAGGTCCGGTGACGGACTGTACGAACCCGGAAACCGGTACGCACCGGCAGCCGTCGCCCGGTTGGGCGCGGCGGCTGCTGGGCTACTGTCTGCGCCACCGCACCGACCTGCTCCTCGCCTTCGGTGCCGCCGTGGTCGCGGCCGTCGCCACCGCCACGCTGCCGCTCGTGCTGCGGCACGTGGTGGACGGGGTGGCGGCCGGCACCACCGCCTCGCTCGTCCCGTGGACGGTCCTCCTCGCCGCCATCGGCGCGGTCCGCTTCGGGGCGAGCTTCACCCGCCGCTACCACTCCGGCCGGCTCTCCCTCGGTGTGCAGTACGACCTCCGCAACGACGCGTTCGCCGCGCTGCTGCGGCTCGGCGGCGCCCAGCAGGACGACCTGCGGACCGGGCAGGTGGTGAGCCGGTCCATCTCGGACATCACGCTCATCCAGACGCTGCTGCAGTTCCTGCCCAACCTCACGGGCAACGCCTTGATGTTCCTCTTCTCGCTGGTCTTCATGGCGCTCCTGTCACCACTGCTGACCGTCGTCGCCCTGGTCGTCGGACCGCTTCTCTGGCTGATCGCCCTGCGCTCGCGCCGCGACCTCTTCCCCGCCAACTGGCACGCCCAGCAGGAGGCCGCCGAGGTCGCCTCCACCGTCGAGGCGACCGTCACCGGCGTCCGCGTGGTGAAGGGCTTCGGCCAGGAGCAGCGCGAACTCGCAGGGCTGGAACAGCGCGCCCGCAAGCTGTTCGCCTCGCGGCTGCGCGTCGTCGGGTTCACCAGCCGCTACAACCCCGCCCTCCAGGCGGTCCCGGCCCTCGGCCAGGTCGCCGTCCTCGCCCTCGGCGGCTGGATGGCCCTGCACGGCCGGATCTCCCTGGGCACCTTTCTCGCCTTCACCACCTACCTCGGCTCCTTCGTCACCCCGGTCCGCCAGGTGGCGACCCTCCTCACCGTCTGGCAGCAGGCGCGGGCCGGTGCCGAGCGGGTCCTGGAGGTCGTCGACGAAGCACCGGTGATCACCGACGCGCCGGACGCCCGGGAACTGCCCGACGCCCCCCCGGCAATCTCCTGGCAGAACGTCACCTTCGGATACGGGGACGGCGCACCGCTGCTCCGCGACTTCACCCTGGACATCCGCCCGGGCGAGACGCTGGCCCTGATCGGCCCGGCCGGCTCCGGGAAGTCCACCGCGGCGGCCCTGCTGCCCCGGTTCTACGACGTCCCGTCAGGTTCGGTACGGGTGGGCGGCAGCGACGTACGCGAACTCGCCCTGGCGTCCCTGCGTTCCCGGATCGGCTTCGTCTTCGAGGAGAGCCTGCTGCTCTCGGACACCGTGCGCGCCAATATCGCGTACGGCGTCCCGGACGCGACGGACGAGCAGGTGCGGGCGGCGGCGCGGATCGCCCGGGCCGACGAGTTCATCGAACGGCTGCCCCAGGGGTACAACACCGTCGTCGGGGAACAGGGCCTCACCCTCTCCGGGGGACAACGCCAGCGGATGGCTCTCGCCCGCGCGCTCGTCGGCGACCCGGCGGTCCTCGTCCTCGACGACGCCACGTCGGCCATCGACGCGCGGGTGGAGTCGCAGATCCACCACCGGCTGCGCGAGGACACTCGGCGCCGCACCACGCTGATCGTCGCGCACCGCAGATCGACCCTGGAACTCGCCGACCGGATCGCCGTCCTCGACGACGGCCGGATCGTCGACACCGGCACCCTGGACGAACTCCGTTCCAGGTCGGGCCTGTTCCGTAACCTGCTCTCCACGGCGGAAGCGACGACGGAGGCCGCGGCCGAGGACACGGAAGGCACGACGGCCGTGGACGGCGCCGAGCCCGCAGCCGACGTGCCGGAACCGGCCGCCGGCACCCTCACCCCCCACCTCTGGCATCGCCCCGAGGACTCCACATCGGACCAGCTCGAAGGCACCGCCGTCCGCGCCGCCCAGGCCCTCGCCGAGGCGGCGGCCACCTCCGGACCGGGGCGTGGTGGGCCCGGTGGCGGGGTCCTCGGCTCCGCCCCGCCCAGCGCCGAACTCATCGCCGGGCTCGCCCGGCTCCCCCTGCCCGCCGCCGATCCGCAAGTACCGACCGGGCAGGCCGTCGCCGCCGACCCGGCCTTCAATCTCGGCGCGCTGCTCCGCCCGTTCCGGCTGCCGCTGCTGCTCGGCCTGGTCCTGGTCGCCCTGGACGCCCTCGCCCAGATCACGGTGCCCGTCCTGGTGAGGCAAGGCGTCGACCACGGTGTCGCCCACCGCGCCGGGGGCGTCCTGCTGGCCGCCGCCGCTGCCGCGGCCCTGGTGGTCGCCGCGAACTGGCTGATCGGCGTGGCCCAGGTCCGTACCACCGGACGCACCGGCGAACGCCTCCTCTACACCCTGCGTGTGAAAACCTTCGCGCAGCTGCAGCGGC
Source organism: Streptomyces sp. NBC_00353 (assembly GCF_036108815.1). Lineage (NCBI taxonomy): Bacteria > Bacillati > Actinomycetota > Actinomycetes > Kitasatosporales > Streptomycetaceae > Streptomyces > Streptomyces sp. NBC_00353. Next base: position 2,937,560 of record NZ_CP107985.1, on the reverse strand, counting down.
TCGGTCTCGACTACTACGAGCGCGAGCTGGGCGGCCGGATCATGACCCGGATGACCACCGACGTGGACGCCCTGTCGAACTTCCTGCAGACCGGTCTGATCACCGCAGTGGTGAGTCTGCTGACCGTGCTCGGCGTCCTGGTCACGCTGCTGGTGATCGACGCGGAGCTCGCCCTGGTACTGCTGGCCGCACTGCCGCTGCTGATCGCCGCGACCGCCCTCTTCCGCCACCACTCGGTGCCGGCCTACCGGGAGGCCAGAGAGCGGATCAGCGCGGTCAACGCCTGCCTCCAGGAGAACGTCACCGCCATCCGCGTCACCCAGGCGTTCCGCCGCGAGCGCCGCAACGCCCGCGACTTCGCCGAACTGGCCTGGTCCTTCCGGGACTCCAGGCTGCGTGCCCAGCGCTACATGGGCACGTTCTTCCCGTTCGTCGAGTTCCTCGGCACCCTGTCCACGGCAGCCGTACTGGCCGTCGGCGCGGGACAGGTCCGCTCGGGCGCACTGAGCGCGGGCACCCTCATTGCCTTCCTCCTCTACGTCGAGCTGTTCTTCTCACCGATCCAGCAGCTCTCCCAGGTGTTCGACGGCTACCAGCAGGCCGTCGTCGGCCTGGGCCGGCTCCGGACGCTGATGCAGACGCCCACCGGCACCCCGCCCGCCGACGACGCACGACCGGTCGGGAAACTGCGTGGCGAGATCGAACTCGACTCGGTCTCCTTCGGATATGCGGGCGGCGGTGGCCGGCAGGTCCTGCACGGCGTCTGTCTGCGTATCGCACCGGGAGAGACCGTCGCCCTGGTGGGGGCGACGGGCGCGGGCAAGTCGACCGTCGTCAAACTCCTCGCCCGGTTCTACGACCCGTCGGCGGGCACGGTCCGGGTCGACGGGCACGACCTGCGCGAGCTCGACCTGCCCGGCTTCCGCCGCAGACTGGGCGTGGTGCCGCAGGAGGCACATCTGTTCAGCGGTACGGTCCGGGACGCGATCGCGTACGGGCGCCCGGACGCCACCGACACCGAGGTGGAGGCGGCGGCCCGCGCGGTCGGCGCCCACGACATGGTGGCCGGACTGCGGCTGGGCTACCTCCAGCCGGTGGGGGAGCGCGGCCGTAATCTCTCCGCCGGACAACGCCAGCTGCTGGCCCTGGCCCGGGCCGAACTGGTCGACCCGGACGTCCTGTTGCTCGACGAGGCGACCGCCTCGCTGGACCTGGCCACCGAACGCCGGGTCGCCGCCGCGACACACTTCCTGGCCCGCCGGCGTACCACCGTCGTCGTCGCCCACCGGCTGACGACGGCGGCCCGCGCGGACCGGGTGGTGGTCCTCGACGCGGGAACAGTCGTCGAGACCGGTACCCACACCGAACTGCTCGCCGCCGACGGTCCGTACCGCCGCCTCTGGGATGCCTTCCGCCAGAGCGGCGACCCGGCGGACGACGGCCATCCGCAGATCAACGAACTCGTCAAGGAGAGTGCACGATGACCGAGTACCGCAACTTCGGACGCACGGGAGTGAAGGTCAGCCCGCTCTGTCTGGGCACCATGATGTTCGGCGCCCGCGGCAACACGGACCACGACGACAGCATCCGGATCATCCACCACGCCCTGGACTCCGGCATCAATTTCGTCGACACCGCAGACGTGTACTCCGCCGGTGAGTCGGAGACCATCGTCGGCAAGGCGCTCGCCGGCGGCCGCCGCGACAACGTCGTGCTCGCCACCAAGTTCCACGGCAGCCTCGGCAGCGACCCCAACGAGCAGGGGAACTCCCGCCGTTGGATCATCAGCGAGGTCGAGAACAGCCTGCGCCGGCTGGGCACCGACTGGATCGACCTCTATCAGGTGCACCGCCCCGAACCGGACACCGACTTCGACGAGACGCTCGGCGCCCTCTCCGACCTGGTGCACCAGGGCAAGATCCGCTACATCGGTACGTCCACCTTCGAACCGTCCGCGATCGTCGAGGGCCAGTGGATCGCGGAGCGACGCGGCCGCGAACGCGTCGTGGCCGAGCAGCCCCCGTACTCCCTGCTCGCCCGCGGCATCGAACGCGAGGTGCTGCCCGTCGCCCAGCGATACGGACTGGCGGTGCTCTCCTGGAGCCCGCTCGCCGGCGGCTGGCTGACCGGTCGCTACCGCAAGGGGGCCGGCCAGCCCGTCTCCAGCCGCGCCGAACGGCAGGCGGAGCGCTTCGACATCGCGTCCCCGGAGAACAGTGCCAAGCTCGATGCCGCCGAAGCCCTCGCCCGGCTGGCCGAGGACGCCGGGCTGACCCTCGTACAGCTGGCCCTGGCGTTCGTCCTGGAGCACCCGGCGGTCACCTCCGCCATCATCGGCCCGCGGACCTTCGAACAGCTGGCGGGCCAGCTCGGCGCGGACCGGGTGCGGCTGAGCCGGGACGTCCTCGACCAGATCGACAAGATCGTGCCGCCCGGCACCAACCTGTCGGCCCGCGACGCCGGTTACCAACCGGTCTCGCTGTCCGACCCCGCGCTGCGCCGCCGGTCGGCCCGGTCCGCGTAGCGCCCGCTCAGGCGCCGGGGACCCGGTCCAGGAAGCCGCTGACGGAGCTGATGCGTCCGTCGTCGTCGAGGGTGATGACGTCGGACCCGGCGGCGGGCGCCGAGCCATCGGCGGTGGAGACCAGGTCCCAGCTGAAACGGACGATGCCGTGGTGCCCGTCGGGGGTGCCGGTCAGCTTGAACTCGAAACCGGGGAACTGCTGACGGGCACCACTGATCGCGGCGGCGAGCCTGTCGTGGCCGCGCACGTCGGCCAGCGGGTCGGTGTAGGTGGCGTCCTCGGTGAACGCAGCGGTGACGGCCTTGGCGAGGTCCTCGGGGGTTGCTGCGTTCCAGGCGACGAAGTAGCGCTGGACGGCGTCCTCGTATGCGGTCATCGTGCTGTCCTCTCGTCATGTCCCGGCCGCTCGGCCGAGCTCCTGTGCTGCTCGTGAGGAACACGATGTCCGACGGGGGAAAATGCGTCGATTACCTCTCAGGTCATGGTCGGCACCTCCCCGGTCACGGTCGGACGGTCCTCGGGCGGGAGTCCCGGGCGGAGAGGGCGTGGCCGAATTCGGCGAAGCCGTTTCATCTGATTTTCACGGAGGGCCTCTACGGTGGACGTCGTGACCGAGATGAGCCCTCCCGGCTGGCATACGGACCCCGGGTATACAGGAACAGGCCCCGTCCAGGAACGCTGGTGGGACGGGAGCCGGTGGACCGATCAGCTCCGCATGCCGCCCGCGGCCGTCCGGCGCCGCCGGATCCGGATCGGGGTCGGCGTCACCGCGGGCGTGGTGGTGCTCGCCGCGATCGCGGGTGGCGTCCTGATGCTGACCGACGACTCCGGCCGTACGAAGAACACCTCCTCCGGCGCCGCGTCGCCCGCGCCCGGTCTCCCCGGCGGGCAGAACGGCCAGGATGGCCAGGGTGGTCCTGGCGGCGGTGGCCGGAGCCAGGCGCCCGACCAGCAGCAACCGCAGCAGCCGCCGTCCGAGGACGGCTATGTGACGGACGTGATGAGCGGCGTCAGCCTTCCGGTGCCGGACGGCTGGAAGGGGCAGTCCGCCACGATCGGTGCGTCGGTGAGCACCGGCACGTACACCTGCCCGGCCGACACCTCGCAGAAGTGCGAGCGCGGCGGAGTGTTCGCCGCCCCGGCCCAGGCGCTGAAGATCACGGCGAGGACGGCGGAGGCGGCAGCCAAGGCGGACATCGCCGTCAACGCCAAGGAGTCTTACGGCGGCAAGGCCTACGGCGCCATCAGCTCGCATCAGGAGCTCAAGTCCGAGCCGGTCACCGTCGCGGGCCAGAAGGGCTATCTGGTGCGCTGGAAGGTGGTAACGAAGAAGGGCGACGACGGGTACGTGCAGTCGCTGGTCCTCCCGTCCCCGCACTCCGCGGACATGCTGGTCGTCGTGCGCTCCGGCTTCGACATCAGCTCCAAGGCGCCCGCTCTCTCGGTGATGGACGAGATCACGAAGGGCATCAAGGCCGCCTCCGGTACCGGGTCGGGATCCGGGCAGACCGCCTGACGAGCTTCGCCGCCCGGCAGGCGGGCGTCACTTCACGCGGGTGCCGCGCGACGGCGGTACGGCGTTGCCGGATGCGAGCGGCGAGCGGGCCAGTTGGACGCAGCCCCGGGCGATCAGGGTGAGCGCGACCAGTTCGGGGAGCAGCCACCAGCCGGTTCGCAGATGCTCGCCGAACAGGGTCACGCCGTACAGGATGCTGATCACCGCGTCGCCCAGCGTTAGCATCGGCTGTACCGCGACCAGGGTGCCCGCCTGCAGGGCGTTCTGAAGGAGGAACAGCGAACCCACCCCGGCGGCGGCGGTGGCGTACAGCTGCCAGGACGTCATGAGCGCGGCCGCCCCGCCGCCGTCGCCGAGCCGCCCCATGGCGTCCTTCATGAGGGCGGCGGTGAGCGCGTACCCGCACGCGGCGGCCAGACCGAGCAGCGCCCCACGGGGGTTGCCCCGGGTGGACCGTGCTCCGCCGATCAGCGCCGCCTCGAAGATCCCGGTCATGATCAGCGCCGGGATCCACGCCTCGTCCTTTACCGAGGAACTGCCGCCGCCCGGTGCGGCGGAGACCATGCCGAGGGCCAGTCCGAACGTCACGGCAGCCACCCCGTACCAGACCCCACGGGGCACCCGGACCCGCATCACGAACCCGGCCAGCAGCAGCGTCGCCGGCAGCTCGATGACGAAGATCGGCTGGACCACCGAGATCGGCCCGGTGGCCAGCGCGGTGGCCTGGCAGACGGCGGCGACGATCACCAGGCCGATCCCGGCCAGCCATACCTTCTGGCGCACCAGATGGCCGATCAGCGACAGATGCATCGCCTCGGTGTCGGGTACCGAGCGGGCGGCGCGGCGTTGCAGCACAGAGGCGGCGCCGTTGCTGAGTGCGGTCAGGATGGCGAACAGGACACTGATCACCGGACCATGATGCGGGCGGCCCGCCCGCAATCCCGGGTCCTGCCGTCCTCGGGTGCGGCGGCCCGGGAGAGGGATGCGCAATTGCGGACCGAAGATGTCCGCAAGCCCGCGTAGCGTGCCGTTCATGGCCGCGAAGACGCACCCCGCCGCACCCGCCTCGCCCCCCGTGCTCGCGCCCCGCGCACTGGGCCGTGCCACCCTGGCGCGCCAACTGCTCCTGAGCCGGAGCCCGATGTCCGCGAAGGATGCCGTCGGGCATCTCGTCGGGCTCCAGGCACAGAACACCAAGCCGCCCTACTACCAGCTCTTCGCCCGGCTCGAAGGCTTCGACCCCGCCGAACTCTCCGGGCTGATGGAGTCCCGCGAGGTGGTCCGTATCGTCACCCTGCGGTCCACCATCCACACCCACACCGCCGACGACGCGCTCACCCTGCGCCCGCTGGTCCAGCCGGCCCGCGACCGGGAGCTGAAGATGTTCCGCAACGGACTCGTCGGTGTGGATCCGGACCGGCTCGCGGCGCTCGGCAGGGAGCTTGTCGAGGAACGGCCCCGTACCCCGAAGGAGATCCGCGAGGCGCTGCTCGCCGAGTGGCCGGACGCCGACCCCCAGGCCCTGACCGTGGCAGCCCGCTGCGTCCTGCCCCTGGTCCAGGTCACCCCGCGCGGGCTGTGGGGCCGCAGCGGCCAGGTCGCGCTGACCACCGCGGAGCACTGGCTCGGCCGGCCGGCGGAACCGACGCCCACACCCGACGCGACCGTGCTGCGCTACCTCGGGGCGTTCGGCCCCGCCTCGGTGAAGGACATGCAGATGTGGGCAGGGCTGACCCGGCTGCGGGAAGCCTTCGAACGGCTGCGGCCGCAGCTGATCACCTTCCGTGACGAGGACGGCGTCGAGCTCTTCGACCTGCCGGACGCCCCCCGCCCCGACGCGGACACCCCCGCCCCGCCGCGCTTCCTGCCCGAGTTCGACAACGTGCTGCTCGGCCACGCCGACCGTACGCGCGTCATCCCGCCCCAGTACCGGGGACGCAACGGGAACGGCAACCAGGCGTACGGAACCGTGCTGGTCGACGGGTTCCTCGCCGCGATCTGGCGACTCGGCGCGCCCGGCACGAAATCCGACGGGAAGCCCGGCGGCGAAGGGATCGTCACCGTACAGGCGCTGGGGAAGCTCAGCCGGGCCGAGCGCGACGCCGTCACGGAGGAGGGGCTGCGGATGCTCGCCACGACGGCGCCCACGCAGGCGCCCGCGCACGACATCCGGTTCGCGCCGTTCATCGACTTCGGACAGTGAACCGGGTTTCAGTCGGCGCGGCCCGTCGCCGCCACCGTCCCCACTGACGTCAGGCACGCGACCAGGACCGACCGGCATATGGGGGCGGCGTCGCCGGGTGCCGGTCGGCCTACGGCAGCAGCCCCGCCCGGCGCGCGGCGACCACGGCTTCCAGCCGGGTGTGCGCCCCCAGCTTCCGCATCGCCGAGCGAAGATACCCCTTCACCGTCTCCGGTCGAAGGCCCAGCCGGCCGGCCGCCACCGCGTTGGTCGCACCCGCCGCCACACAGGCGAGGACATCGACCTCGCGCGGCGCCAGCAGCACCTCACGGCCGTGTGGCTCCTGCGCCCCGGACGCCGAGGCCAGCCGCGCGCACACCGAGAGCAGCTCCTCGCGCAGCGCCGGGTCGGCCACCTTGGGGGCGAGCGCGCGCAGTTCGCGGTGCGCCTCGCGGACGTCCTCCCAGGCCCCCGGAGCGGCCCGGGGGTCCGTCACCTGGTCCCGGGTGACGGACAGGAGCTGCTGCACCTCGTCCCGTACGACAAGGGCCTGTTCCACGTCGCGGGCCGCCGCGACTGCCGCGTCGAACGTACGGTCCCCGAGGGTGAGCGGCTCACGCAGCGCCCCGTACAGCACGCCCCGTACCCTCCGGCGTACGACGACGGGCACCGCGACCACCGAGCGCAGGCCCTCCGCGGCGACCGCGGTGTCGTACTCGTGGCTGATGTGCCGCGACGACGGGTAGTCGGTCACCGCGCACGGCCGCGACAGGGCGATCGACTTGCCGCCGAGCCCGCTGCCGGCCGATATGACGAGCCCGCGCAGCGCGGTGGTCTGCGCACCGTTGAGCTCCACGATCCTGGCGTGGCGCGGGTCCGAGAGCAGTCCGCCGAACGTGACGGGCAGTCCGCTCGTCCGGCGCAGCCGCAGCAGCGCCGCTTGCATCTCGACCGTATCGACCGGTTCCGGCACGCTGTCGCCTCTCCGCCCCGCCCTCTGTACCCCCGTTCGGGGGTGGTGAGACCTGGGTCACTGTTTTCATGATGTTAAGTGACCGGTCCGGTCCGCAATGAGGAGGGCACATGTCGGCAACGAGCGCGACGGAAACGTTTCGGGCCGCCCGGGACTTTCTGCTGCAGCACCGCGAGGACTACGCGGCGGCCTACGAGGGCTTCCGCTGGCCCCGGGCCGACCATTTCAACTGGGCGCTGGACTGGTTCGACGTCATCGCCGAGAACAACGACCGCACCGCCCTGCACATCGTGGAGGAGGACGGCCGGCGCACCGAGGCGTCCTTCGCCCGGATGTCCGCCCGGTCCAACCAGGCGGCGAACTGGCTGCGTGCCCAGGGGGTACGCGCCGGGGACCGGATCCTCGTCATGCTCGGCAACCAGATCGAGCTGTGGGAGACGGCCCTCGCCGCGATGAAGCTGCGCGCCGTCGTCATCCCCGCCACGCCGCTCCTCGGCCCCGTCGACCTGCGCGACCGGGTGGACCGCGGCCGGGTCCGGCATGTGATCGTGCGGGACGCGGACGCCGCCAAGTTCGACGAGGTGCCCGGTGACTACACCCGGCTCGTCGTCGGCGACGAGGTCGAGGGCTGGCATTCGTACAGCGACGCCGACGAGCAGCCGGAGAGCTTCGAGGCGGACCGGGAGACCGACGCCGACGAACCGCTGATGCTGTACTTCACGTCCGGCACGACCGCCAGCCCCAAGCTGGTCGAGCACACCCATGTCTCGTACCCGGTCGGCCACCTGTCGACGATGTACTGGATCGGCCTCAGGCCCGGAGACGTCCATCTCAACATCTCTTCGCCGGGCTGGGCCAAGCACGCCTGGTCGAACCTCTTCGCGCCGTGGAGCGCCGAGGCGACCGTCTTCATCTTCAACTACACCCGGTTCGACGCGGGCCGGCTGATGGCCGAAATGGACCGCTCGGGCGTCACCAGCTTCTGCGCCCCGCCCACCGTCTGGCGGATGCTGATCCAGGCCGACCTCTCCCAACTGAGGACCCCGCCGCGCGAGGTCGTCGCGGCGGGCGAGCCGCTGAACCCCGAGGTCATCGAGACGGTCCGGCGCGCGTGGGGCGTCACCATCCGGGACGGCTTCGGCCAGACCGAGACCGCCGTCCAGGTCGCCAACACCCCCGGGCAGCTGCTGAAGTCCGGTTCCATGGGGCGGCCGAGCCCCGGCTTCAAGGTCGAGCTCCTCGACCCGGTCACCGGCCGGCCCGGCGCGACGGAGGGCGAGATCTCCCTCGATCTGTCGGACCGTCCGGTCGGCCTGATGACCGGATACCACGGCGACCCGGACCGTACCGCCGAGGCGATGGCGGGCGGCTACTACCGCACCGGCGACATCGGCTCCCGCGACGAGGACGGCTACATCACCTATGTCGGCCGCGCCGACGACGTCTTCAAGGCATCCGACTACAAGATCTCGCCGTTCGAGCTGGAGAGCGCCCTGCTGGAGCACGAGGCGGTCGCCGAGGCTGCGGTCGTGCCCGCGCCCGACCCGGTCCGGCTCGCGGTCCCGAAGGCGTACGTCGTGCTCGCGGAGGGCTGGGAGCCCGGACCGGACACCGCGAAGGTGCTGTTCGCGCACTCGAGGGCGGTGCTGGCCCCGTACAAGCGGATCCGCCGGCTGGAATTCGCCGAACTGCCGAAGACCGTGTCCGGCAAGATCCGCCGGATCGAGCTGCGTGAGCGTACGGCCGAGGGAATCGGCACCGAATTCGACGAGGGGGACCTGCGATGAGCGGACGGACCGGCCTTTCCTACGCGCACGGCACCGGCACCACGGCCCTGCTCGGCGACACCATCGGGCGCAATCTCGACCGGGCGATCGAGGCGTACCCGGAGCGCGAGGCGCTTGTCGACGTCGCCTCGGGGCGACGCTGGACGTACGCGGAATTCGGCGCCGCCGTCGACGAGTTGGCGCGCGCTCTGATGGGCTCCGGAGTGGCGAAGGGCGACCGCGTCGGCATCTGGGCGATCAACTGCCCCGAGTGGGTGCTCGTCCAGTACGCCACCGCCCGCATCGGCGCCGTCATGGTCAACATCAACCCGGCCTACCGGGCGCACGAGCTGGAGTATGTGCTCGGCCAGGCCGGGATCTCCCTCCTGATCTCCTCGCTCGCCCACCGCACCAGCGACTACCGCGCCCTCGTCGGCCAGGTCCGGGCCAATTGCCCCGCCCTGCGGGCCGTGCACTACATCGGCGATCCGTCCTGGGACGAGCTGACGGCAGCGGCCGCAGCCGTCACCGCCGAACAGCTGGCGGCCAGAGAGGCCGAGCTGTCCTGCGACGACCCGATCAACATCCAGTACACCTCGGGTACGACGGGCTTCCCCAAGGGCGCCACCCTCTCGCACCACAACATCCTCAACAACGGCTATTTCGTCGGGGAGATGGTCGCCTACACGGAACAGGACCGGGTCTGTCTGCCCGTTCCCTTCTACCACTGCTTCGGCATGGTGATGGGCAACCTCGGCATCACCTCGCACGGCGCCTGCATCGTGATCCCGGCCCCCGCCTTCGAGCCCGCCGCCGTCCTCGCGGCGGTCCAGACGGAGCGCTGCACCTCGCTCTACGGCGTCCCCACCATGTTCATCGCGGAGCTCAACCATCCGGACTTCGCCTCGTACGACCTCTCCTCGCTGCGCACCGGGATCATGGCCGGATCACCCTGCCCGATCGAGGTGATGAAGCGGGTCGTCGCCGAGATGCACATGGACGAGGTGTCCATCTGCTACGGCATGACGGAGACCTCCCCGGTCTCCACCCAGACCCGCCGCGACGACGACCTGGAGCGCCGCACCGGCACGGTCGGCCGGGTGATGCCGCACATCGAGGTGAAGGTCGTCGACCCGGTGACGGGCGTGACCCTGGAGCGCGGCGCGGCGGGCGAGCTCTGCACCCGTGGCTACAGCGTGATGCTCGGCTACTGGGAGCAGCCCGAGCGGACCGCGGAAGTGATCGACGCGGGGCGCTGGATGCACACGGGTGACCTCGCGGTGATGCGCGAGGACGGCTACGTGCAGATCGTCGGCCGCATCAAGGACATGATCATCCGTGGTGGCGAGAACGTGTACCCGCGGGAGATCGAGGAGTTCCTCTACGGCCATCCGAAGATTGCCGACGTGCAGGTGGTGGGCGTACCGGACGAGACGTACGGCGAGGAGATCCTGGCCTGCGTCATCCCCCGGGACCCGGCGCAGCCGCCGACCCTGGAAGAGGTGACGGAGTACTGCCGCGAGCAGCTGGCGCACTACAAGATCCCGCGACGGCTGCAGATCCTGGAGACCTTCCCGATGACGGTGAGCGGGAAGGTCCGGAAGATCGAACTGCGGGAGAACTACGGGTAGGGGCCCGGTGGGAGCGGCGCCGACGGGCGCTGTCAGGCGGCTTCGATGATGTCGCCGGCAGCGCCCCGAGTGGCCGCCGCCCATTCGACGAGCAGTACCTCGTAGGCCGCGGACTCCACGGAGGACCAGTCCTGGCCGGCTCGTGCGTCCACGAGCGCACGAATCGCCTCGTTCGCCTCGACGGCGGACGGGTGGGTCGGCTGTGCGGACTGTGCGACGTTCTGTGCGGTGTTCCGCGGGGCGAATGGTGGTGAGAGCCGTGGAGTTAAGACCATGCGCACCACTCTACGGCCGCCCACTGACAGCGACCGAACATTTGTGGCCGCAGGGCCGAACGTGACCGATTGCACTCGCTGTTGCCGACCGGTTCCGCTGCGGCGTCGGGGCGCGGGTCCGGACCGGCACCGGGGCCCGCGCGAAGGTACCCGAATCGTGTCGCCGTGTCAGAGTTCGCGTCGCATGCAGACCCTCGGCCAGCGGTCCAGGCCGTGTTCGGCCTCCTCCGCCCTGATCTTCCGCAGGCCGTCGGTGAGTTCGGCCTCCGTGAGCGTGCGGAAGCCGAGGCGTGTGTAGTACGGCGCGTTCCACGGGACGTGCGAGAAGGTGGTGAGGGTGAGGGCTTCGAGCCGCTGTTCGCCCGCCCAGAGGGCGAGGTGGTCGATGAGCGAGCTGCCGACGCCGCGCCGGGCGGCGGACGGATGGACCGAGACCTGCTCGACATGGGCCGCGCCGTCGACCGGATCGGCGATCAGGTAGCCGACCGGACGGTCGTCGGCGTCCGCGGCCACCCAGGCGCGGCCGGCCCTGCGGTATTCGTCCAGCAGGTCGAGAGGCGGCGGGTCGTCGTCCGCGACGGCGGACATGGCGAGGGTGCGGAAGGGTTCGCCGGCGGCGCGCTCGATCTCCTGGAGCAGCGGAAGGTCGGAGCGGCGGGCGGGACGGATGCGCATGCCGCCAGTATGGCGGTCGGCACGGCGGTCAGGCGCCGGTGGAGAGCAGTTCGTCCGCCGGGCCGTTGACCGGCTGTGGGGTCCCGGTGAGGTCCATCACGAAGAGCGGGATGCAGAGACCGTCCGCCCGCGCCCTGGCGTCCTGCGCATAGCCCGCCAGTGAGAAGAAGACGCTGGTCACCGAGGCGTTCAAGCCGTTCAGCCAGAGACATTCGACATCGCGCAGGGTGGTCGGCCGGGTGGTCGAGTCGACCTGGGCGATCACCCCGGCGGCGCGCAGATCGATCCGGGAGGCGGGGCGTTCCGCGGGCTGTACGACGTCGCGGTAGCCCAGCCACCGCAGGTACATCGCGGCGGCGGTGACCGCGTCGCGGCCGGTACGGATCGTCATCGGCCGGAACGCCGGGCGGGGCGCCGCCGCCGTCCGCGGCAGCGGGATATGGGTGGGCAGGGCCCCGGCGACCGGGCCGGACGCGGACTCCGTGGCCGGGCGGACCGGGATCCGCAGCACGGTCCCGCACGGACAGCACAGTTCCGGCTGCGGCCACTGGTCGTGGCGTCCGCAGGTGCGGCAGCGCACGGTGACCCAGTCCTCGCTCCAGGTGCGGTGGGTGATCGGTTCGACCGCCCCGCCGCGCAACACGGGCGGGGCGATGGGGGTCCCGCACGGGCACGGGTAGACCGGTGTGAGGTAGGCGTGATCGCGGCCGCAGGCCGGGCAGCGTACCGGCACGGACTCCACTGTGGTCTCCCTCCGGCGCCCCCCGGCGCCGCCCCGGGGCCTCCGCGCCCCGTGTCCCCTGTGCTCCGTCCCCATGGTCCACCAAGAGCGAGGCGTGGGGGAGCGACTTGGCGGATTCACCGGTCTTGACGGCCACTCGGCCGCAGCTTAGATTGCTTCCGTATAGCAGAAACAAACTTTCGTAATGCGGAATAGGTGCTCTCAGGTGGCGCGACAGAGCCCGACTCCACCCGTCCGAGCAGGAGTACTCCATGCCTCGAATGACCGCTGCCCGAGCGGCAGTTGAGATCCTCAAGCTGGAAGGCGTCACCAACGCGTTCGGCGTGCCGGGCGCAGCGATCAACCCGTTCTACGCGGCGCTCAAGGCCGGTGGTGGCATCGACCACACGCTCGCCCGCCATGTCGAGGGCGCGTCCCACATGGCCGAGGGCTACACCCGGAGCAGGGCAGGGAACATCGGCGTCTGCATCGGTACGTCGGGGCCCGCCGGGACCGACATGATCACCGGGCTGTACTCGGCGATCGCCGACTCCGTTCCGATCCTCTGCATCACCGGCCAGGCACCGGTGGCCAAGCTTCACAAGGAGGACTTCCAGGCCGTCGACATCGCCTCGATCGCCAAGCCGGTGACCAAGGCCGCGACGACCGTCCTGGAGGCCGCGCAGGTGCCCGGCGTCTTTCAGCAGGCCTTCCATCTGATGCGGTCGGGCCGCCCCGGCCCGGTCCTCATCGACCTGCCGATCGACGTCCAGCTGACGGAGATCGAATTCGACCCGGAGACGTACCAGCCGCTGCCCGTGTACAAGCCGGCCGCGTCCCGCGCCCAGATCGAGAAGGCGATCGGGCTTCTGCTCGCATCCGAGCGCCCGGTGATCGTCGCCGGTGGCGGCATCATCAACGCCGATGCCTGCGAACTCCTCGTCGAGTTCGCCGAGTTGACGGGCACCCCGGTCATCCCGACCCTGATGGGCTGGGGCATCCTCGCCGACGACCACGAGTTGAACGCCGGCATGGTCGGCCTGCAGACCTCGCACCGCTACGGCAACGCGAACTTCCTGGAGTCGGACTTCGTCCTGGGCATCGGCAACCGCTGGGCCAACCGGCACACCGGCGACCTGGCCGTCTACACCAAGGGCCGCACGTTCGTTCACGTCGACATCGAGCCCACCCAGCTCGGACGGATCTTCGCGCCGGACCTCGGTATCGCCTCCGACGCCAAGGCCGCACTGGAACTCTTCGTCGACGTGGCGAAAGAGCTCAAGACCGCCGGCCGGCTGCCGGACCGCAGCGCGTGGGCCGCCTCCACCCAGGAGCGCAAGGCCCGGCTGCAGCGACGTACCCACTTCGACAACGTGCCGCTGAAGCCGCAGCGCGTGTACGAGGAGATGAACCGCGCCTTCGGACCGGAGACGCGCTACGTCACCACGATCGGCCTCTCCCAGATCGCCGGCGCGCAGATGCTGCACGTCTACAAGCCGCGCCACTGGATCAACTGCGGCCAGGCCGGCCCGCTCGGCTGGACCATTCCGGCCGCGCTGGGCGTCGCCACCGCCGACCCCGAGGGCCAGGTGGTCGCGCTCTCCGGCGACTACGACTTCCAGTTCATGCTGGAGGAGCTGGCGGTCGGCGCACAGCACAACATCCCCTACGTCCATGTCCTGGTGAACAACTCCTATCTGGGGCTGATCCGCCAGGCGCAGCGCAACCTGGACATCAACTTCCAGGTCAACCTGGAGTTCGAGAACATCAACTCCCCGGAGCTGGGCGTCTACGGCGTCGACCACGTCAAGGTCGTCGAGGGCCTGGGCTGCAAGGCGATCAGGGTCACCGAGCCGGACCAGCTGCTGCCCGCGTTCGAGGAGGCCAAGAAGCTGGCCGCCGAGTTCCGCGTCCCGGTGGTCGTCGAGGCGATCCTGGAGCGCGTCACCAACATCTCGATGGGCGCCGCGGGTATCGACGCCATCAACGAGTGGGAGGACATCGCCACCGAGCCGGGCCACGCCCCGACCTCGATCCGCCCGTTCGTCGCGAGCTGACGGCCCTCTCTTCCACCGCCTGTGCGGGGGCGGACCACCGGGTTCCGGTGGTCCGCCCCCACACGTGTGTCCAGGCCCCGGGAGAGCGCCAACTCCCCCTACCCGTAGTACTTCAGGGTTACCCGGAAGGTGCCCTCCCCGGGTGGACGCCGACCACAAGGTCGGCTCCCTAACTTCTGTACCGGAAGCACCACTGACCAACTCGACGGACATCCGGTACGGAAGGACCATCTTTCGTGACTCCTCCCCCTCGTAAACGAGGCGGCTTCTCACTTGACCGCGCGGGGTCTCATGACGGCCAAGCCCTGACCGCTGCCGAAGCAGGATCGCAGCGTATTACGCCGCTTCGCGGCTCCGGGTCTCAGGATGCGTTTCCCGCCCGGCCTGAAGGCCGGGATTTCCACGCAAGATCTGGGATGGCGCCCAGCCCGCCCAGGAGTCATCCGCGCAGGAATCTTTCGCGCGCTGTCCGGACGCTGCTCGCCGCCCTCGTCATCGCCGCGGTCGCCGTGCCCATGGCGGGTGCGGCGCGGCCCTCGGCCGTCCCGGCGCCGGCCCCGGCCGCCCTTGCCCCGCTGCGTGCTGCGACCCCCGCCGCCCTTGCCGACCGGTACGCCGTCAACCGCGGCTCCGTCCTCGCGGCCGAGCGGATGGCCACCCGCCACGGCGACGGCAAGCGGGCCGCATCCCTGCGCGGTCTCGCCGACCCGGCGCGCCACTTCTTCTCCTTCGACGGCCGCGACGGCGGCCGCAGCGTCGAGGTCTTCGGCGACCTCTCCCGCGCGCGCCGGATCGCCGTGCTGGTCCCGGGGGCGGGCATCAGCCTCGACCGGTACTGGCGGCTGCGGGCCGGTGCCGTCGCTCTGCGCCGGGAGATGGGCGAGGGGGCGGCGGTCGTCGGGTGGCTCGGCTACGAAACGCCGGACACGGTGAGCCGGGCGTCGGTGACCACGGACCGGGCCAAGGGTGCTGCGACCGAACTGCGCGCATTCATAGGCGAGTTGACGCGTGCCGAGCCAACCGCCCGGACGTCGCTGCTGTGCCACTCCTACGGATCCGTCGTCTGTGCCGAGGCAGCACCAGGGCTGGAGGTCTCGGACATCGTTCTGTACGGCAGCCCCGGCACCGGCGTCGACAACGTCGCCGCCCTCCACACCCCGGCCACCGTCTGGGCAGGCCGGGGCGGCGACGACTGGATCGCCGAGGTGCCGCACGTACAGCTCCGACTGCCGTTCGTCACCCTCGGGTTCGGAACGGACCCGGTCTCCCGGAAGTTCGGTGCCCGGCACTTCGCGGCGGGCGACGGCGGCCACAGCGACTACCTGAAGCCCGGCTCCCTGTCGCTGAGGAGCATTGCCCGGATCGTCTCCGGCCGGGCCCCTGCCGAGGAGGGCCGTCATGCGTGAACTCGTCCGGCGGATCGAGGCCGCCACCCCACCCGACCGCGACCGCGCCGTCGACGCACTGCGCGCCCTCGCCATTCTGGGCGTGGTGCTCGGCCACTGGCTGGTGACCGCCCTGATCGCCGACACCGGCACGGTGCGCGCCGCGAGCCCCCTCCAGCACATGCCCCAACTGACCCCGGTCTCCTGGCTGTTCCAGACGCTTGCGGTGTTCTTCCTGGTGGGCGGTGAGGTCGGGGCGAAGAGTTACGCCTCCGCCCGCACCCGCGGCAACACGTACAGGCAGTGGCTCGGCGCCCGCACGGGCCGGCTGTTCCGGCCGGTCGCCGTCGTGCTGGTGGTGTGGACCGTGATCGCGGGCGCGCTGCTCGCCTCCGGGGTGGGCACGGAGACCGTGCACGCGTTGCTCAAACTGGTGCTGTCACCGCTCTGGTTCCTGCTGGTCTTCGCCGCGCTGACAGCGGCGACCCCGCTGGTCGCGAAGCTCCATCCGCTGTGGCCGCTCGCCGTCGTGCTGCATGTCGACCTCATCCGGTTCGGGCTGGGCGGTCCCGCCCAGCTCGGCTGGATCGATGTGGCGGCCGGCTGGCTGGTCCCGTACTGCCTGGGTGCGAGCTGGGCCCGCGGCTGCCTGCGGAGCCGGTCGACCGGATGGGCCCTGCTGCTCATCGGCGCCGCCACCACCGCCGGACTCGTCCTGTGGGCCGGCTACCCGGCGTCCATGGTCGGAGTGCCCGGCGCCAGGATCTCCAACCTCGACCCGCCCACCCTCGCGGCCGTCACCTTCGGCCTCGCCCAGTGCGGCGCGGCCCGGCTGCTGCTCGGCCCGCTGCGGCGAGTCCTTCGACGCCCCGCGGCCTGGGCGGCGGTGGCGCTGGTCAACCTCTCCGCGATGACCGTCTTCCTCTGGCACCAGACCGCGATGATGGCGGTCACCGCCGTCGGCCTGCTCGCAGGCGAGTCGCTGCCCGGTCTGCACACCGTGCCCAGGGACTACGGCTGGGTGTTCGCACGGCTGGCCTGGCTGCCGGCGTTCGCCGTGGCGCTGCTGGTGTGCTGGGCGGCGTTCCGTAAGTACGAGGAGGGGCGGCCGCGCGGGAGCGGCAGGATCGTCCGTGAGAACCGTCCCGCCAAGGCATCGGCGATGCCTCGTGCTTAGGGTGAGCCGGATGAACCGGGAAGCGATGAGGGACACGAAGCGTCTGAAGTCCGCCCTGCGGGGCGCCCCGCGCGCCCTGTTCGAGGACCTGACGGCACCCGCCGACCCGATGCCGGCCATGGGGGAGCCCGGGTGGCCGGTCTGGCGACCGGTGTTCGCGATGGCGCTGGTCATCGGCGCCGTGTTTCTCACCGCGTTCCACATCGCCCAGCTGAGCCCGGCCGACGGTGGTTCCGTTCCCACGTACGCGGTGCTGTTGGGCATCATGCAGGGCGCGGCACTCGTCGCCGGGATGTTCCGCCCGGTGGCGGCCTGGTGGGTGTCGACGATCGTTCTGGTGGTCACCGTGCGGCTCTCGGAACCCGACATCAGCAGGGACGTGCTCTTTCCCTGGACCGTCCCCGGGATGATTCTCCTGGGCGGGTCGCTGTTCCTGCTGGCGCTGCGGGTGCGGCCACGCCGCGCGGTCGTGGCGCTGGTGATCACCCTTCTCTCCGGGCCGGCGTGCACCGTCCTCACCACCGGGCACAACTACGACATCGTCCGCGGAGCGCCGTTCCTGATCGCATCCGTGGTCCTCGGCACCGCCCTGCGCGGCCTGCGGGTGACCCGCAGCCAGCTGGTCGTCCAGGAGGAGCTCACCGCCGGGGAGCGGGCCCGGCGCACCCTGCTGGAGGAGCGCAACCGGATCGCCCGTGAGCTGCACGATGTGGTCGCCCACCACATGTCGGTGATCTCCATCCAGGCTCAGGTGGCCCCGCACCTCGTCGAGAACCCGTCCGACGAACTCAGGGAGAACCTCGCCGGTATCCGGCAGAACGCTGTCGAGGCGCTCACCGAGCTGCGGCATGTGCTCGGCGTACTGCGCTCCGAGGACGCTCTCTCGATGGGGGCGAGACACGCCCCGCAGCCCACTCTCGACCGCCTGGACGAACTGCTGGCCAATGTGCGCGGCGCCGGGCTCGTGGTCGACACCGCCACCACCGGCACGTCGCGCCCGCTGCCGCCGAGTGTCGAACTGTCGGCGTTCCGGATCGTCCAGGAGGCCCTCAGCAACGCGATGCGGCACGCGCCCGGTGCCCAGGTGCGGGTGGAGACGGCCTACGGGACGGCCGGGCTCACCGTCCGGATCACCAACACCGCGCCGGACGGACCCGCGGCGCCATCGCGGGGCATGGGGCACGGACTGCTCGGAATGCGCGAACGCGCCGCGATGCTGGGCGGCGAACTCGTCACCGGACGGACCCCGGACGGCGGCTACGAAGTCACGGCTATCCTGCCGGTGAGCGCCCCTGACCTGGCCGCCTTACCTGCTGAGGACACACTGTGACGACCATCCGCGTACTGATCGCCGACGACCAGGTGATGGTCCGCCAGGGATTTACCGTGCTGCTCGACGCGGAGCCCGGCGTCGAGGTCGTCGGTCAGGCGGTGGACGGTCTCGACGCCGTGTCCAAGGTCGCCGAACTCGCCCCGGATGTGGTCCTGATGGATGTCCGGATGCCCGTGCTCGGCGGCATCGAGGCGACCCGCCGCATCACGTCACCGCACGACGCCCAGGTCAAGGTGCTCATCCTGACCACCTTCGATCTCGACGAGTACGTGTACGAGGCGCTGCGCGCGGGCGCGTCCGGCTTTCTGCTCAAGGACGCTTCGGTCGAGGAACTGGTCCATGCGGTACGGGTGGTGGCAGCAGGTGACGCGCTGCTCGCCCCGAACATCACCAAGCGGCTGATCGCCGAGTTCTCCCGGATGACGGCGGCGCCTCGGGCCCCGCTCATGGACCGGGTCGGTGATCTGACGGAGCGTGAGACCGAGGTGCTTTCCCTGATCGCGCAGGGCCTGTCGAACGCGGAGATCGCCACGCGCCTGGTGGTGGCGGAGCAGACGGCGAAGACCCATGTGAGCCGGATCCTGGCCAAGCTGGGGCTGCGCGACCGGACCCAGGCGGCGGTCTTCGCGTACGAGACGGGCCTGGTACGCCCGACCGGCTGCTGAGCCGACGCGAGCAGACGGGTGCGCGAGCACGCGGGAAGGGCGGGGAGCGCGGGGCCGTCCGTACTCCCCGCCCTTCCGTGAGGGTGGTGACCGCCCGACGGCGAGAGGCCGGCGCGACCGTTTCGTTCGCGCCGCCGGGCGGAGTCCTGTGTGCAGGTTGTGCCGGGACCGCGGCGACGGGCAATGGCGGCCGGGTCCGCTCTCTCAGGTCGAGAGCGGCCGCCGGCTGCCTTCACCACCGCACTGGCTCGCACGCCGCCGCGGTCCTCGGTCACGTCCGTCCCGCCGGGCACCCCTCAGGGCCGGCCGGACGGACAGCGCAAGGGAAATGACCTCCCGTCATATCCCTTGCGCGGTCTTGTCGTTCTAGTCCTCGCGCAGGGCGCGGACCGCTTCCTCGACGCGCTTGCCGTACTCGGCGTCCGCGGCGTGGAAGTGAGCGAGGTTCTTCTCGATCACGTCGTCGCGTGTGACCTGGGAGAGGCCTCCGGCGATGTTGGCGACCAGGCGGCCCTTCTCGTCCTCGGACATCAGCCGGTAGAGCTCGCCCGCCTGGAAGAAGTCGTCGTCCTTGGTTTGGGCGGGCGCCGCGTGGCTGCCGGTCCAGCCGTGGACGGCGAGCGGGGCGGAGAGCGCCGCGTCGGTCTGGGCGGGGCCCGCGTACGAGTTGGGCTCGTAGTTCTTGTCGTGCCGCGCACCGTTGCGGGTGGCGTGCAGACCGTCGCGGCCGTAGTTGTCGACGACGGCGGTCCGCGGCGCGTTCACCGGGAGCTGGGTGTGGTTGACGCCGAGCCGGTAGCGGTGCGCGTCGGCGTAGGCGAACAGGCGGCCCTGCAGCATCTTGTCCGGGGACGGGCCGATGCCGGGCACGAAGTTGTTCGGGGAGAAGGCGGCCTGCTCGACCTCGGCGAACACATTGTCCGGGTTGCGGTCCAGGACCAGCCGGCCCACCCGCTGCAGCGGGTAGTCGCTGTGCGGCCACACCTTGGTGAGGTCGAACGGGTTGAAGCGGTAGTCTGCGGCCTCGGCGGCCGGCATGACCTGCACGTACAGGGTCCACGACGGGTTCACGCCCCGCTCGATGGCCTGCAGCAGGTCCGTCTGGTGCGAGTTGCCGTCCCTGCCCGCGAGTTCGGCGGCCTGTTCGCCGGAGAGGGAGCGCACACCCTGGTTCGTCTTGAAGTGGTACTTGACGAAGAAGGCCTCGCCCTCGGCGTTCGTCCACTGGTAGGTGTGCGAGCCGTAGCCGTTCATGTGACGGTACGAGGCGGGGATGCCGCGGTCGCCCATCAGCCAGGTCACCTGGTGGGTCGCCTCCGGGGCGTGCGCCCAGAAGTCCCAGACGTTGTCCGGCTCCTGACGGCCCGTGAACGGGTCGCGCTTCTGCGAGTGGATGAAGTCGGGGAACTTGATCGGGTCCTTGATGAAGAACACCGGGGTGTTGTTGCCGACCAGGTCGTAATTGCCTTCGTCCGTGTAGAACTTGAGGGCGAAGCCGCGTGGATCGCGTACGGCGTCGGCGCCGCCGAGCGAGTCGGCGACCGTCGAGAACCGGATGAACGTATCGGTGCGCTTGCCGACGGCGGAGAGGAAGTCCGCACGGGTGAAGCCGGTGACGTCGTCGGTGACCTCGAAGTAGCCGTACGCGCCGGAGCCGCGGGCGTGGACCACGCGCTCCGGGATGCGCTCCCGGTTGAAGCGTGCGAGCTTCTCCAGCAGGTGCTGGTCCTGGAGGAGGATCGGGCCACCGACGCCGGCGGTGGCGGAGTTCTGGTTGTCGGCGACCGGGGCGCCTGACTCGGTCGTAAGCACACGCTGCGTCATGGTGTCGGGGCGACCTTCCGTACGGGAGTTGCTGAACTGCGACGCCCTGGGGGCTCCAGGAGCGTAAGTACGCTCCGAACCGAACGTCAACAGTTTGTTGAAATTGAGAGTGGGGTGTTCCGGATGGTGCCGACGCCTGGGCGCGACAGGACAGGTGTCGGCGCCGACACCATCCGGAAGTCTGGGGGCAGGCCGGTCAGGCCTGGACGGGCTGACCCGAGAGGCGCTCGACCGCGCGCAGCAGCGCCGAGTGGTCCAGGCCGCCGTCGCCCTGCGCGCGCAGCGAGGCGACGAGTTGTGCGACCACGGCGCCGACGGGCAGAGCGGCACCGACATTACGGGCGGCGTCGGTGACGATGCCCATGTCCTTGTGGTGCAGATCGATCCGGAAGCCCGGCGCGAAGTCCCGCTTGAGGAAGTTGTCCTTCTTGCGGGTCAGTACGGTCGAGCCGGCCAGCCCGCCGTTCAGCACGTCGAGTGCGGCGGAGAGGTCCACCCCGGACTTCTCCAGGAAGACGACGGCCTCGGCGCAGGCCTGGATGTTGACCGCGACGATCAGCTGGTTGGCGGCCTTCACCGTCTGACCGGAGCCGTGCGGGCCGCAGAGCACGATGGTCCTGCCGAGTGCCTGGAGAATCGGCTGCGCGGCGTCGAAGTCGGCCTGCTCGCCGCCGACCATGATCGACAGCACCGCTTCGATCGCACCGGCCTCGCCGCCCGACACAGGGGCGTCCAGTACGCGGATGCCCCGGTCCTTGGCGTTCTTCGCGAGGTCCACGGAGGTCTGCGGGGTGATCGAGGACATGTCGATGAGCAGGGCCCCGGACCTCGCGTTCTCCAGGATGCCGTCGGGGCCGTACGCAATGGCCTCGACCTGCGGGGAGGCCGGCACCATCGTGATCACGACATCGGCGTCCCGGACCGCCTCGGCGATCGAGCCCGCGCCGTTCCCGCCGGCGGCGACCAGCCGGTCGATCTTGTCCTGCTCCAGGGTGTAACCGGTGACGTCGTAACCGGCCTTGATCAGGTTCTCGGACATGGGGGAGCCCATGATGCCGAGTCCGATCCACGCAACCTTGGGGAGGTTGTTGCTCATGAGGGTGCCTTCCTGAATAACGTGTGTACGAGGGTCGGACCGACGCCCTCAGCGGGCCGCGCGCGCCTCGGCGGGAAGCCAGTCGAAGGACTCGGAGCTCGGTCGGTCGCCCGGCTTGTACTCCAGGCCGACCCAGCCGTCGTAACCGGCCTTCGTCAGCTCGTCGAGGAGCTGCTCGAGCGGCAGCGAGCCGGTGCCGGGCGCGCCGCGCCCCGGGTTGTCCGCGATCTGGACGTGGCCGGTCTTCCCGGCGTACGCGGCGATCACCTGGCTGAGGTCCTCGCCGTTCATCGACAGGTGGTACAGGTCCAGCAGGAACCTGGCGTTGCCGAGGCCCGTCGCGGCGTTGACCTTGTCGACGACCTCGATCCCGGCCGGTGCGCTCACCAGCGGATAACGCGGTGACTCCGGCTTGTTCAGGGTCTCGATCAGCAGGACCGCCCCGATCCGGTCGGCCGCGCGGGCGGCCAGGACCAGGTTCTCCAGGGCGAGTTCGTCCTGCACGGCCGGGTCCACGCCGTCGACGCGGTTGCCGTAGAGCGCGTTGAGCGCCTTGCAGCCGACCGAGGCGGCGAAGCCGGCCGCCACATCGATATTGGTGCGGAACCGGTCCGACTCCGCGCCGGGTACGGAGAGCGCACCGCGGTCGGGGCCGGGGAGCTGTCCGGCGTAGAAGTTCAGCCCCACCAGCTGGGTTCCCGCGTCGTCGAGCGCCTTCTTGAGAGCGTCGAGTTCGGTCTGCGGCGGGGCTGGGGTCTCGATCCAGGGCCACCACAGCTCGACCGCCGTGAAGCCCGCGGCGGCGGCCGCCGCGGGGCGCTCCAGGAGCGGGAGTTCCGTGAAGAGGATCGAAAGGTTCACATCGAAGCGCTGGTCCGGGTGTCCCATGGGGTCAGGCGCTCCTTCCGTATCGCGGAAGTTAGTTTCTGCTAAACGGAAGATTGCATGGCTGACGGGAGAGCTGTCAAGAGGGGGTCCGCACACCGGGCCGCCGGGACCGGCGCGCGCGGCCCCGTGCATGGTGGTTGCAGAGAATGCAACCGAAATTGCGCCACTTGCGGCTTCGGTCGGGGCGGGAGAGTGTGGCTGACATGTCCGACGCAGCCGACCCCGAGGTGCCGCGCATGACGCCCCGCACCAGCCGACGCATGCTTCTCGGAGCGCTCCTGGCGGGCGCCGCAGTCTCCTTCTCGCCTGCTCCGCCCGCGCCGTCCGGCCCGACGGCCGGGCCGGACGCACCGGCCGCCCGCGACCGAAGGACCGGGACGCTCTTCCTGGGGACGTACACCTCGACCGCCGGAGGGGGTACGGGGATCGGGGTCGCCGGGTACGCCCCGGCGACCGGGACGATCACCGGGCGCACGACGATCACCGGCGTCGACAACCCCTCCTACCTCGCCCTGCACCCCTCGGGCACCACGCTGTACGCCGTCGACGAGCAGGAACAAGGCGGTGTGACGGCCGTGGCCCTCGCCCCGGACGGAACGTTCCGGGTGCTCGGCACCCGCTCCACCGGCGGCGCCGGCCCCTGCCATCTCTCGGTCCACCCGCGCGGCCGGTGGCTGCTGAGCGCCAACTACACCTCGGGCAGCGTCGCCGTGCACCCGATCGCAGCCGACGGTTCGCTGGGGGAGCGCACCGACCTGGTCGTCCATACGGCCCCGGCCCCCGGCCCCGGCCAGGACGGGCCGCACGCCCACCAGATCGTCACCGCCCCCGACGGCGGCCATGTCCTCGCCGTCGACCTGGGCAACGACACCGTCTACACGTACCGGCTCGACACGCGCCGGGGCACGCTCCGTCAGCTCTCCTGTGCCACGCTGCGGCCGGGCGCCGGCCCGCGCCACCTCACCTTCCACCCGAGCGGCCGCTTCGCCTACCTCGCCTGCGAGGTCGACAACACCGTCGTCGTCTGCCGTTACGACCCCGCCACCGGCGTCGTGACCCCGGGGTCCGGGCAGTCCACCGGAACCGGCCCCGGCACCAGCTATCCCGCCCAGCTCCTGGTCACCGGCGACGGACGCTTCGCCTATCTCGCCAACCGCGGCCACAACAGCCTGACCCGTTACGCCGTCGAGGCGGGCGGGGCCGCGCTGCGGCTGATCGGCACGGTGCCGGTGGGCGGTGACTTCCCCCGGCAGATCGCCTTCTCGCCGGACGGGGCGCTGCTCTTCGCCGCCAATCAGCGGTCCGGCACGGTGACGGTCTTCGACGTCGACCGGGCGGACGGCGGCCTGCGCCGCACCGGAACCCCGTTCGCAGCCCCGATGGCCGCCTGTGTGCTGCCGCTCCCGCTGCCGGGCCCGGCGACGGTCCGTTAGGGTCGGGGCCGAGCCGCGGGCCCCTGGGCGCACGGCGAGCACACGAGGGAGGCACAGTGCGCTTGAGAGTGGAGTTCACCACCGAGCCGTTCGATCTCGACGAGGCACCCGCGCATGCGGTGGTGGCCCGCGAGGTCATCCAGTCGGCCGAACTGGACGCCGTGGACGTCGGCCCCTTCGGCAATACGGCGGAGGGCGGCGCGGACGCGGTGCTCACCGCGGTGGACTCCCTGCTGCGCAAGGCTCTGGAGTCGGGTGCCACCCGGATATCGCTCCAGGTCAACGTCGTCGGGGAGGACTCGAAGTGACCGAACCCGCGGACCACCCCCTCGTCGCCGCGGTCAAGCCGCTCGTCGACGCCATGGGCGCCGAGCTGGTCGGGCCGGAGCAGGCACAGGCCGACGACGTGGTGCTGGCCTGGGAGGGTGAGGACGTCATAGCCGTACGGCTGCCGCAGCTGTCGGACTCGCTCGACCACATCCTGGCCGCCATGGAGCGACGGCACGGGATGCCGCTCGCCGACCTGGACCGGAAGTCGAAACAGGCGGTCGTACGGACCCTGGAGGCGCGCGGTGCCTTCTCCGTGCGACACGGGGTGGAGACGGTGGCCGGGGCCCTGGGGGTCAGCCGCTTCACCGTCTACAACTATCTCAACCGGGAGAACGCCGCCAAAGGTGACTAGTTGAGTGAAGAGGTGCGCAAGCGCCATGGAAGGCCGTTGTCCGGATCGCCCGGCGACGGCCTTTTCTGTTCGGGTAATTTCAACAAAGTGTTGACGTGGTGTTGCGGAGGGCGTTAGCTATCCGCAGCCCGACCAACGCACAGCGAAGAACAGCCACGGAGGCTCCCGTGACTTCGAGCTCCACACCGGGCCTCGCCCGGTTCAACATCCTGGCGGACGACGAGGCCATCACCGCGTTGCACGAGGTGTGTGCCAGCGGGGCATGGGGAAGAGCGATCCTCTCCCGGCGCCCGTACGCCACCGCAGAAGCCCTTCTCTCCGCCAGTGACGCCGCCACGGCGGAGCTGACCGAGGACGATCTCGCCGACGCGATGGCCGGACACCCCCCGATCGGCCGCCCGAAGCCCGGGGACCCCACCTCCTCACGCGAACAGCGGGGGATGGCCGGTGCCACCGAGGAGCTCAAGGCCGAGATGCTCGAACTGAACCTGGCCTACCAGGAGCGGTTCGGACATGTCTTCCTGATCTGCGCCACCGGCGCCACCGGTGAGCAGATGCGCGACGCGGTGAAGTCCCGGATCGGGAACTCGCCCGAGCAGGAGCGCGAGATCGTGCGCACCGAGCTGGGCAAGATCAACCGCATCCGGCTGACCCGTCTCGTAACAGAAGGAGAGTGACGGTCTTGCGCACCGACACCACCGCATCGGTGTCCACACACATCCTGGACACCAGCATCGGCCGCCCCGCCGAGGCCGTCCCCGTCTCGCTCGCCGTCCGCAGCGGCAGCGACGCGCAGTGGGTGACGCTCGGCGGCTCCGTGACCGATGCGGACGGGCGATGCAAGGACCTGCCGGCGCCGCCGGAGGGCACCACCCACGTACGGCTCGACTTCGACACCGAGACGTACTTCTCCGATGAGCACAGTTCCAAGAAGCAAGCCGAGGCGCAGCAGGACGCCCCCCGCGTAAGGGACAGCGGTGCGTTCTTCCCGGAGGTGGCGATCACCTTCGCCGTCGTACCGGGCGAGCACTATCACGTACCGCTGCTGCTCAACCCGTTCGGCTACTCCGTTTACCGAGGGAGCTAGCACCGACATGCCCACGATTCTCGGCCAGAACCAGTACGGCAAAGCAGAGAACCGCGTCGTCAGGATCACGCGGGACGGCGACACCCACCACATCAAGGACCTGAACGTCTCAGTCGCTCTCTCCGGCGACATGGACGACGTCCACTACTCCGGCTCCAACGCCAACGTCCTGCCGACCGACACCACCAAGAACACGGTGTACGCGTTCGCCAAGGAGCACGGCATCGAGTCCGCCGAGCAGTTCGGCATCCACCTCGCCCGTCACTTCGTGACGTCGCAGGAGCCGATCAAGACGGCGCGGATCCGGATCGAGGAGTACGCCTGGGAGCGCATCGCCACCTCCGACGGCAACTCGCAGTTCATCGGTGCCGACGAGGTCAAGCACTCCTTCGTCCGCAAGGGCCAGGAGACGCGCACCACGCAGATCACCTTCGACGGCGAGAAGTGGCAGGTCATCTCGGGCCTCAAGGACCTCGTGGTGATGAACTCCACCAGCTCCGAGTTCTGGGGTTACGTCAAGGACAAGTACACGACGCTCAAGGAGGCGTACGACCGCATCCTCGCGACCGAGGTGTCCGCCAAGTGGCGGTACAACTGGACCAGCGACGACGCGCGCATGCCGAACTGGGAGAAGTCCTACGAGCAGACGCGCAAGCACATGCTCCAGGCCTTCGCCGAGACGTACTCCCTCTCGCTGCAGCAGACCCTGTACCAGATGGGTTCGCGCATCATCAACAGTCGCAGCGAGGTGGACGAGATCCGCTTCTCGCTGCCGAACAAGCACCACTTCCTGGTGGACCTGGAACCGTTCGGCCTCAAGAACGACAACGAGGTCTACTTCGCCGCGGACCGCCCGTACGGCCTGATCGAGGCCACGGTGCTGCGCGACGGCACCGAGCCGCAGATCCCGGTCGACATGACCAACCTCTGACGCGGCACCGAGCCGGTCCCCGTCCGCCGACGGGCGGGGACCGGCCGGACCGGAGGGAACCCCCCATGGCACAGCACGCAACGGGGCCGGCAGCAGAAGGCCCGCGCACCGCACCCCCGGAGAGCTCCGCCCATCCGGCCGGCCTGCTGACCGCCGGACCCGCCACCGTCCCGCTGACGCCCGCCGGGCCCGGCCTCCACACCGGATCGCCGTCCTGGGCGCGGACCGTGCCGCGCTCCGGGATCGGTGCGGGAGCGCTCGTCGGCGTCCCGCTCAACCTGTTCCTCCATCATCTCGGCACCCACGGCCGCACGGCTGTGGCACTCAAATCCTCCTAGGGTCCTGCCGTGCCCACGTCCCTGCAGAGAGAAGAAGGAAGCGCCATGGCAGCCCCTGATCGTGTGGAACGCATCGTCATCGAGAACTGTTCGATCGCGACCGTCGACGCCGACGACACCGAGTACGCCTCGGGCCATGTGGTCGTCGCGGGCAACCGCATCGAGCACGTCGGCGCCGGCCGGGCCCCCGAGGGTCTGGAGAATGTCGTACGACGCATCGACGGCGCCGGGCACCTTGTCACTCCCGGCCTGATCAACACCCACCACCACTTCTACCAGTGGATCACCAGGGGCCTGGCGACCGACCACAACCTCTTCGACTGGCTGGTCGCGCTCTATCCGACATGGGCGCGCATCGACGAGCCGATGGTCCGCGCGGCCGCGCAGGGCTCGCTCGCGATGATGGTCCGCGGCGGCGTCACCACCGCCATGGACCACCACTACGTCTACCCGCAGGGCTCCGGCGACCTGTCCGGCGCCATCATCGGGGCGGCCCGCGACATGGGCGTACGGTTCACCCTCGCCCGCGGCTCCATGGACCGCAGCCAGAAGGACGGCGGACTCCCGCCGGACTTCGCCGTCGAGACGCTCGACGGTGCGCTCGCCGCCACCGAGGCGACCATCGACGCGCACCACGACGGATCGTTCGACTCGATGACCCAGATCGCCGTCGCGCCCTGCTCGCCCTTCTCCATCTCCACCGAACTGCTTCGGCAGGGAGCCGAGTTGGCCCGCCGCCGCGGCGTCCGGATGCACACCCACGGCTCGGAGACCGTGGAGGAGGAGAAGTTCTGCCACGAGCTGTTCGGGATGGGCCCGACCGACTATTTCGAGTCGACGGGCTGGCTCGGCAACGACGTGTGGATGGCGCACTGCGTCCATATGAACGACTCCGACATCGCCGCCTTCGCCCGTACCGGAACGGGCGTCGCGCACTGCCCGTCCTCCAACGCGCGCCTCGCCGCAGGCATCGCCCGGGTCCCCGACATGCTCGCCGCGGGTGTCCCGGTGGGCCTCGGCGTCGACGGCACCGCCTCCAACGAGTCCGGTGAGCTCCACACCGAACTGCGCAACGCCCTCCTCATCAACCGGCTCGGCGCCCACCGCGAACGGGCCCTGAATGCCCGTCAGGCCTTGCGTCTGGGCACGTACGGCGGCGCCCAGGTACTCGGCCGCGCCGACCAGATCGGCTCCCTGGAGGTCGGCAAGCTCGCCGACCTGGTGCTCTGGAAGCTGGACACCCTCGCCCACTCCTCCATCGCCGACCCGGTCACCGCGCTCGTGTTCGGCGCGGCGGCCCCCGTCACCCTCTCCCTCGTCGACGGGAAGACGGTCGTCGAGAGCAACCACCTGACCACGGTGGACGAGGACGCCATCGCGCGCACCACCCGCGACGAGGCCCGCCGCCTCGCGCAGATCGCCGCCGGAGCCTGACGCTCCGGGGCGCCCCCGAGAACCGCCGGCCGAAGGGGGACGGCCCTTGGCCGGCCGCCGTGGGCCCGAGCGGGGTCCACGGCAGCCGGTCCGGCGGGCACGTACGCAGACGTACGCGCCCGCCGGACCGGTGACCGAAGCTGCCGCATCAGCTGCACGACCTGCCCCACCTGCACCAACGCACCACCTCCCAGACACCCGCGTCGCTTTGACGTGTAACCGACCGGAGGAACCGCCGTGGCAGCACAGCCCAGGTTTCGCAACGACGCAGTCGCAGGACCCGACCAGGAGCCGATACGGGACGACCCGCAGGTCGCCGACGGCAGCCATCCGGTCGACGAGACCCTCCCCCCACTGAAGATGTTCACCAGCGGACTGCAGCACGTGGCCGCGATGTACGCGGGCGTGGTGGCCCCGCCCATGATCGTGGGACCCGCGGTGGGCCTCACCCCCAAGGAGACCGCCTTCCTGATGGGGGCGAGCCTCTTCACCGCCGGCATCGCCACCCTGCTCCAGACCCTCGGCTTCTGGCGCATCGGCGCCCGGCTGCCGTTCGTCAACGGCGTCTCGTTCGCCGGTGTGACACCGATGATCGCGATCGGCAAGGACCGCGGACACGACGGCATCGCCGTCATCTTCGGCGCGATCATCGTGGCCGGCCTGCTCGGCTTCGTCCTCGCCCCCTACTTCTGCAAACTGGTCCGCTTCTTCCCGCCCGTCGTCACCGGCACCGTCATCACCCTGATCGGCGTCTCCCTGCTGCCGGTCGCCTTCAACTGGTCCCAGGGCGGCAACGCCACGGCCGACGGATACGGGTCGACGACCAATATCGCCATGGCGGCCCTCACCCTGGTGATCGTCCTCGTGCTGCGCAAACTGCTGCGCGGCTTCCTCCAGCAGATCGCGATCCTGCTCGGACTGGTCGCCGGCACCCTGATCGCGATCCCGGTCGGCATCACCGACTTCGGCGCGATCAAGGACGCCGACCTGATCGGCTTCCCCACCCCGTTCCACTTCGGGGCGCCGCAGTTCGAGATCGCCGCCATCGTCTCCATGTGCATCGTGATGCTGGTCTGCATGACCGAGTCCACCGCGGACATGCTGGCACTCGGCAAGATCGTCGGCCGTCCGGCGGACGAGCGGACCATCGAGGGAGGTCTGCGCGCCGACACCCTGGGCAGCGCCGTCAGCCCGCTCTTCAACGGCTTCATGTGCAGCGCCTTCGCGCAGAACATCGGTCTCGTGGCGATGACCAAGGTACGCAGCCGATTCGTCGTCGCCGCGGGCGGTGGCATCCTCATCGTGCTCGGCCTGGTACCGGTCGGCGCGTCCGTCATCGCGCTCGTGCCGCTGCCGGTGCTCGGTGGTGCGGGCATCGTGCTCTTCGGCTCGGTCGCCGCGAGCGGCATCCAGACGCTGGCCGGCGCGGCCCTGGAGAAGGGCGAGAACGCGCTGATCGTGGCGGCCGCCGTCGGTATCGGCCTCATCCCGATCGCCGCACCGGAGTTCTACCACGCGTTCCCCAAGGATCTCCTCGTCGTGCTGGACTCGGGGATCTCCACCGGGTGCGTCGTGGCGATCGTTCTCAATCTGGTCTTCAACCACCTGGGCAGGAAGCCGGAACCGGTGGCGGAGGAGTCCTCCGAGGCTGCGGCAGCGACTCCGGTGGGCGCGCACTGAGCGCATCCGGTACGACGCAGTGGCGCGTACGGCGAGTGCCGTACGCGCCACCGGCGTATCGCGGCAGGGCTCAGCCGATGTGGTAGCTGTCGCCGTAGACCTTCCAGTCGAGCGGCGGATCCAGGTTCAGATTCCCGTTGTTCAGGAAGACCCGCTGGGCGGTGTCCACCCGGCTGGTGTCCGAGTGGGCCTCCACCTGCTGCATCGCCCAGACCCGCGCGTCCAGGAAGGCATTCAGGTAGGTGACCTCGTTGCCGCCCTGGGCCGGCGGCTTCGCCTTGGCGAGAGCGCGCTCGCGGATGGCACTGAAGCTGGTGCCGTCGTCGCCGTCGCCGTCGCCGTGCATGACGATGGCGTCGTAGTACGCGAACTGGCCGAGCGTGCCGATGCCGTCGGCCTTGCCCCGGCTGACCGCCGGGTTGAAGTAGACCCGGTCCCGCTCGTCGTTCTGCG
Source organism: Streptomyces sp. NBC_00353 (assembly GCF_036108815.1). Lineage (NCBI taxonomy): Bacteria > Bacillati > Actinomycetota > Actinomycetes > Kitasatosporales > Streptomycetaceae > Streptomyces > Streptomyces sp. NBC_00353. Next base: position 2,906,834 of record NZ_CP107985.1, on the reverse strand, counting down.
CCTGCTCGAACGCCGGGTCCGACGCCGCGGTCGCCCAGTCCTCGGCGAAGTTGGGGTCGAGGCCGTCGTGCGAGTCGGTGCCGTTCACCTCCCGCAGAGCGGGCAGATACTTCGCGAGGACGTTGCCCGGCTTGCGCTGGGTGTACATCTCGACGAGGTCGAGCATGTCGCCGGTGCCGGAGCAGAAGCCGATGATGCCCGCGGTGTAGCCGCAGCCGTCGCCGACGTCCTCGATGTACGTGTACTGCGCCTTCCAGTTGAGTGTGGAGTTCTCCGCGCTGGAGATCAGCTGCATGGCGATCTCCTTCTTCGCCGGATCGTCCAGCCCGGTGGCGGCAGCCGCCCGCCGGGTGGCGGCAGCCGCCTGCCGGGTGGCGGAGACCTCCGGGCGCACGGGCGGATGCGTGGGGACACCGGCGTTGTGCCGGGTCGCGGAGACCTCCTGGCGCACGGCCGGATGTGTAGGGGCACCGGCGTTGGCGGTGGTGGGTGACGCCGTGAGGGTCACCCCGAATGCGACCAGCGCGAGCCGTGCGGGGCGAGGGTCGCGACGTGCGGCGTGCCGATGGGAAGCGGGCACCATTCCTCCAGAGGGAGTTCGTCGTTCCGGATCCGCTAGGAAGCTTTCCTATCAGAGTGGAGTGAGAGTCGTGGTGGAGTGAGAGTCATCCACTCCTTCGGCGCAAGCGAGTTGAGTCCGGCTCCGGCTACGGAAAGGCCCCGCACCACGCGCCGGACGCGCGGTGCGGGGCCGTACGGAGCGGCCTGCGGATCAGGGGCGGACACCTTCTGGCCGATGGCTGTCAGCAGTCGGGGTAGGCACGTGGATCCATACGCCCGTGGGGTCACCCTGCAGGTCGCCCACGGCCCAATGCCCCTACTGGGCACGGCAGTTGAGATTTTGACCCCGTCTTCGTCGACGTGCAGACCGCCAATCGCGGGGTCAGGGCCCGTCGATACGGTAGCTGTCGCCGTACACCTTCCACTTCAGCGGCGTTCCCAGCTGGAGTCTGCCCTCGCGTACGAAGACCCGCTGCTCCGTTTCGACGCGACTGGTGTCGGAGTGCGAGGGTTCCTCGCGGATGGCGGCGACCCGGGCATCGAGGAAGGCGTTCAGATACGTCACCTCGTCGCCGCCCCGGGACGGCGGTTCGGCGGCGGCCAGAGCCTCGCGGCGCATCGTACGGAAGCCGACCGTGCCATTCGAGTCGGCGGACCCGTGCATCACATAGGCGTCGTAGTAGATGAACTGGCCCAGGGCGCCGAGACCATCGTCCTTTCCCTGTCCGACCGCCGGATCGAAGTATGAGCTGTCCCGTTCGGCGTCCTGCGCCGACCGGAACGCGGGGTCGGCGGCTGCCTCCACCCATGCGTCGGTGAACGGGCGCCCGAGGCCGTCGTGCGCATCGCTGCCCTGCACCGCGCGCAGAGCGGGCAGGAACCGTTCCAGCGGATTGCCGGGGCGGGTCGCCGCGTACCGTTCGACGACGTTCAGCATGTCGCCGGTGCCGGAGCAGAATCCGATGATGCCCGCGGTGTAGCCGCGGCCGTCGCCGATGTCCTGGATGTACTTGTACTGGGCCTTCCAGTCGAGTGTGGAGTTCTCCGCGCTGGAGATCAGCTGCATGGCGATCTCCTTCTTCGCCGGATCGTCGAGCCCGGGCCCCACGGGACCCCTTCCCGAACCGGCCCCGGACGCGAAGCATGCGGACAGCACGACGAGAGCCGTCACAAGAGCCGTGACGAGGGCCCTGGCGGGGGCGAGACGGGAACGTGGAACGAACTTCACTCTGCCAGCCTGCCAGGTGCGGAGGAGGATCTTGATCCATTCGGCTGTAGCGTCAGGGGTATGGAAGATGAGTCTGTTGTGGATGTCGGTGATGTGCGGCTGGCGTACCGGACCTGGGGCGACCCGTTCGGCTCGCCCGTCGTGCTGTTGCACGGCCTCGGCGGTTCCGCCGCGAGCTGGGAAGCGGTCGGGAGCCTGCTGGGTGAGGAATGGCGGGTGTACGCCCTCGATCTGCGCGGGCACGGGGAGAGCGACTGGCCCGACGAGTACTCCTTCGAGCTGATGCGGGACGACGTCCTCGGCTTCCTCGACGAGTGCGAGCTCGACCGTGTCGGCCTGGTGGGCCACTCCATGGGCGGCGTCGTCGCCCACCTGCTGGCCCAGGAGCACGCGGACCGGGTGGAGCGGCTGGTGCTGGTGGAGACCCCGCCGCCGTTCCCCAGTGAGCCGAGGCCCGCAGCGGAACCCGAAGGGCCGGTCGACTACGACTGGAACGTCGTCGCACCCATCCGGGCCCGGATCGCCGACCCTGACCCGCAGTGGGCGGACGGTCTCGGCGAGATCGTCGCACCCACGCTGATGATCGCCGGCGGCCCGGAGAGCACCATGCCGCAGGGCCGGCTGGCCGACATGGCCTCCCTGATCCCGGACTGCCGACTGATCACGCTCGGCGGCGGCCACCGGGTCCACGAGACCCACGCCGACCAGGTCGCCCAGCAGATCACCGAGTTCTTCACCAGCTGACCCGTGCGGCCGGGGCGGCCGCTGCCGGGGCATTGTCAGTTCCGGGTGAAAAGATCTTTTCCATGGAACTCGCACTGTTCTTCGCCGAGGTCGACGCCCAGCCCTGGGCTGAGCTGCAGCATGCGTACGGAAGCGCCGCCGATGTGCCCGACTGCCTGCGGGCGCTTGCCGGGGACGAGGACGAGGCGTCCGAGGCGCTCTCCGAGCTGTACGGCAGCATCCTGCATCAGGGATCGGTCTACGAGGCGACGGCCCGCGCGGTGCCGTATCTGGCACGGCTCGCGGAGGCCGGGCACCGCACGGAGGACCTGCTGGTGATGCTCGGCGGGATCGCGGAGGGCGGCGAGGACCGGGGGGAGACGGACGAAGCCGCCTGCCGGGCGGCCGTCGTCGGCCAACTGCCGTTGGTCCTGGGCTGGATTGCCGACGAGAATCCCGGGTTGCGGCAGGCCGCCGCGTGGACCGCGGCCATGACGGGGGCGTCCGGTCAGGTGCTGCCGGTGCTCCGGAGGCGCTGGGCGCAGGAGACGGATCCCCTCGTCCGGGCCGAACTCCTCGGTGCCATGGCTCATCTGGACCCGGCAGGGAGCGCTACCGAGGCGACCGAAGCCATGGGGGCGGGCGAGACGGGCGAGGTGAGGATCGCGGCCCTGCTGGCCGGTGTCGACGCCGGCCGGCCCTGGACCCCCGCACACCACGACGCGATGCTGGCTCTCCTCCCGGCGGACGGCCTTGTCGCAAGCCGCCTCGACCAGGAGCGCAACGAACCGCTGCAATATGTGGTCGAATCACTGCTGCTCCGGGACGCCCCTGCGGACCGCGAAGCGGCGTACGCCCTGCTCGACGCCGCACTGCGCAGCCCCGAGCCCGACGCCCGTACCGAGGCGCTGTGGGCGGCCGAGACCGCCTGCCGGCTCTCGCGCAGCGCTCCCGAACGGCTGGCCGCACCGGTGCGCGCACTGATCACCGACCCGGCCGCCGTGCCTGCGGCGTACCCGCTCCTCAAGAAGCTGGGCGCCCATGGAGCGACGGCCGCGCCGGTACTGGCCCGACTCGCCGCAGGGGAAGGTGATCCGGCGGACCGGGCTCTCGAAGCCCTCGTCGCGGTCGCACCCGCGCAGGCCGCGCCGCTCCTCGCCCGCGACCTGGGGCAGCGCCCGCGAGCGCTCGGTGCCGCATGCGGCTTCCCGGTCCGAGCGGCGGTCGCCCCCTCGTTCCCGTACGACCCCGAACTGCTGGACGCGATCCGTGTCCGCCTCGGAGCCGGCGATCTCGAAGGGAACGAGCCGATCTGGCTCACGGTCCTGCTCGCCGGCTGGGGGAGCCGGGCGTCCTCCGCCCTGCCCGAGCTCCGGTCCGCACTGCCGAGATTCCCGAAGGTCGTACCGAAGGCGCTGGCGGCGGTGTGCCCGCCGGAGCACCGCGCGAAGACGGCGGAACTGCTGACCGCCGCGGCCCGTTCCGGACCGAAGGCGGGCAGGCTCGCGGCGGCCAGGGCGGTGCACGAACTGACCGGCGACATCGCCCCACTCCTCGCGGCGACGGCCGTACAGCTCGCCGCGGGCGGTTTCGACGTGCGGGAGGCGGCGGGCATCGCCGGTGAGCTGGGCCCGGAGGCAGCCGATCTGGTGCCCGCCCTGCGGTCCGCGCTCACCGCTCCCGGAGTGAACCGGACCGTCCCGCAGCTGGACGGCGATGTCGAGATCGCCGCCGCCCTGTGGCGGATCACCGGTGACGCGGACGAAGCGGTGCCCGTGCTCGCCGGAGTGCTCGCGGCGGTCGAACCGGCCTGGATGCGCTGGACGTTCATCCGTGCCGCGCGAGCGGCGGCCCTCATCGGAGAGCCGGCCCGCCCGCTGGTCCCCGCACTGAAGGGCCTGCTGGCGGACCGGCAACAGACCCCGGCCGCGGTACTCGCCCTGCACGCGATCGCACCCGAATCCCTCGACGCCCCGCGGCTGGCCGGCCTGCTCCTGGACTCCGCGGAGGCGGACGCCGAACCGGTCACCGCCATCGAAGCCCTGGTCGCCCTCGGCCCGACCGCACTCACCGACGACCACCTGAGCCGGCTGACCGCACTCGCCGAGCGGGACCTGCGGGTGACGGCGTCAGGAATTGAATCAGGCATCGCCCCGGCCGACGAACGACTCCGCGACCGGGCACGCGAGGCGGTGCGTACGCTGCGACCGCGCTGATCTCACCGACCGCGCGTGCCGCACCAGCGGCAGCGCGGCAGGCCGGCGTGGTGTCGAGGGATGTCATGAGCCGTCCGCCGGATCCGCCGAGGGCGGGAGCGGGCCATGAGCCGGCCGACGCCGGACGCGTCAGTCGCCCGGCTGCCAGTCCGGGCGCCGGCCGCTCATCGCGACCGCCCGGTCGACGAGGGGCGCGTCCGCCGCTACTGGGACCGGCGGCCCGAAGGGCTGTCCCAGCCGAGGGCTGTCGTCGTTCGGCGTCATCAGGGCCAGGGAGACCCGCAGGCTCGCCTCGTCCGCCTCGTACTTCTGGCCGGTCGACCGGGCCAGGTCCCAGCCGTGGATCACCAGCTCGTTCAGAGCGACCATCGCGGCCACCTCGCCCGGCAGATCCACGCCACCGGCCCTGGTCATTCCCTGCCGGGCGGCGGGGTCGCGCCAGGCGGCCACCAGCTCGTCCAGCAGGGGCGGCAGTGTCGCGCGCCAGCCTTCCGGCAGGACCGGGAGCGCGGCGTCCGGAGAGGTGTCGGTCGTCGGTCCGAGGTTCTTGCGGCCCGCTTCGCGGAAGGCCGTGGTCAGCCCGACCAGGTGGGCGAGCAGTTCCCGTACCGCATAGTCGGGGCAGGGCGTCGGGTCGGTCAGCGAGCGGTCCTCGATGCCGTCGAGCAGTCCGGCGATCTGCCGTGCCGCAGGTTCGAGATCGAGTGTGGGCGTCGTTCCGTTCTGTGTATCCATATCCATCAGACCGCCGTGGCGGTCCGAACTCATCGCTCTGCGCCCAACGTATCCGCAGCGCAGACCGGAATATTGCGGAAGGCACCGCTCCACGCTCTTGTCCGGGACCCGCCGGTCGTGGCATACAGGTCCAGACCATTGCTGCCGGACGGAAGGCAAAACCGTGCAACGCCCCCACGCACACGCCGCGTTGGCCACCTCCGCCGCCCTGCTCCTCGTCACGCTCACCGCTTGCGGCGACACCGTCGACGCCGCCGACACGCAGAAACCGACCGCCCCGGGCGGGGTGACTGCGCAGGCGAGCAGCGCCACCTCCGTCCACGTCATGTGGGACCCGGCCTCCGACAACAAGGCGATCACCGGCTACCAGGTGTACCGCAAGGGCACGCGGGTCAAGTCCGTCACGGCGGCCCGGCAGATGATCGACATCGACGGGCTGACCCCCTCCACCGCCTACACCTTCACCGTCCGGGCCCGGGACGCCGCCGGGAACCTCTCCGCGCCGAGCCGGGCCGTCGCCGTCACCACACCCGCGCCGACACCCGCCGACCACGAGCCGCCGACCCGCCCGGTCGGGCTGCGCGGCAGGGCGGACGGCAGCCGGGCGGCAACCCTGTCCTGGGGCGGCTCGACGGACGACGTGGGCGTCACCTCGTACGACATCTACCAGGAGGACTCCCGCATCCACAGCGTGCCCGGCACGCGGACCACGGCACGTCTGACCGGACTGCGCCCGGGCACCGCCTACACCTTCACGGTCCGGGCCCGGGACGCCGCCGACACGTCCTCGCCGGACAGCAACGCCCTTGACCTCACCACGCCCTCCGCCCCGGGCGCGCCGGCCAGTACCGCCCCCACCGATCTACGGATCACGACCAGGGCCCAGGGCAAGGAGTACGCGATCGACCTGGACTGGAAGCAGCCCGACACCGGAGGTGAGATCCCCGCGTACCAGCTCTTCCTCGACGGCCGGCTCACCACCACGATCGTGTGGGGCGGCAAGCCGCCGACGGGCCGGGCGAACTACCGGCTCACCGTCGGTGACCCCCGCGGGACCCGCTACTCGATGAAGATCCGCGCCAAAATGCCGGACGGGAAGTGGGGCGACTTCTCCGCCCGGCGCACGGTCGTCCTCGGCGACTGACGGGAGATCGTGCCGACAGGCACGGCGTGCGGGGAGTCGCACCGTACCGGTCGGAGATGCGCTCGGCGGTCGTCGCCGAGGCCGCGTTCCTGCGCGATACGCGGAGGCGTACCGGGCGGGGAACAGTTCCTGGGCACTCGGTGACGGGGCCGCACGCAACCGCGCCCCCGGTGCTGTGCGGTACCGGGGGCGCGAGGTGTTACGGGATCGGACCGGACTCAGACCAGTTGCTCGTACGCAGGCAGCGTCAGGAAGTCCGCGTAGTCCTGGTCCAGCGACACCTGGAGCAGCAGGTCGTGGGCCTGCTGCCACTTGCCGGACGCGAACGCCTCCTCGCCGACCTCCGCCCGGATCGCGGCGAGTTCCTCGGCCGCGACCTTGCGGGCCAGGTCGGCCGTGGCGTGTGCGCCGTTCTCGAAGACCACGTCCGCGTTGATCCACTGCCAGATCTGCGAGCGGGAGATCTCCGCGGTGGCGGCGTCCTCCATCAGGTTGAAGATGGCGACCGCGCCCATGCCGCGCAGCCACGCCTCGATGTAGCGGATGCCGACCGCAACGGCGTTGCGCAGGCCGTCGTACGTGGGCTTGGCGTCCAGGGTGTCGATCGCGATCAGGTCGCCCGCCGCCACGGAGACCTCCTCGCGCAGGCGTTCCTTCTGGTTCGGCTTCTCGCCGAGGACCGCGTCGAACGAGGCCATGGCGATCGGGACGAGATCCGGGTGGGCGACCCAGGAGCCGTCGAAGCCGTCGTTCGCCTCGCGGTCCTTGTCCGCCTTGACCTTCTCGAAGGCGACCTTGTTGACCTCGGCGTCACGGCGCGACGGGATGAACGCCGCCATGCCGCCGATCGCGTGTGCGCCGCGCTTGTGGCAGGTGCGGACGAGGAGTTCGGTGTACGCGCGCATGAACGGGGCGGTCATCGTCACCGCGTTGCGGTCCGGCAGGACGAACTTCGAGCCGCCGTCGCGGAAGTTCTTGACGATGGAGAAGAGGTAGTCCCAGCGGCCCGCGTTCAGCCCGGAGGCATGGTCGCGGAGCTCGTAAAGGATTTCCTCCATCTCGTACGCGGCGGTGATCGTCTCGATCAGGACGGTCGCGCGGACGGTGCCCTGCGGGATGCCGACGTAGTCCTGGGCGAAGACGAAGATGTCGTTCCAGAGGCGGGCCTCCAGGTGCGACTCCGTCTTCGGGAGGTAGAAGTACGGGCCCTTGCCGAGGTCGATCAGACGCTGGGCGTTGTGGAAGAAGTAGAGCCCGAAGTCGACCAGCGCACCCGGCACCGGGGTGCCGTCGAGCTGGATGTGACGCTCATTCAGGTGCCAGCCGCGGGGACGGGTGACCACCGTGGCGAGTTCGTCGGCGGGCTTCAGTGCGTAGGACTTGCCCGACGTGGGGTCGGTGAAGTCGATGCGGCGCTCGTAGGCGTCGATCAGATTGAGCTGGCCGAGGATGACGTTCTCCCACGTGGGGGCGGACGCGTCCTCGAAGTCGGCGAGCCAGACCTTGGCGCCCGAGTTCAGGGCGTTGATGGTCATCTTGCGGTCGGTCGGACCGGTGATCTCCACCCGGCGGTCGTTCAGCGCGGCCGGGGCCGGCGCGACCTTCCAGGAGTCGTCCGCGCGGATCGCCGCCGTCTCGGGCAGGAAGTCCAGCGTGGAGGTGCGGGCGATCTCGGCGCGGCGCTCCCCGCGGCGGGCGAGCAGCTCGTCACGGCGGGGCGTGAACTGCCGGTGCAGCTCGGCCACGAACGCGAGGGCCGCGTCGGTCAGGACCTCATCCTGCCGGGGCAGGGGCTCGGCATCGACGATGGCCAGCGGGGACGGCGCTGGTGCGGACATGAGCTGTCACTCCTTCAGCGGGCGGTGCGGGCGGCGCCTCTACGGCCGCCGGGTCGCCAGAAATGGCACGGCGTGCCAGGGCTCCGGAATGTGGCCGTGGGCGCCGTCTGGGATACAGAGCGCTTCTGACCAGTGGATAGTAGTTTCCTCATAGTGGAAGTTCAATGGTTTGTTGATGTCGAGATTCTCCGGGTCGACAGAAGTGAGGCGGGGCTGGCGCAGCGTGCCAGTGCGCGCACAACCCGTTCATTCAAGGTGCGTCAGATCCTCCGCCGTGTCGATGTCGTACGCCTCCGCCACATCGGAACACTCGACGAGCGTGATCGCATCGCGGTGCGCCCGCAGGTACGTCCGGGCGCCCTGGTCGCCCACCGCGCCCGCCGCGACATCAGCCCACCGTTCGGCCCCGAACAGCACCGGATGACCGCGTTCCCCCTCGTACGAGGCCGCCGCCAGGCTCAGCCGGGAGCGGTACGCCGACCGCACCCGTGCCACCGCCTGAGCGCCGATGCCCGGCTGGTCCACGAGCAGGACGAGTGCCGCATCCGCTCCCGTGCCGGCGAGTGCGCCCAGACCCGCCCGCAGTGACGAACCCATGCCTTCCGGCCACTGCGCATTGACGGTCACCGTGCAGCCGGAGAGGTCGGCCCGTGCCCGCACCGTCTCCGCCGCGGCGCCGAGCACCACATGGACGGGGTCGCAGCCGCCGTTCCGCAGCGCGCGCAGCGCATGTTCGACGAGCGGCCGGCCGCGGTGTTCCAGCAGGGCTTTCGGCCGGCCGCCGAGGCGGCGGCCGCCGCCCGCGGCGAGCAGCAGACCGGCGATCACCGGCTGCTGTCCCCCGTCGGAGGGACGGGACGGTTGCGGAGCGCCGGAAGTGGACAGGGTGTGGGGTGTATGAGCCATGAGGCCCTGAATACCTCACCGCACCGGTGATTTCCTACCGGACCGGCCAGTACGCTGCGTCCCCCGGTGGTCACCCTGATTTCTGACCGTGGAGTGGCGCGCGGCACCTGTCATGGCGTTAACTTGCGCACACCCCCGGGCACTTGACCACGGCTCGGGACGTGGTCGAAACACCGGCACAAGGATGTGCGAGGGGGAGTGCTTTGTTGCGAAGCGTGGGGCAGACGCGGGTGACCAGCAGTGGCGAGGACCCAAGGGTGACGGAGTTGCGTACGGCGGTCTCCCGGCTCCGTCGTGAGCTGGCCGGGCATCCTGCGGAGTTCCCCGACCGGGGGATCGCCGAGGACGAACTGGCCGCACTGGACGCCATGGCCGTCACCGGTGTGCCGGAGATCCGGCGATTGCGCCGCTCACTGCTGCTGATCGCGGGGGCGATCGGCTCGGTGAGCGCATTGACATCCGCACTCAGGGACGTACGTGTCGCCGTGGACCTCTTCGGCGAGCCGCCGCGCCGCTGACGGGACGCAAGGGGGCGCGGCGGTCGCCCGCGAACACGACTGTGCCCGTCGGGTCCCTGCCCGGTGGGCACAGTCACGTCCGAGCTGCCTCAGCCGGTGGGGCCGCTGCTGGCCAGCGCCTGCGACAGCTCCTTCGCGACCTGCTGCAGGATCGGCACGATCCGCTCCGTCGCCGCCTCCGTGACCCGTCCGGCCGGGCCCGAGATGGAGATCGCGGCAGAGGTGGGGGAGTTCGGTACGGAGACCGCCAGGCAGCGGACCCCTATCTCCTGCTCGTTGTCGTCCACCGCGTATCCCGCGCGGCGGACCTGGTCCAGCGCGTCCAGGAAGCCGTCCGGGGTGGTGATCGTCTTCTCGGTGGCGGCCGGCATTCCGGTGCGGGCCAGCAGCGCCCGTACCTCGTCCGGCGGGGTGTGCGCGAGGAGCGCCTTGCCCACCCCCGTGGAGTGGGGGAGGACCCGCCGGCCCACCTCGGTGAACATCCGCATCGAGTGCTTCGACGGCACCTGTGCGACGTACACGACCTCGTCGCCGTCGAGCAGCGCCATGTTCGCGGTCTCGCCGGTCTCCTCGACCAGTCGCGCCAGATACGGTCGGGCCCAGGTCCCGAGCAGCCGGGACGCGGACTCGCCGAGCCGGATCAGGCGCGGGCCGAGGGCATAGCGCCGGTTGGGCTGCTGGCGCACGTAGCCGCAGACGACCAGCGTGCGCATCAGCCGGTGAATGGTGGGCAGCGGGAGTCCGCTGCTCGCGGAGAGTTCGCTCAGCCCGACCTCGCCCCCGGCGTCGGCCATCCGCTCCAGCAGATCGAAAGCGCGCTCAAGTGACTGCACGCCGCCGCTGGAACCGGCGGGCTTGGAGTCGGATGTGCTGGCGTGGGACGGCGGCACGTCAACGGTCCTTTCGAGGCGGAAGGGCAAGGCAGCAGCCTACCGGGAGGTTCCCGATCGGCCCACTGCTCCGGCACGGCGTCCTGGCCGGTCAGGGCCTGTTTGTCCGGGTGTCCGCGATCCACGGGACGGTTCTGCGAAGCCGTACCTGGCCCATGTTACGTTCCGCTCTCCGAAATTGCTCTTTTACTTCGTGGAAATCTCCATTGGCCCATGTGAGTGGTCGGCTTGCCGTCCGGCGGGGAAGGTGGGGTCTTGACGGGCTGGAATCCCAGGTGAACACTCCTTCAACAGTTCGTTGAATTTCTTCGGCGGCTTCAGGCCGCCGAGAGGCCGGAAGTGAGGAGCACGGGTGTCCGGTGCGGACGTGAACCTGGTACTGCGCTCGACGCGCGTCGTCACCCCCGAGGGGACGCGCCCTGCAGCGGTGGCGGTCGTCGGCGGGACGATCGACGCCGTCCTGGCGTACGACACCGAGGTGCCGGCCGGGGCCCGGCTGGAGGACTTCGGCGACGACGTCCTGCTGCCCGGCCTCGTCGACACCCATGTCCATGTGAACGATCCCGGCCGCACCGAGTGGGAAGGCTTCTGGACCGCCACCCGCGCAGCCGCGGCGGGCGGCATCACGACCCTGCTCGACATGCCGCTCAATTCCCTCCCGCCGACCACCACCGTCGACCATCTGCGGACCAAGCGGCAGGTGGCGGCCACCAAGGCGCACGTCGACACCGGCTTCTGGGGCGGTGCCGTCCCGGCCAACGTCAAGGATCTGCGGCCGCTGTACGAGGCCGGCGTCTTCGGCTTCAAGTGCTTCCTGTCGCCCTCCGGGGTCGAGGAGTTTCCCGAGCTCGACCAGGAGCAGCTGGCCCGCTCCATGGCCGAGATCGCCGGCTTCGGCGGGCTGCTGATCGTGCACGCCGAGGACCCGCGCCATCTGGCGGCCGCGCCGCAGCGCAGCGGACCCGCGTACGCCGACTTCCTGGCCTCCCGGCCGCGTGACGCCGAGAACACCGCCATCGAGGGCCTCATCGCCCACGCCAGGCGGCTGAACGCGCGCGTCCATGTCCTGCATCTGTCGTCCGGCGACGCCCTGCCGCTCATCGCGGCCGCCAAGCGCGACGGCGTGCGGGTCACCGTCGAGTCCTGCCCGCACTTCCTCACTCTCACCGCCGAGGAAGTCCCGGATGGTGCAACAGAGTTCAAGTGCTGTCCGCCGATCCGTGAGGCCGCCAACCAGGACGCGCTCTGGGACGGGCTCGCCGACGGCACGATCGACTGCATCGTCTCCGACCACTCGCCCTGCACCACCGACCTCAAGACGCCGGACTTCGCCTCCGCCTGGGGCGGCATCTCCTCCCTCCAGCTCGGCCTGCCCGCCATCTGGACCGAGGCGCGCCGGCGCGGCCACTCGCTCGACGACGTGGCGCGCTGGATGTCCGCCGCCCCTGCCGCGCTGGCCGGGCTGACCCGCAAGGGCGCCATCGAGGCCGGCCGGGACGCCGACTTCGCGGTCCTCACCCCCGACGAGACCTTCACCGTCGACCCGGCCGAGCTGTTCCACCGCAACCAGGTCACCGCCTACGCGGGACGGACCCTGCACGGCGTGGTGAAGTCGACCTGGCTGCGCGGCCGGCGGATCGCGGCGGCCGGCGTCCTCACCGAACCCACCGGCCGCCTGCTCGAAAGGAACCACTGACCATGACGGCGACAGCGCACTTCACCGGCGACGCCGACCCGTACGGCGGCGGCGACCCGTACGCCGACTACCGCACCGCCGACTTCCCCTTCACCCATCTCGTCGACCTCGCCGACCGGCGGCTCGGCGCGGGCGTGATCGCCGCCAACGACGAGTTCTTCGCCGAGCGCGAGAACCTGCTGAAGCCCGGGCCCGCCGAGTTCGACCCGGAGCACTTCGGGCACAAGGGCAAGATCATGGACGGCTGGGAGACGCGCCGCCGCCGTGGCGCCGGCGCCGCGCAGCCGCACCCCACGGACGAGGACCACGACTGGGCGTTGGTGCGGCTCGGCGCGCCCGGCCTCGTACGCGGCATCGTCGTCGACACCGCCCACTTCCGCGGCAACTACCCGCAGGCCGTCTCCGTCGAGGCGGCCTCCGTCCCCGGCTCCCCGTCGCCCGAGGAGCTCCTCGCGCCGGACGTGAAGTGGACAACGCTCGTACCCCGTACGGCCGTTGGCGGCCACGCGGCCAACGGTTTCGCGATCGACGTCGAACAGCGCGTCACCCATCTGCGGGTCAACCAGCACCCCGACGGCGGGATCGCCCGTCTCCGGGTTTACGGAGAGGTCGTCCCGGACCCCGCCTGGCTGGCCGCACTGTCCACCTTCGACCTCGTGGCGCTGGAGAACGGCGGTCAGGTCGAGGACGCCTCCGACCGCTTCTACTCCCCGGCCACCAACACGATCCAGCCCGGCCGCTCCCGGCAGATGGACGACGGCTGGGAGACGCGCCGTCGGCGCGACAAGGGCAACGACTGGATCCGCTACCGGCTCGCCGAGCAGTCGGAGATCCGGGCCGTCGAGATCGATACCGCGTACCTCAAGGGCAACTCGGCCGGCTGGGCGAGCCTTTCGGTGCGGGACGGGGAGAGCGGCGACGGGGACGGCGGGGACTGGGTCGAGCTCCTGCCCCGGACCCGGCTGCAGCCCGACACGAACCACTGCTTCGTCCTGCCGGAGGCGGTACGGGCCACCCATGTCCGGATCGACATCTACCCGGACGGCGGCATCTCGCGGCTGCGGCTGTTCGGCTCACTGACGGCGGAGGGCGCGACGCGACTTGCCGCCCGCCACCGCGAGCTGGGCGGCTGACGAGGACGGGTGACTCCGGCTCCTTCCTGGTGTGCCCGATGCGTTCCGATCCAGGGCCTATGGGACTCTGGGCGGATCGCATGTCCCGAGCAGGAGTCGAGTCGCCATGATCTTCATCGCCGTCAAGTTCACCGTCCGCAGCGCCGAGCGCGACAACTGGCTTCCGGCCGTCGAGCCCTTCACCCTCGCCACTCGTCAGGAACCGGGCAATCTGTTCTTCGAGTGGTCGTACAGCGTCGAGAATCCGGACCAGTTCGTGCTCCTGGAGGCCTTCGCGTCCCCGGAAGCGGGTGAGGCGCATGTGAAGTCCGAGCACTTCGCGGCGGCGATGGAAGGGATGGCGGACCTCGTCGCCCGGACCCCGGAGATCATCAACGTCGAGGTCCCGGGCGACGGTTGGTCCCTGATGGCGGAGCTCACGCCCCGCGGTGAGTGACCCGGGAACCGCGAGGTCCGGCGTGAGATCCCACGGGTGAACCCCGGCCGGTGAGTCGCCGCCGGTCAGAACTCCTCGTGGGACTCCGGGTCTCCGCCGAACCGCCGCCGCGGGCCCGCGGAGATCCGGGCCAGTTCGTCCGCCGTCAGCTCGAAGCCGAACAGATCCAGATTCTCGCGCTGCCGCCCCGGATCGGCGGACTTCGGGATCGGCACCGCACCGAGCTGGGTGTGCCAGCGCAGCACAGCCTGACCGGGTGTCACACCGTGCGCCTCGGCGACGGCGACGATCTCCGGGTCCGCCAGCAGCCGGTGTCCGCGGCCCAGCGGGCTCCAGCTCTCGGTGACGATGCCCTTCGCCTCGTGCACGGCCCGCAGCTCCTCCTGCGGGAAGCGCGGATGCATCTCGATCTGGTTGACGGCGGGCAGCACCCCGGTCTCCTGCTCCAGCCGCTCGACATGGGCCGCGGTGAAGTTGGAGACACCGATCGACCGCACCAGACCGTCCTTGCGGAGCTGGATCATTGCTTTCCAGGTGTCGACGTACAGATCGACCCGGGGCAGCGGCCAGTGGATGAGATACAGGTCCACGTAGTCGAGCCCGAGATTGCGCCGGGACTCCTCGAACGACGCCAGCGTCTTCTCGTATCCGTGGTGCCGGCCCGGGACCTTGGTGGTGACGAAGACGTCCTCGCGCGGCACACCGCTGCGGGCGATCCCGCGGCCGGTGCCGGTCTCGTTGCGGTAGTTGAGCGCGGTGTCGACGAGCCGGTATCCGAGGCCCAGCGCCCCGGCGACGGCCTGCTCGGCCGCGTCGTCGTCCATCGGCCAGGTGCCGAGCCCGACGGCGGGAATGGTGCGACCGTCGTTGAGGGGGCGGGCCGGGGTCTCGATCATGATCTCCCTTTACGTTCGGAAACCTTCCTGGCCAGGGTAGGACGGACAGCGGTGGTCCACCCTTCCGGACGGCCACCGGCGGGAATCGGCTGCCTCGCCCGGCCGGTGAGACAGGTGTTCCCGCAGCCGGGGCCCGCCCGGTACCGTGATCGTTCCGCGTGTGAGCCGGTGAGGTCTCCACATCGTTCCCGCTGTGGAGAATCAGGAGAACCAGGTGTCCGCTGTCGCCCTGCCCGCCCTCGCACCGCCGCGCCGGGCCTGGCTCACCGATCTGCCGGTGCTGCTCGTCGCCGTCGTCTGGGGCGCCAGCTATCTCGCTGCCAAGGGCATCACCACGACGTCCACCGTCGTCGCGGTGCTCGTCCTGCGCTTCGTCATCGTGCTGCCCGTCCTCGCCGTCGCCGGGTGGCGCAGGCTCCGGGCGCTCAGCGCGGCGCAGTGGCGCGGCGCCGGTCTGCTGGGACTGGTCCTCAGCGGGATCTTCCTGGTGGAGACCTACGGCGTCGTGCACACCTCGGCGACCAACGCCGGGCTCATCATCAGCCTCACCATGATCTTCACGCCGCTCGCGGAGGCCGCCGTGACCAGGGTCCGGCCGCGCGGAGCGTTCCTCGCCGCCGCCGCACTGTCCGTCGCGGGTGTCGTGCTGCTGACCCAGGGCGGCGGTTTCACCAGCCCGTCGGTGGGCGATCTGCTGATGCTGGTGGCCGCCCTCGCCCGTACTCTCCATGTGCTGTTGATGGCCCGCATCAAGTCCGTCCGGGCGGCGGACTCGCTGTCGTTGACCACCGTGCAGCTCGGCAGCGCGGTCGCCGTCTTCGCCGTGCTCGCCGCCGTTCCCGGCACCGGGGCGTCGCCTTGGACGGTGGCCGCGGGGTTCGGCGTCCGTGAGTGGGGCGGGCTGCTGTTCCTCTCCGTCTTCTGCACGCTGTTCGCCTTCTTCGTGCAGATGTGGTCGGTACGCCGCACCTCGCCGTCCCGGGTCAGTCTGCTGCTCGGTACGGAACCGCTGTGGGCAGCCGCCGCGGGCATCGCGATCGGCGGTGAACGGCTCTCCGCCCTCGGCGTACTGGGCGCGGTGCTCGTCCTCGCCGGGACCGGCTGGGGCCGCCGTGCGGTGACCCCCGCGGCTCCTTGAGCCGGCTGCCGGAATTGATTGCAGTGCACCGGGCTTCAGCCCGGTGGTGAAGTGATTCTGAGAAGTGCTCTGACCTGCGGGCTAGAGCGGACGGTTCTGCTGCTCGATGTACTGACGGACGATCGAGAGCGGAGCCCCGCCCACCGATCCGGCGAAGTACGAGCCGGACCACAGGCGCTGTGCCCGCCAGTAGTGCCGGACCAGGGCCGTGACCTGGGGCGAAGCGTTGGGCACCACGGCAGGAACGGCCTTTGCCACCGTCTCTCCACCGGAAGACGAAATTCCGGCCATTCGTGAGGTCCGCTAGTCCGAGAGGCGAGGGGAGAGAGGCCGGTTGCTGCCCGTGACCTGTTGCAGCTCATCTGTAGCTGGACAGCCGGGACGCTCGTGCACTGCCTAGTGCCACTCATGCCTCCATGAACCAGTCCGTTCCGCCTCGGAACGTGGGCCACCTGTCTATGAGTTCCTGTACGGGGGAGAGTCTGTCAGGCAGCGGCTCCTCGCGTAGATATGCGCCAAGACACCCAATCGAATCCCCACACACCCACATCCCGTCCATTCGGCGCTCGTCGGGTGTGCGGGTGTCCTCAGGCGGGGAGAGAAGCACGAACGACGCGTTCTCCCTCACCCGGTCTCGCACCCGAGGATCAGGTATTCGTTGAGCCTCCAAGAGGATGGAAGCCACGTGGTCGTGCAGACGGAGACGTCGCTCCTCCGCCTCTTCAGCGGTCAGGTCCCGCGTTGACCGCCTGACGATTCGTTGGATAGCTGACAGCTCGCCGAGGACCCGCTCAACAGCTGCGGTAGCCAGAGCCTGGCGCTGCGCCTCGCGGCCAATCCGTGCCTGGTGTCGCTGCTGGTACACGATCCCAGCGAACGCCACACCCGCACCCAGGAGGGCACTCGCCAGACCGATGACTCCGACGACAACCGACGATTCCATGCACAGAGTCTCGCTGGAGTCGCCGGGTCAGGTTGGCTAAATGCCATGTCGGTCTCAGGTTCGCTACCGAGCGTTGAAGGAAGGCGCCTGCGGCTTGCCGTCCAGCAACCACGTAGGTCGGCCTTTGCCGATGGGCTGCAACACGCCGGGGTGTTGCAGCCGTCTGTAACCGGACCGCCCGGACAGCCCGAGATAGAGTTGCCGGCAACTTTTCGCAGGTCATAGCCCTAATCGGACAGTCGGACAGCTGGGACGCCCACGGTCCAGGACTGTGACGGAGAGGTATCGAGCTCGGCGGAGCATCTCATTCGCATCGCTGCTCAACTGCCATCCGCAGGGTCATGCCAATGCCAGGGCACCTGAGGTGGTGTCCAGGCGTCATCACCTTGCCGATCTAGGACAGGTGGAGCAACGTGCGCTGGAAGCACGGTGCCGTCCACGATTGCCTCCTATGTGAGCTGTACGCATGTAGCCCCTTGCATCAGCGATTTGCCGCTCTCGGTCCCCCTGCCCCATGCCCCGCCACCCGACGTCGAAGACGATCTTCACGAGAGTGCGATAACGCGCCCGGGCCTCGGTATCTCCAATTGAGAGGAGGTCGGTCTGCATGCGGTGACGAACAGAGGACAGCGCCACAGAGCATTGCTCGCGCGCATGGGCGCTCAGCGTTGGCCTCTCCAGCGCAAGGTCCGGCAGCGACGGCAGCCACGCATAGAGAGTCGCGAGTCTCTCCAGGAGCCTCTGGGCGGCTTCAGTAGAGCGTTGCCGTTCCCACTGCTCTTGAACCAGTGCTGCGCTCGCGGCGTGTTGAGAAGCCGCTAGCTCGGCTTGAGCCGTGATCGACTTTGAGGTCTGCCAGCGCGCAACATGCACCGTGATGGCTCCGCCGGCCAGGGTCCCGAGTAATGCGCTTGCCGCCTGATCTGTCAACTCCGCCCAGTGAGCCTTTTCCAACCTGGCTGCGGCGGTGAGGTGTTGGAGGTTGCCAGCTGTACAGAACGACGAAGCTCCTGGTAGACGGGTTCTCGACCAAGATCACCCGTGTCCGTCAGGAGCTTCGCGTGCTTGTCTACCCCTCGTCGATTGATCTGTCCAGCGGCACCCTGCGCTACCTGACCACGCGGCTCCGTGCCCGGCAGCGAGAGATCGGGACCCGGTGGCGACGGCTGCCTGTCGGCCGTCAGGCCCTGCTCGTCCTCGCCCACCTGCGGTGCGGGGACACCTACGCGCGGCTCGCCGCCGGGTTCGGCATCGGCGTCGCGACCGTGTACCGATACATACGTGAGGTGATCGACGTCCTGGCCGCCGCCGCGCCGACCCTGACCGAGGCGATGAAGATCGTACAGGCGAAAGCCTTCGTGATCCTGGACGGCACCCTGCTGCCGATCGACCGGATCGCCGCCGACACCCCGTACTACTCCGGAAAACACAAACGCCACGGCATGAACGTCCAGGTCCTCACCGACCCGTTCGGTCGACTGCTGTGGGCCTCGCCGGCATTGCCCGGATCGACCCATGACCTGACCGCCGCGCGGCGCCACGGCATCATCGACGCGCTCACCGAGGCCGACGTGAAGTGCTGGGCGGACAAGGCTTACCAGGGCGCCGGGCGCCCCGTCCGGGTGCCGTTCAGGGGCCGTCTGCTCAAGCGCTGGAAGCGGCGACACAACAGTACCCACGCCAAGATCCGCTGTCTCGGCGAGCAGGCCATGGCCACCCTGAAGGGCTGGCGCCTCCTGCGAAAGCTCCGCTGCGGCACCAACCGGATCACCGACATTGTGAAGGCCGTCGTCGTCCTTCACCACGCCTCAACCTGAGGTTAGAACAGACTCCATGAGTTTTGACATCTTCGTGTGCCGGTTCGAGAACGGTGAGCCGGCGACGCTGGACATGAGTGCCGCGCACGAGGTCCTTGGCCCCTATGCGGTGCTGCGGGACCCCGAGACGGACTTCCTGCTGGTGAGTACGGCGGAGGGGGAGGAGGCGGGTGTGTACTTCAACAACCCGACCGGCATCACCTTCAACCGCTTCGGAGGGGACGGGATCATGGACCTCCTGGCCGTCCTGCTGCGACGGCTGGGTGCCGTGCTCGTCGTCCCGGGCGGGCCGACCATGATCCAGCAGGACGAGGACCGCGAGCTTCTGCCCGCCTCCCTCAGGGACGAGTGGCCCGTCGTCGTGGCGCGTACCGGCGCGGAGATCGACCGGGCGATCCGGGCTTCCTGAACGAACGGGCGACGGGCCCATCCCCGGTGCGTGTCACCGGGAACGGCCCCGTCGTCTCCGCGCGGGCGCGGCCTCCGGCCAGTACGCATCCGCCACAGCAGCCACGCCAAGATCCGATACATCGGCGAGCAGGCCATGGCCACCTTCAAAAGCTGGCGCCGTCTGCGGAAGCTCCGTTGCAGCACCAACCACCGACATCGTGAAGACCGTTCTCGTCCTTCACCACGCCTCAACCTCAGGTTGGAAAAGGCTCACTCTTACCGCACTGCTTGAGTCAGAGTGTGTTCGGTCCCGGGAGATGCTTGATACTTCGGTCCCAGCTGATGGTTGACAGCGGCTGCGATCAGGTGGTTCAAGTCTGTGATGGTCCTCAGAGAACGTCGATCGCAGGAGGCTGCGCTTCGCGCCGTGACCGTCCAGCAGCCGTGGGCACGCCACTTGGTCTTCGGTAATCTGGACGTGCTGCCTCGTCGCAACGCCACATCCCATCGCGGGCTCGTTCTCATCCACGCGGCGCGCACCGAGGATCACGCGGCCAAGCTGCCAGCGGGAATGCAAGTGAGGCCGACCCTGGATTGGGCGGGCTACCACGGATGGCCACCCGAGGTTTGGCCACGCCACTTCGGCCTGATCTTCGCAGTAGGTCAGCTGGTCGACTGCTTCAAGGTGGGGCCGACGTCATCGGGAGGTGGCTGGCTCTGGGCGTTTACAGGCGTGCGCCCTCTGAGCCAGGGGATACCCGCTCGCGGGCACTCCGGCTTGTGGAAGCCGCACCTCGGCGACGTCCGCGTCATTGAAACAGTTGACTCGTCCTGGTGAGGCCGGCTACTAGGCCAGGCGTCAAACATCACCTGGGATCAAAACGTCGCGCATCAACTGGGACCAGACAGCTTGAGTCAGAGTGCGATCGGCTTGTAGGCCAACGCTCGATCGACGATCCGCTCAGCGCTCAGATCGGGATCGGCGTCCCAGTGGATTTAGTCGCTGACGTGAGGGCATGCGAGTCCGTGCTCCAAGGCGTCAAGGATCTCGTCACCCTCTGCCTCGCTGGCAAGGTCCCCGGTCAAGAGGCGCTGCACAAGGGGCAAGGCTTCCTCGCGGCTCATTCTTCGGCGAGGCTCTGGGGTCACGGCTTCTTTGCGAGTCGGCGGCCGTCGTGACTCCGTACGTGGGGGCCGGCCTCGTCCAGGGCATCGAGCAGGCGGATCGCGTAGACCTCGGACATGCGCTCGGTGATCTGCTCCGGGGTGAGCCAGTCGACCGCGGTTGATCCCACAAGCACCAGCTGGAGGAGTTCACCCTCGGCGGCCAGGCGATGGGCGCTTCCCACGTATCGTCGACGACTGTCCCGTTCAACCTGACGGGACATCCGGCCCTGTCGATGCGATTCGGGACCAGCAGCGACGGCATGCCCATCGGCGTGCAGCTGGCGGCCAACCCGTACGCGGAGTCGACGATCCTGCACATCGCCTTACTCCTGGAGACACTCAGCCCCGCGCGCGACCAGCACCCCGCCCTCTGACAACCGGGAATCGGAACCACACGACGCCGGGGCGCCCATCGCGAGGGTGCCCTGGCGTCGGCCGGGAGCCGCGCCAGCCCCCTCACACTCACCTCCGAGGGAGCACGCGCGCAGGGTAGTGGATACATTGCCACGAATCGCCTTCCGGGCCTGAGAGGCCGCCCCCGCAACGGCGACGGGCCCGCCCGCCGGTCCCCTCACTTACCGACTTGCATGGATATGCCGGGTAGGTCGGCCGCCCGTAGGGTGGGAGAAGCTGTGTTATGAACTGACGACGAGATCGGGGACGCTATGACCCTGACTGCACCGCATACCATGACCCGCCTCCACATTCCGACAGGAATAGGATTCGACGAGTTCCGGCGCCGCTTCGAACAGTCGGCCCCGCTCTTCGATGCCGCCGCCACGGTGCGTATCACTGAGAGGGGCGGCACCTGGGACGACGTGCGGGCCACTATCGCCGCCCAGGCGCCGAATGGCTTGTTGATTTTCCACACCATCGACGCCACTGCGCTGATGGCGGCTGCAGGACACCGGACCAAGGTCGTCGAGTACCTGCTCGGCAATCATGTGACTGCGGAGAAAATGTTCCGGCATGACCATACGGCCCTGCTGTACGCGCCACTGCGGATCCTGATCAGCGGCGATGACTCTGACATGGCGGTCTTCACGATCGACCAGCCCAGCACGGTTTTCGGCGGCATCGGGATTCAGGAAGTCGCCGAGGTGGGTGTCCAGCTCGACCGCGACGTAGCAGGACTTCTCCAGGAAATCGGAGTCGAACCGCCCTCGGAGCTCACCGACTCGGTAGCCTCTTCCTCTTCCTGATTTTCCGACCTGACCGGCTACCCGACGCCCTACTCCCCGCGCGCCGACAATTGGACGCGGGATGGCCGGGACGGCGGAGCCTCGGTGCGTTCGCATGGCGGGGCTCTCTCGTAGACAACAGTGGTGGGGCAGTCCATCGCGAGCCCCACGTAGGCCGTGCGCAGCCCCAAGGGCCGAATCAGGATCGCGCCGCTGCCCGCCTGACACCCGCTTTAGGAGCGAGGTGCGGCGATCGCCAGCCTGAACTGTGGATTTCCCGCCTTGGATGGAGTGGGTGGCCTGGACCCCTGCGCACCGCGATTCCCCTTGGCTCCCCGCCCGTTCTGGCACGAGAGTGGCACGAGCACCGTGCTGGTGACCCTCTCGAAGCGAACTATGGGCGGGACGGTTGTTGAGGTCTGCCGGGCTGGTGAACCGGTCACCGAGCGTTGGTGACGTTCGGCTGTGGTCATGCCGGTTGCTGTACTTCGCTGCTGTACAGCAACTGATTTAGGCGAACGCGTATACGGCCGACGAAAGGATCGGGAGCCGCGTCAATCCGTGGTCAGCGTGTCTGGTGTTCGGGTCCGGAGTGACTCGCAGGAAAAGTCAGAAGCTCCATGATGTGGGTAGCGTGCGCCCATACAGCCTCGTCATGAAGGCTGTGCGTGCCAGTTGCGCGATCAGCCCTCAACCGGTCGGCTATTTCCCGCCCGAGCGCTTCGGCCTGCGCGAGACGGACGTGGCCGGCCAGTCCACGAAGCCACTCTGCCACTAGGCGAACGTAGTACGGGTATGGCCGGGGTTCGTCCTCGAGCGCCGCCGCCAGGACTTTGATCGCAGCAGCCAGGCGGGCGAGAGGCGAGTCGTGGCCGTCCAGGATCAGGCCGAGTTCATTCGCCCTGTGGAGCGCACCATCCGGGGCAGCCATGACGGGCGGCAGCGGGTGGCGAGCGACTGCGGTCAGTTCAAGTACTTGATCGCTCAACCCGAAGCCGACGTGCACGCGCGAGGCGTGGCCGGGGTCGTCAGCGCACACGACAACACGCTGTGAACGACCCTTGACCAGGTAACTCGGTCAGGGGTCGTTCTCGTGCTCGCTGTCCGCCGGTGCCCGTGACTCCCCGTTGTATCCCGACCGAACGGGCACGGGAGGGGCACGGCTCAATCAGAAGGCGCTTCGCCACCAGCGATGCGGCGGATCGCCGTAAGGCACGGCGTCGGGGCGTTTGAGGATCTTCAGATCGAGAGGCTGCACGATGCTGCGGAGCTCCCGTGAGCTCTTCTTGGGGAGAGCGCAGATCGCTAGCTCCAGCAGATCTCGCTCGTCAGCTGGTTCGGGGCAACACGCGGAGACTCCGCATCGGCCACTGAACGGCGAAGGGAGCTCATCTTTTGGTGCCCTTGCGATGGCAGTCCATAGGAAGAGCGCCTGCCCGATCAGGCCTGGTTCGAGCCGGGTCCGCTCCAACCGAATGATCTGCGCTTGAGCTGGACCGGAGAGCCGACCGATCTTCGAGTAGCTGCGATCTGCGGCAAAGTGCCTGTCTTCTGCCCGGAGGCGTGAGGGGCGCCTACGCGGCATGGCCCTTTCGACTGTGAATCATGAACCGCAGTCTGACATACGGCTGGGTCGTGGCGAAGGTCGGCGGAGCGGCTTTGGGCTGGAGCTGCTTTGGGGCGAGTGATCATGGCCCCTTAAGCTTCCGGCGAGTCGGGCAGTCAGTGGACCTGCCCGTTAAAGCACGACGTTGGGGCCGTGATCTTAGAGGCTCGCCCCAAAGTGGCTGCCTAAAGCCGTGGAGCTGACCGCCCCAGCCGCAGAGGGTGTCTCCCACTTCACGCCCGCAGCACGCTAGCGCGCCGCCGGGCGGGGCCGCCGCTGGCGAAGACAGGGCGGCGGCCCCGCCGGCAAGGCGGCGCGCGCCCGCGCCGTGCGCGGGTCTTGATGAAGTAGAGAAACTCTTACCGCGTGGCCTGCTGGGCGTCCTGTCGGGTCTCGGTTGATGCTTGACGGTTCGGCGTCAGGTGATGCTTGACGTCTGACCTAGACATCGTGGCTTACTGGCTGCCATGGCGGACCGTTTCCCTGAGATCACCTCAATGGAGGAGTTCATCCGGCTGCGACAGAGTGAGGACCCGGCGGAGTTCAAGCGCTCGGCGTGGGCAACTCTCCCGCTGCCCGTCTGGTGGGACCTGGTGCGCAACCATCCCGACATGCGTTTTTGGGTTGCGCATAACAGGACGGTGCCGCCGGAGATCCTGGCCGAGCTGATCGAGGATCCGGACTGGCGGGTCCGGGACCGGGTGGCGAGCAAGCGCAACTGTCCGTCTGAGCTGTTGGAACGGTTGGTCGACGATCCGCATGACTCTGTGCGGCGGCTCGTTGCAGGTCATCCACGCTCGCCGCGGTCGGCTGTTGCGCGTTTGGTTGACGACCCGTGGCCGGTCGTTGCGCAGGAGGCGCGTGTTCGGCTGGCCAAGTGGCCGTCCGCAGGGTCGTCCGAGCCTTCCTGACTCGACGATCACACGATCTTCCGGCGGTTGTGTTCGCCGGACTTGCGGACCACTACCTCCTTCCTGGTGACACGCGGGACGGTGGTGATCAGCTCGCCGCTGTGGAAGACCCGGATCGTTTGCTCGTCCAGGTGGGCGGTGACGACCTGGTGGGCATAGCCGCGGCCGAGCTGGACGTGCTGTCCGGCGGCCATGAAGCCGCCGACGCTGCTCGACCACGCTCAACTCCACCAGCACGGCCTCGGCCCTCCCTGCACGCGGATCAGACGTGCACAGCCAAGCCGAGGCAAGCGGTGTCAAGCATCAGGTGAAGCCACAACGTCAAGCATCAACAGAGACAATCGAGCCGACCTCTCAGGTCTGCTGCGTGTGCGGCGTCAAGGACGGCCCCAAGCCCCTGCACGTCCGCGTGTGCGGGCGCAGGGACTGCGGGGCCGTCCTGGACCGGGACATCAACGCGGCGGTCAACGTCGCCAAGGCCGCCGGACTGGCGGTGTCAGCCTGTCGAGCGCAGGTAGGACCGGGACTCGTCCCGGCGCAGCGCGGTGAAGCAGGAACCCACCGAGACGGTCACACGACCGCGGTAGGAATCCCCGGGCGTTAGCTCGGGGAGCGGAAGTCAATCCTTGAGGCGGTCCGCTGCCACCATGACAGCGGCGCCCGTCATCACCAGCACGATGTTGACGAACAGCGCGTACCCACCGAGGAACTCCATTCTCCGCACCACCGCCCAGAGCCGGAACCAGCCCGTCCATTCGTGGAGCAGCCCGGCGACGCCCTGGATGAAGACGATGAAGCCGACCGACTCGCAGAGTTTCTTCATCCCGTGAGCCTCGCGCGTACGTTCCCACCGCCGCGTCGGCCGCCGGTCTGCCCCGCTGCGACTTAAGTCTCCGGTCCGGTGCTACCGAAGTCTCCGGTCCGGCGACTTCGGTGGCCTCCCGCTCCCGTACGGCCGGTACCAGCCCGTC
The DNA here is from genome assembly GCF_036108815.1 of Streptomyces sp. NBC_00353. Lineage (NCBI taxonomy): Bacteria > Bacillati > Actinomycetota > Actinomycetes > Kitasatosporales > Streptomycetaceae > Streptomyces > Streptomyces sp. NBC_00353. The sequence goes on along the minus strand of NZ_CP107985.1, from coordinate 2,881,790 downwards.
ATCTGAGTAGTTTTGTCGATATGACGCGCACGGAGTACCCCTGGCTGCTGCCCTCGGCGATGGCCGATCCCGAGCTGCCCGGTGACCAGGGCCGCAGAGCCCGCCGCACGGTGCGGGACTGGGTCGTCGACATCACCGCCTTCCTCTGCGCGGCGGCGATCGGCGCGGCCGCGGCCGGCGCCATCGACGCCGACCGCACCACCCCCGACGGCGTCGTCTTCATCGACTCGCTGATCGGCGCTGCGGCCTGCTGCGCCCTGTGGACACGGCGGCGGTGGCCGGTCGGCCTCGCCGTGACCCTGACACTGCTCTCCATCGTCGAACCGGTAGCCGCCGGGGCCCTGCTCGTGGCGCTGTTCAGCGTCGCGGTGCACCGGCCGTTCAGACCGGTGGCCGCCGTCGGCGTGCTCGCCCTGGCCGTCGCGCCCGTACAGCCTTATCTGCGCCCCGACCCGGCAACCTCGTTCCTCGCGTCCACGGTCGTCGGCATGCTTCTGGTCCTGCTGGTGCTGAGCTGGGGCATGGTCGTACGGTCCAGACGCCAGCTCGTCGTCACGCTTCGCGAGCGTGCCCGCCGGGCCGAGGCGGAGGCCGGACTCCGTGCCGAACAGGCCCAGCGGCTGGCCCGCGAGGCCATCGCGCGCGAGATGCACGATGTGCTCGCCCACCGGCTGACCCTCCTCAGCGTCCACGCGGGCGCCCTCGAATTCCGCCCCGACGCGCCACCGGCCGAGGTCGGCCGGGCCGCCGGGGTCATCCGGGACAGTGCGCACGAGGCGCTCCAGGACCTCCGCGAGATCATCGGCGTTCTCCGGAGCCCCGGCGACGGCGACAACGGGGACGGCAACCGGCCGCAGCCCACCCTCGCCACCCTGGACGCACTGATCGCCGAATCCCGCCTGGCGGGGATGGAGGTCATCCTCGACAACCGCGTCGCCGACCCGGTCACCGCGCCCGGTGCCACCGGCCGCACCGTCTACCGCATCGCTCAGGAGGGCCTGACCAACGCCCGTAAACACGCCCCCGGCACCGAGGTCACCATCACCGTCACCGGCGGACCGGGCGACGGACTCACCATCGAGGTACGCAACCCGGCACCCGTCGAACCGTTCGAGCGGGTCCCCGGCTCCGGCCAGGGCCTCATCGGTCTGACCGAGCGCGCCACCCTCGCGGGTGGCCGCCTCGACCACGGCCCGGAACCTGACGGCGGATTCGTCGTCCGGGCCTGGCTACCGTGGTCCTCATGACCACCCCCAGGGATCCCGTGGCGCCGCCCGTCCGGCTGCTCATCGTCGACGACGACCCGCTCGTACGGGCCGGGCTGACGCTCATGCTCGGCGGCGTCGACGACATCACCGTCGTGGGGGAGGGTGCGGACGGCTCCGAGGTCGCGGATCTCGTCGACCGGCACCGCCCCGATGTGGTGCTGATGGACATCAGGATGCCGACCATGGACGGGCTGACCGCGACCGAGGCACTGCGCAGCAGACCCGACGCGCCCGAGGTCGTCGTCCTCACCACGTTCCACGCCGACGAGCAGGTGCTGCGGGCCATCCGCGCCGGAGCCGCAGGATTTGTCCTGAAGGACACCCCGCCCGCGCGGATCGTCGACTCGGTGCGGCGGGTCGCGGCCGGTGACCCCGTGCTGTCCCCCGCCGTCACCCGGCAGCTCATGGCTCGTGCCGCGGGCGGCGCCGACAGCCGGCCGGCCCGGGCCGAACGGGCCCGGCAGCGGATCGCCTCCCTCGCCGAGCGGGAGCGCGAGGTCGCGGTCGCCGTCGGGCGAGGCCGGTCCAACGCGGAGATCGCCGCGACCCTGTATCTCAGCGTGGCCACCGTCAAGACCCATGTGTCGCGCATTCTCGCGAGGTTCGGCTTCAACAACCGCGTTCAGATTGCGCTGTTGGTGCACGACGCGGGTCTGCTCGACGAGGAGGGCGACTCCACCGGCGACGTAGGGTGATGGGGGTCGATCCGAGCAGATCGACCGAACCGGCCGGGAGGGGGCGGACCGTGTCCGCAGTGGACGTCGATCTTCGCGGGATCCAGGACTTCACCGCGAATCCGTATCCGTACTACGCGAAGATGCGCGCCGAGGGACCGGTGCACACCATCCGTACCGACGACTTCGAGCGGGTCTGGCTGATCGTCGGTTACGAGGAGGGCCGCGCGGCCCTCGCCGACCAGCGGCTCGGCAAGGACTGGCGGACGACGCCGTACGCGACGGGCGCGGGCGATCCGATCAACGCCAACATGCTGGAGATGGACGCGCCCCACCACACCCGGCTGCGCAAGCTCGTCGCCCGCGAGTTCACCGCCCGCAGGATCGAGTCGCTGCGGCCGCGGGTCCAGCAGATCACCGGCGAACTCCTCGACGCGATGGTGCCCGCCGGGCAAGGAGACCTCGTCGACGCGCTCGCCTTCCCGCTGCCCATGACGGTCATCTGCGAGCTGATCGGTGTGCCGGACCTGGACCGCAACGAGTTCCGCCGGCTGTCGAACGGCATCGTCGCCCCGAAGACGGCGCAGGAGGAGGGCGAGGCGGTCCGCTCGATGGGCGCCTATCTGGTCGAGCTCATCGAGGACAAGCGGTGCTCGCCCGGCGACGACCTGCTGAGTGCGCTGATCCGGGCGCGCGACGAGGAGGGCGACGGACTGTCGTCCGACGAACTCGTCGGGATGGCCTTCCTGCTGCTCGTCGCCGGTCATGAGACCACCGTCAACCTGATCTCCAACGGGGTACGCGCACTGCTCGCCCACCCCGATCAACTGGCCGCACTCCGCGCCGATTTCGGCTTGATCGACGGTGCGGTCGAGGAGATGCTCCGGTACGACGGGCCGGTGGAGACCGCCACCTTCCGCTTCACCCGTGAACCGGTCAGGATCGGCTCCCGGGTCATTCCGGCAGGCGAAGCGGTCCTGATCGCCCTGGCCGGAGCCGACCGCGACCCCGCCCGCTATCCGGAACCGGACCGGTTCGACATCCGCCGCGACACCCAGGGGCATCTGGCGTTCGGGCACGGCATCCACTTCTGCATGGGGGCGCCGCTGGCCCGTATGGAGGGCCGGATCGCGATCCGCGCGCTGCTGGAGCGGTGCCCGGATCTCGAACTCGCCCCGGACACCGGGGAGCTCGACTGGCTGCCGGGGATGCTGATCCGGGGGGTGCGACGGCTGCCGGTGCGCTGGTGAGGTAGGAAAGCGTGTCATGACCGGACTTGATTTGCAGATGGCACAGAAGGTCCTTGACAGCCAGCCTTTCAGCCGGCTCGTCGGGGCACGGATCACCGCTTTCGGGGATGGTGCGGCCGCCCTCGAAGTGGACATCCGTCCGGAACTCCAGCAGCAGAACGGCTTTGTGCACGGCGGGGTGCTGTCCTACGCCGCCGACAACTCGATCACGTTCGCCGCCGGGACGACCCTCGGACCGGCCGTACTCACCGGCGGCTTCTCGATCCAGTACATCCGGCCCGCCACCGGCCGCACCCTGATCGCCCGCGCCATCGTCGTCCACACCGGCCGCCGCCGGGCCGTCGTCCGCTGTGATCTGTTCGCCGCCACGGACGACGGCACGGAAACCCTGTGTGCGGTCGCCCAGGGGACCGTGCTCTCCGCCCGGAACTGAAGGGGAAGTTCCACCTCAGTCGGCCGGGATCTCCGCCACTGTCACCGGCCGGTGCTCGCGCCGGGACAGCTCGCACGCCTCCGCGATCCGCAGTGCGTGCAGAGCTTCCCGGCCGTCGCACGGGTTGGCCGCCTCGCCCCGCACCACCCGTACGAACGCGTCCAGTTCCGCCTCGTACGCCGGGGCGAACCGCTCCAGGAACCCCGGCCAGGGCTTGGCCGGGGCGGCGGGGCCCTGTGGCTCCACCGACGTCAGCGGGGTGCGCTCGTCGAGACCGACCGCGATCTGGCCGAGCTCGCCCGCCAGCTCCATCCGTACGTCGTACCCGGCGCCGTTGCACCGGGTCGCCGTCGCGGTGGCCAGCGTGGCGTCGTCGAGGGTCAGCAGGGCCGCCGCCGTGTCGACGTCGCCCGCCGCACGGAACATCGCGGGCCCGGCATCCGATCCGGTGGCGTACACCTCCACCACCTCACGGCCCGTCACCCATCGCAGGATGTCGAAGTCGTGGACCAGACAGTCCCGGAACAGACCGCCGGAGTGCGGCAGATACGCGGCGGGCGGCGGCGCCGGATCTGAGGTCACCGCCCGTACGGTGTGCAGCCTGCCCAGTGCCCCGCCCCGCACGGCGGTGCGCGCCGCAGCGTACCCGGCGTCGAACCGGCGCATGAAGCCCAGCTGGAGCACGCTCCCGGCCCGCTCGACCTCGCGCAGTGCGCTCAGCGTCCCCGCAGGGTCCAGTGCGATCGGCTTCTCGCAGAACGCGGGCAGCCCCGCACGCGCGGCCGTCCCGATCAGCTCCGCGTGCGCCGACGTGGCCGAGGCGATCACGACGGCGTCCACCCCCGCGCGCAGCACTTCGGCCACGGACCCGGCTGCTGCAGCGCCCGTCCGAGCGGCGACCGCGGCCGCCCTTGCCCCGTCGGTGTCCGTCACCACCAGCGTGTCCACCGCGGGGTGGCGGGCCAGCACACCCGCATGGAAGGAACCGATCCGGCCGGTGCCGATGAGTCCGATACGCATGGTCCCAACGTGCCGCCCACCGGCTGCGCTGTCAACTATATGTCCTGACAAACGAGAGCGTGTTCGCTGCCTCGGGCCGTGGGCGGCAGGGCTCCCGCGCACCGTCTCTGACGGCTCGTTGTTCAGCGCCCGGCCCTCCGGCGACGTGGTCATGTCCAGGTGGCCTGACGGACCGTCACATCGTCGTGAATGCCGCGGGTTCGGAAAGGAGAGGGTGCGGCGACCGGTGACTTGCTCCCATTCGCCCCGTCCTGCCCCCGCGGGACTCGTAACGATCTTCGGAAAGACTGGTTTTGCGTGTGTGGGCCACATAATCTCCCGTTGCCGTCGGCAGCCGGAAGAGGCTGCCGTGACCCCTGGGGGGACTGCATGTCCATGCGCGAGCACGAAGTCGACCGCCGTACGCTGTTCAGATTCGGCCTCGGGGGAGCGGTCGCCGCGGTCGTCGGCACCGAACTGGCGCTCCCCGCCGCGGCCCAGGCGGCGCCCTCGGCGGAATTCCCCTGGATCATCGACTGCGACAGCTGGGGCGCCAGGCCGCCGGCCGGCACCATCCAGATCACCGGCAACACCACCAACAAGATCATCCTGCACCACATGGCGTTCCCGAACGTCACCGACTACTCGCGCGAGCACGCCGTCCAGCTGGCCAAGGACTGCCAGGACCTGCACATGGACACCAACGGCTGGGCGGACACCGGCCAGCACTTCACCGTGAGCCGGGGCGGCTACGTCCTGGAGGGCCGTCACCGGAGCCTGGAGACCCTGGAAGCCGGGGAGCACCAGGTGACCGCCGCCCACTGTCCCGGCGAGAACGGCAATGCGATCGGGATCGAGAACGAGGGCACCTACATCACGGAGACCCCTCCCGAGGCCCTCCTCGACTCGCTGGTCGAGCTGTGCACCGCCGTGTGCCGCAAGTTCGACCTGAACGCCTGGGACGTCTTCGGCCACTGGGACTTCCGCGACACCGACTGCCCGGGCATCGCCTTCTACGCGCAGTTCCCGATGATCCGCTCGCGCGTCCTCAAGGCGCTGGGCACACCGGTCGGCGCGATACCGGAGCGCCGGTGGCCGGACATCTGGCGGTTCGTCGGCGGCCCCGTCGTCAAGGTGGCGCAGTACCTGCTCGCCGACCTCGGATACGAACTGGCCGCCGACGGCGTCTTCGGCCAGGACATGAACCCGGTCGTGAACGACTTCCAGGCGAGGAACGGCATTCCGGTCGACCCGGACTGCACCTTCGACCGTGCCACCTGGGAGGCGCTCGTACCCACCCTCGGCAAGCACGCCACCGGCCTGCCCGTCGTGGCCCTTCAGGAGATGCTCGTCCGCAAGGGATACGCCGATGCCGCACCGACGGGCACGTACGACAACGCGACCATGAAAGCCGTCCAGGACCTTCAGCGACTGCACGGCCTCGTTCCCGACGGCAAGGTCGGGACGAGCACGTGGTGCGCCGTCGTCGGCGGCTCGGTACGGCAGGCGTTCCGGGTCTGAACCGGTCCGCGGCAGCCGACCGGCACGTGTGCGAAGGCCCGCGGGCCTTCGCTTCCCGGCCGGCCGGCCGGCCGCGGCGGGGCCGGTGCCCCGGCGGGTGGTCAGCCCGGTTGGCTGTTGTCCTTGAGGGTGCCCCAGCCGTGCCAGCGGTCGATCTCGATCCAGGCGCTCACCCGGTCGCGGTCCCGCATGGGGTAGTCGTTGCCCATGTACTGGCGGGCCAGCTTGTCGATGTCGGCGAGGCCCTCGTCCGGGCGTGTCTCGGCGACGCGGCCGATGACGCTGATGTGCGTGTACCAGCCCGCCCCGTCCAGCACGGTGAGAGTGACGCGCGGGTCGTTGCGGATGTGTTCCAGCCGCTTGCGCCCCTCGTCCATGTTCACCAGGATCCGGCCGTCGTCCCAGAGGTACCAGGTCGGGGTGGACACCGGCTGGCCGTCCGGGCGGAGCGTGGTGATGACGGCCGGGTTCGCCTTCTTCAGCATGGCCACGGCTTCGTCCGGCAACGGTGGCTTGGACATCTGCTCTCCCTCACGTCGACGCGTCGTACGGCACCGGTGGCGCGCCCCCTGAGCACCCCACCCGCAGACTACGATCACCCCGCCCAGGTCGCCCGCCGACCCGCCCGCGACCGGGTGGCCCCCGACCCGTCGCATCTTCTGGGCAGCGGGTTGTCAGGACAACCGGACAACGGGACGACCTGACTACCGGTGGTCCTGACATGAGGGCTACGCTCCTGCCGTGCCCAAACCCGTCGCCGACCCCGTCGCCCTCGAACTCGGTGTGGACCGCAGCAGCCCGGTCCCGCTCTACTACCAGCTGTCCCAGCAGTTGGAGGCGGCGATCGAGCAGGGCCGGCTCGCCCCCGGCAGTCTTCTCGGCAACGAGATCGAGCTCGCGGCCCGGCTCGGCCTGTCGCGGCCCACCGTCCGCCAGGCCATTCAGTCGCTCGTCGACAAGGGCCTGATGGTCCGTCGCCGCGGGGTGGGCACCCAGGTCGTCCACAGCCAGGTCAAGCGGCCCCTCGAACTGAGCAGCCTGTACGACGATCTGGAGGCGGCCGGCCAGCGCCCCGCCACCCGGGTCCTGGGCAACCGGATCGAGCCCGCCACTGCCAGGATCGCCGCCGCCCTCGGTGTCCCGGAAGGCACCGACGTCCACCTCGTGGAGCGGCTGCGGTCCGCGCACGACGAACCGATGGCCCTGCTGCGCAACCACGTGCCGGCCGGCCTGGTCGACCTGGGCACCGAACGACTGGAGGCCACCGGTCTCTACCGGATCATGCGGGCCGCCGGCATCACCCTGCACAGCGCGCGCCAGAGCGTCGGCGCCCGCCTCGCCACGGCCGAGGAGGCCGCCCAGCTCGCCGAGCCCGAGGGCGCGCCGCTGCTGACGATGGAGCGCACCACGTACGACGACACCGGGCGGGCGGTCGAATTCGCCTCCCATGTCTACCGGGCCTCGCGCTACGCCTTCGACTTCCAGCTCCTCGTACGCTGACGTGCGCTCCGGCGGCCCCGTTGACGACGCCGACGCACCCCGCTAGAACTCCCCAAGCCGCACTCGGGCGGCCGGGAGAGAAGGCGGACCCACCATGCGTACCCCTCGCAGGACAGCAACCCTGATCGCCATATGCACCATCGGCCTCGCGGTCACCGCCTTAACCGGATGCAGCAGCTCCGGCGGCAAGAGCTCGGAGGACAAGTCCGGGAGCGGCAGCGGGCAGGGCGTCGAGGGCGTCTCCACACCCCGGATGAAGATCGCCATGGTCACGCACGCGGGGGAGGGCGACACCTTCTGGGACATCGTCCGCAGCGGTGCGAAGCAGGCCGCGGCCAAGGACAACGTCGAGTTCCTGTACTCCGCCGACAAGGAGGGCAAGGAGCAGGCCCAGCTCGTCCAGGCCGCCATCGACCAGAAGGTCGACGGCATCGTCGTCACGCTCGCCAAACCGGAAGCCGTCAAGGAGGTCGTCGCCAAGGCGGTGAAGGCCGGTATCCCCGTCGTCACGATCAACTCGGGCGCGCAGTTCTCCGCGGAGGTCGGCGCGCTCGGCCACATCGGACAGGACGAGAAGGTCGCCGGTGAGGCCGTCGGCGAGGAACTCAACAAGCGCGGCCGCAAGAAGGCCGTCTGCGTCATCCACGAGCAGGGCAATGTGTCGCTCGAGGAGCGGTGCGCCGGGGTGAAGAAGACGTTCAAGGGCGCGGTCGAGAACCTCAACGTCGAGGGCACCAACATGCCCGCCTCCACCTCGTCCATCGAGGCGAAGCTCCAGGCCGACCACGGCATCGACACGATCGTCACCCTCGGCGCGCCGTTCGCCGCCGCCTCCGTCAAGGCCAAGGAGGGCTCCGGCTCCAAGGCCGAGGTCGACACATTCGATCTGAACGCCGAGGTCGTCAAAAGCCTCAAGGCCGCGGAGGTCGGCTTCGCCGTCGACCAGCAGCCGTACCTCCAGGGCTATCTCGCCGTCGACGAACTGTGGCTCAACAAGACCAACGGCAATGTCATCGGCGGCGGCAAACCGGTGCTCACCGGCCCGGCGATCGTCACCGCCGACGACGTCCCGCAGCTGGAGGAGTACACCGCGCGCGGCACCCGATGACCGCCGCACGCGCCACCGCTCACACCCCCTTCCGACACACACGCCCCGCCCCTGCCGGGCGGCGCCGACCCGGGCTCGGGGATACTTGGCCAGCCGGACCGGGAGGCAATACCCCCAGGCGGCACCAAGCGGTACAGCGAGCAGCACAAGAAGGGCACGGCGTCGTGGCAAGGGTTCGGACAGGGGTACGTGCGATGGGTGCCGTGCTGGCGGCGGTGCTCGGGGCATCCCTCGTGGGATGCAGCAGCACCGGTGGCAAGCGGGCGGAGGAGCGCGCGGCCCGGGCCGCCGCCGAGGGCCGGTCCGCGGTGAACACACCCCGCTGGACCTTCACCATGGTCACGCACTCGGGCGACGGCGACACCTTCTGGGACATCGTCCAGCGGGGCGCCGAGCAGGCGGCCGTCAAGGACAACATCAAGTTCCTGTACTCGCACAACGACGAGGCACAGCAGCAGGCCCAGCTCGTCCAGGCCGCGATCGACCAGAAGATCGACGGGCTGATCGTCTCGCTCGCCAAGCCCGACGCGATGAAGGAAGTCGTCGCCAAGGCCACCAGGGCCGGGATCCCGGTGATCACGGTGAACTCGGGCTCCGCGGAGTCCAAGGCGTTCGGCGCGCTCACCCACATCGGCCAGGACGAGTCCATCGCCGGCGAGGCCGTCGGCGACGAGCTCAACGCGCGCGGCCGCAAGAAGGCCCTGTGCATCCTGCACGAGCAGGGCAACGTCGGCCACGAGCAGCGCTGCGCCGGGGCGAAGAAGGCGTTCGACGGGCAGATGCAGAACCTGTACGTCGAGGGCACCAACATGCCCGACGTCCAGGCGTCCATCGAGGCGAAGCTCCAGGCGGACAAGAGCATCGACGCGGTCGTCACGCTCGGCGCGCCGTTCGCGGACGCCGCCGTGAAGGCGAAGCGGACCGCGGGTTCCAAGGCCGAGATCGACACGTTCGACCTGAACGCGAAGGTCGCCACCGCGCTGCAGGACAAGACCCTGGGCTTCGCCGTCGACCAGCAGCCGTACCTCCAGGGGTACGAGGCCGTCGACCTGCTCTGGCTCTACCGCTACAACCGCAATGTGCTCGGTGGTGGGCGCCCCGTCCTCACCGGCCCGCAGATCATCACCTCGAAGGACGCCGCCGAGCTGGCGGAGTACACGAAGCGGGGGACCCGATGACCACGACGGAGCAACCACCGGCCCCGGCGGCCGGATCCGACGAGCGGCTGCTGCACACCTCGGCGCTGCGCAGGCTGCTCGGCCGTCCCGAACTCGGTTCGGTCGTTGGCGCCGCGGCCGTCTTCATCTTCTTCTCGATCGTCGCCGACAGCTTCCTGCGCGCCTCCAGCTTCGGCACGGTGCTGTACGCGGCGTCCACCATCGGGATCATGGCGGCGCCGGTGGCGCTGCTGATGATCGGCGGTGAGTTCGACCTGTCCGCCGGTGTCATGGTCACCAGTTCCGCACTGGTCTCGTCGATGTTCAGCTACCAGATGACGGCCAACGTCTGGGTCGGCGTCTTCGTGTCGCTGCTGGTGACGCTGGCCGTCGGCGCGTTCAACGGGCTCATGCTGACGCGCACCAAACTGCCGAGCTTCATCATCACGCTCGGTACGTTCCTGATGCTGACCGGTCTCAATCTCGGCTTCACCAAGCTGATCAGCGGAACCGTGTCGACGAAGTCCATCGCCGACATGGAGGGCTTCGACTCGGCCCGCAAGGTCTTCGCCTCGCAGTGGACCGTCGGCGGGGTCGAGCTCAAGATCACCATTCTCTGGTGGGCGGTGCTCGTCGCGGTCGCCACCTGGATCCTGCTCCGTACCCGCTTCGGCAACTGGATCTTCGCGGTGGGCGGCGAGGCCGACGCGGCCCGCGCCGTCGGTGTCCCGGTGATCCGCACCAAGGTCGGGCTCTACCTCGGGGTCGCCTTCGCCGCCTGGGTCTCCGGGCAGCACCTGCTGTTCTCGTTCGATGTGGTGCAGTCCGGCGAGGGCGTCGGCAACGAGCTGACGTACATCATCGCGGCCGTCATCGGCGGCTGTCTGATCACCGGCGGCTACGGCTCCGCGATCGGCTCGGCGATCGGCGCTTTCATCTTCGGCATGACCAGCAAGGGCATCGTGTACGCGGAGTGGAACCCGGACTGGTTCAAGTTCTTCCTCGGAGCCATGCTGCTCCTGGCCACCCTGCTCAACGCATGGGTACGCAAGCGCGCGGAGGCGACGAAATGACGACCGCGGCCCCCCGGGCGCTGATCGAGCTGGACCACGTCAGCAAGTTCTACGGGAACATCAAGGCGCTCCAGGACGTCTCGCTGGAGGTCCACGCGGGCGAGATCTCCTGCGTCCTCGGCGACAACGGCGCCGGCAAGTCCACCCTCATCAAGATCATCGCAGGGCTGCACCGGCACGACGCAGGCCGGTTCCTGGTCGACGGCGAGGAGACCGCTCTGGCCAACCCGCGCGAGGCCCTGGACCGGGGCATCGCCACGGTCTACCAGGACCTGGCCGTCGTTCCGCTGATGCCCGTCTGGCGAAACTTCTTCCTCGGCTCCGAGCCGACGACGGGCGTCGGCCCGTTCAAGCGGCTCGACGTCCGGATGATGCGCGAGACGACCCGCTCCGAACTGCTGCGCATGGGCATCGACCTGCGCGACGTCGACCAGCCGATCGGCACCCTGTCCGGCGGCGAGCGCCAGTGCGTCGCCATCGCGCGGGCCGTCTACTTCGGCGCCAAGGTCCTCGTCCTGGACGAGCCCACCGCGGCGCTCGGCGTCAAGCAGTCCGGGGTCGTGCTCAAGTACGTGGCGGCCGCCCGGGACGCCGGGCTCGGCGTGGTTCTCATCACGCACAACCCGCACCACGCCTATCTGGTCGGCGACCGGTTCGTGCTGCTCAAGCGGGGCGCCATGTCCGGCAGCCACACCAAGGGCTCCATCACCCTGGACGAGCTGACCCGCCAGATGGCCGGTGGCAGCGAGCTCGAGGAGCTCAGCCACGAGCTCGAGCGGGCCCCCTCGCCGACCCACCTGGGCGGCCATCCGGTCACCGGCGACACCCCGTAGGAGAGGGCGCGGGCGGGGCGCCGCGGACCCCGACCGCCCGCCCCGACGCTCCGGCAGTGGCAGAATCGAGCCCGACGGGCGCCGTCCGCCGCCGGGAGCTGTCACCACCCGGTCCCCCCAGACAATGCAGGGACGATGAGCACGTACCGCGACTTCACACACCGCGGCTCCGCCCGCGCCACCGTCCTGCGGACCGTCGGCACCCGCGAGCGGCGCTCGCATCTCACGGCGCCACGGGTACCCACTGTCGGCATCGACATCGGGGGTACGAAGGTGATGGCCGGCGTCGTCGACGCCGACGGCAACATCCTGGAGCAGCTGCGCACCGAGACGCCGGACAAGTCCAAGAGCCCCAAGGTCGTCGAGGACACCATCGTCGAGCTGGTCCTCGACCTCTCCGACCGGCACGATGTGCACGCCGTCGGCATCGGCGCGGCGGGCTGGGTCGACGCCGATCGCTCCAAGGTGCTGTTCGCGCCGCACCTCGCCTGGCGCGACGAACCCCTCCGGGACGCACTCGCCTCCCGCCTGGTCGTCCCCGTCATGGTGGACAACGACGCGAACACCGCGGCGTGGGCGGAGTGGCGGTTCGGCGCGGGCCGCGGCGAGGACCATCTCGTCATGATCACGCTCGGTACCGGCATCGGCGGCGCGATTCTGGAGGACGGTCAGGTCAAGCGTGGCAAGTACGGGGTCGCCGGTGAGTTCGGCCACATGCAGGTGGTGCCCGGCGGGCACCGCTGTCCGTGCGGCAACCGCGGCTGCTGGGAGCAGTACAGCTCCGGCAACGCCCTCGTCCGCGAGGCCAGGGAGCTGGCCGCCGCCGATTCGCCCGTCGCCCACGGCATCATCGAGCGGGTCAAGGGGAACATCCCCGAGATCACCGGGCCGCTCATCACCGAACTGGCCCGCGAGGGCGATGCGATGTGCATCGAGCTCCTCCAGGACATCGGCCAGTGGCTCGGTGTCGGCATCGCCAATCTGGCTGCCGCGCTCGACCCCTCCTGCTTCGTCATCGGAGGCGGTGTCAGCGCCGCCGACGACCTGCTGATCGGTCCCGCCAGGGATGCCTTCAAGCGCCACCTCACCGGCCGTGGCTACCGGCCCGAGGCCCGGATCGCGAAGGCGGAGCTGGGCCCGGAGGCAGGTATGGTCGGCGCCGCGGACCTGGCCCGGCTGGTCGCCCGCCGGTTCCGCCGCACCAACCGCCGTCGTGTCGAGCGGTACGAGCGGTACGCGCAGATCTACGACCAGGCCGCGAGCACCATCCGGTCGACCCGCAACACCCGCACCTCCTAGGGATCCCCAGAACATGACCACAGCAGAGCATCCCGTCCTGCCGCGCCAGTCCTCGCCGCCCGACGAGGGCGGCGGACGGCCCCCGGAGGACCGGCGCCGGATGATCCGGCGACGCCTGATCACGGCGACCATCATCGTCCTGCTGATCGGCGTCCCGGCCGGCTATCTGCTGATCTCCGCCGGCCAGAGCCGCCGCTCCGGGCAGGACAAGGAGGCCGAGGCCTCCGCGCAGGGGCTCCGCGAGGGCTGGCCGTCCCGGATGCAGCGCCGGATCTTCGAGGTGCCGATCCCTGGCGACGCGGTGGACGTCCAGTACTACGAGACGAACAACTGGAAGGCCAGCCGGATGTACGTGCAGTTCCGCACGTCGTCCTCCGGACTCGACCGCTTCCTGTCCCGTCTGGGCTCCGGCCGCGCGGCCCTGACCGACGGCGACGTCACCGTCGGTGCCCGCGACACCAAGATCGCGGGCTGGCACTTCGGTCAGGGCGTCGACTGGGCGGGCACCACCCACACCAACAAGGACCCGCGCCCCACCCAGGACATCACCGTCGACATGACCGATCCGGCATCTCCTGTCGTATATGTCGTCTCTGCGGCGACCCCCTGACCGGAGGCCGGCCGACCGCTCACTAACCTGGAGCGAGTGAGCGATGTGAGTGAGACGAAGACCCCGCAGCCCGCGCAGCCGTTGCCCGGCGCGCAGTCCGCACCTGCGGCGCAGCAGTTCCAGGGCCCGCAGACGCTGCAGCCGTTCCCGGGACCGCAGGCCGCGCAGCCCGGGCACACCCTGCAGCCGGTGCCGCCGCTGTCGGCCACGCAGACCGGGCAGGTACCGCTGCAGCCGTCGCACGCACAGCCGGTGCAGCCCGCCCAGCCCGTGCCCCCGCAGCCGGCGCCGTCCGTCCAGCCCCGGCCGATCCCGCCGGGGTCCCGCGCGCTGCCGATGCACACCCTGCAGTACCGGTTCGACGGCCCGCAGGACGCCCCCGTCCTCGTCATCGGCCCCTCGCTCGGCACCACCTGGCACAAGTAGTCAGAACCGTCTTCTGACGTCCACGTGGTCCAGGGCGATGCCGTTTGTACAGGTGGGGGCTTTGTGGTCCCGGTGCGTCGATGGTGTTCGTGATCGGCGTGTGACAGAAGAGGGCGATGCAGAACCCCCGTTGGCTCGCTCCAGCCGGGGGTTCTGTCGCGTACTGATTCGGGCCGGCTGCATATGCGTCCCCTCCCCGGTTCGAAGGCACGGGATGGCGCGGGGAATGGATGGTCGGCAGTGCTTGCCTCCGGCGGTAGTCTCCTGCTGATCTGAGAACCCGTCCGCACCGTGGGTGGAGGACTCGACCCGCAACATGGCGGCGACGAGCGCCACGTCAGCCTCCGCGTGGTCTCGTCCTGCGGGTCTGAGGATGCAATCGGTTCCTGAGCCGGCGGTGCGCTCTCGACGCGGGCAGCGACCCGCGTCTCCGGTACGACGGCTGGCTTCTGACGTTGAGTGGTCTCGGCTGTCGCTGTCCGCCCTGGGACTCCTGTGGATACAGAGCGCGATGGATCGCACGTCGTTGCGGGCGTGTGCTCTGGGGAGGGGCGTCGTGGAGTTCAGAAAGAGAACGCTGGAAAGGCTTGGCGATCTCATTTGCGGAAATCTCGGTTCGGACGCCCCTCAGGGGGATGCCGAGCCTCCGTACTTTCACTACCGGTCGAGCAGATACATCACCGAATTCTTCGGGGACCTCGACATGGACTGGGAGCACGACGGCTCTACTCGGCATCGCTGGGTCGCGGGCGTTCTCGAGTGCCTGTTTGGCGGAATCGCACGAGGGGTCCGCGCGTCCTTCGGAGTCTTTCTGCCGGGTGATCGACCACTTGATGGACCCGGCGGATGCCCTCAATGAAGGGCGTGATCGTCCCAACGCCTTGCGGCAGTTGAACGACGTGCTTTCCCGTGAGGGCTTCGATGCCTTCTATGGAGAGGATGGGCATTGCTATCTGCGCCACATTGGAACGAATACGGTCTCGACGTTGGCCAGAACCCACATCGTCCCCTGAGCGTCGCTGAGGTGCAGCACAGCAAGGTTCCTTGATCAAGAGTTACACCGGAGCGATTTACAGTTCCGATGGGAGGGCCTGTTCGGCCCAGATGGTCTTGCCTCGGGCGGTGTAGCGGGTGCCCCAGCGGCGGGTGAGTTGGGCGATGAGGAAGAGGCCGCGGCCGCCCTCGTCGGTTTCGTATGCGTGGCGCAGGTGCGGGGCGGTGCTGCTGTCGTCGGTGACTTCGCAGATGAGGGTGAGGTCGTGGATCAGGCGCAGCTGGATGGGGCCGGTGGCGTAGCGGATGGCGTTGGTGACCAGTTCACTGACGATCAGTTCGGTGGGGAACTCGAGTTCCTGGAGGTCCCAGTGGGCCAGTTGGCGTACGGCCAGGGTGCGGGCGGTGGTGACGAGTGCGGGGTCGTTGGGCAGAGTCCAGGTCGAGACCTGGTCGGCGCGCAGGCTCTGGGTGCGTGCCAGTAGCAGCACTGTGCTCTCCTCGCCGCGGTCTTGGCGTTCTCGGACTATGGCGTCGCAGGTGTCCTTGAGAGACCGGTGGGGGTTGCCGAGGATCCGCCGCAGACGGGCCGATCCCTCGGGTGGGTGGTCGGATGGGGCGAGGCTGCTGGTGGACAGGGCGATGGTGCTGCCCACCGGTAGTTCCACCTCGGTGGTCTCGTACGGCGGATGGTCGCTTCCCAGGGGTGGACCGGCCGGGACGTCGGGGACCTCGAGAGAGCCGTTGGGATAGACGATCACAGGTGCTGGGTGGCCGGCCCGGGCGAAGGTGCAGCGGCGGGAGATGGGGTCGTAGATCGCATACACGCAGGTGACTCCGGCCAGGTGTGGGCCGGCACGGTCGTCATCGGTCAGTTGGGCGTGTTCGCCGGTGGGGCCGGACGCCAGGTCGTGGAGTTGGGCGAGCAGTTCGTCGGGGGTCGGGTCCTGTGTGGCCAGGGTGTTGATGGCGGTGCGCAGTCGGCCCATGTCTGCTGCTGCTTGCGTGCCGTGCCCGACCAGGTGTCCCACTACCAGGGCCACCCGTGCCCCGGACAGCGGGATGACGTCGAACCAGTCCCCGCTGCCGCGGGTGGACTCGTGGCGCCAGGCCACCTCGACGGCGTTCTGGACGGGGACGGTCTGTGGGAGCAGGCTGCGTTGCAGGGTGAGGGCGGCGCTACGCTCGCGGGTGTACTGGCGGGCGTTGTCCAGGCACACGGCCGCCCGGGCACCGATTTCGACGGCGAGGGCGAGGTCGTCCTCCTCGAACGGGTCGGGTGTCTGTATTCGGTAGAAGCTGGCCAGGCCGAGCACCACCCCGCGGGCGGTGAGCGGTACCACCATCGTCGAGTGCGCGCCGGCCCGGCGGAGCAGCTCTGCGCGGCGGGGGTCGTGGACGAGCCACTCGTGGTCGACCCGTAGTTCCCGAATCAGACGGGGTTGCAGGTCGGCCAGGCACGCGGTGAAGGATGGCGGGTAGCCGGGGATCACCTCGCCGGGACTGTAGGCGGGCGTCGCGTCCAGCCCTGCGGCGGCACGGAAGCCGGCCCGCCGCAGCAGCGCCTCAGAGCTCACGGGGCCGGGCGGGGGTGCCTCGCCGGTGAGTACGTCGTCGAGGACCTCCACCGCCGCGATGTCGGCAAGGGCCGGCGCCGCGACCTCGGCCAGTTCCTCGGCCGTTGTCATCACGTCCAGCGTCGTGCCTATCCGTGTGCCCGCCTCCACCAGTAGATTCAGACGGGCCTGTGCCTGTTGCCGCTCGGTCACGTCCTGTGAGGCGACGACCACCCCGTGGATGGTGCCGGTCGGGTCCTTCAGGGGCAGGAGGCTCACGTCGTAGGAGTGATCGTGGTCGGGGTCGGCCGGAGGGCGGCCGACGTGGCCGAAGGTCATCGGCCGGCCCGTCTCCACCACCGACCGGAGTCTGCGCTCCGTCTCGTCGTCGACCATGCCCGGAGCCACTTCGCGAGCGCGGCGCCCGATGGCCTCCTGGCTCACCGCCCCCCGCAGTCCCGGCCCGGCAAGGTTCAGCCGGACGACCCGCAGTTCGGGGTCCAGGACCTGCACCCCGAGGGGGGACTCGGTCAGCAGCGCTGTGAGCAGCGCTGCGTCGACCATCTCGGCGTCGGTTCCCTCTGCTGGGTCGAGCAGTACGCACCAGCGCACTGTCGCGCCCTCGCCCGGCAGGGCAGACACCCGGGCGCGGATATCGAGCCGGTGTCCGTCCCGGTGGCGTGCGGTCACAGTCGCTCCCGCTGTTGCGGCTGGGGAGGCCGGCTGCTCTCGGGCCAGCAGCCTCGCCACCGGGCGGCCCAGAACCTCCTCCGCCGGATACCCGAGCAGCTCCCGTGCCTCCTGATTCCACTCGGCGATCAGGCCCCGCTCATCCAGCACCAACCGAGCGCCGCGGTCAGTGTCCGGCTCGCCCCGGCGCGCTGTGGTGTCCTTCCGTGCGTTCATGGTCGACTCCATCCAGGCGTCTCCCGCTCGCTGCCCTGGAGTGATCGGGCCCTACAGGACCAGTGTCACCGCAGACGGCCTCAGGTGGACGGGTGCTCCTTCTCCAGTGTCTCCTTGAGGCGCTGGAGGGTGACCTTCATGGTCTGGCGGTTGTGGGTGGCCCGGTCGCGGATGCCACTGACCTTGGGGCTGATGAAGTGCATGAACCAGCCGCGCTGGTCGATCCAGGTCTCGGTGACCTTGGTCGCCTGGCCGAAGTCGAGCGGCTCGAACCGGTAGGTCCAGATCGCGACGCGTAGCCCTGCGCCACGGGCGAGGAAGGCGAACCGCTCGCCTGGCTCCGCTGCCATCACGGTGCACTGGGTCGACCAGGGGCGCTTGGCGGAGCGGTTGTGGCCGGTGAACTTCATCCCGGGCCGGACCTCCTGCAGGCCGTTGTCCTTGACGTCGGCGCCGGTGCATTCGGGGCTCCAGCGGCCCATGTCGGCCACGTTCGTCACCGCCGTGTAGACGACGCTCGGCGGTACAGCGATCTCTATGGATTCGGAGACGTGCGTTTCCATCGACAGCCCTTCTCGAAGACATTTTCGAGCCAATGACACAGTTCCTCGCGCATCGCGCTCAGGGCAGTCATCGGCAGATCCAGTTGCACCCCGCGGCCAGAGCGCCCACTGCCGTCATAACGGCGGGAGCCGCGGCCACGGCGCATGCCTCACGGAAGACCGCGGAGGCGGTCAGGGAACGGCAGCGTCGGTCATTGGTCGGCAGGTGCCGGCGCGGGGGCGCGGGGCTGTTGTCGTGCGCCATCCGGGTCGGCGCTGACGCCCTGGCATGGTCGCTGCACCCGACCGCGTGCGGCACAGTCGGCGGCCTGCATCTCGATCAGCGCGTGGAACCGCTCGGCAAAGGGAGCGTGAAGGTGCGCTTCGGCAGGGCCACGCACACCGTTGGTCTCCCCGGGCGTTTCGGTTCCGCTCGGTGCAGCGTCTCAGCGGGGAGTGTCGGCCGCCGGGGCGGACGTGACGGCCGCCGGCCTCGGGCTGCCGCGGGTGAGCAGTCGGCCGACAGCGGCGGTGCAGGGGATCATCACCAGTCCGTAGACCGCTGCGGGAACAGCGAGCGGGACGCTGTTCAGGGCGCTGACGGCGATGGTGATGGCGAGGGCCGCGTTGTGCGCTCCGATCTCGAAGGCGGCCGCGACGGCCTGGCGGTGCTCCACCCCCATTGCTCTCGGCACGACGAAGCCGAGCGTCAGACTGGCCAGGCAGAACATCAGCGCCACCACGCCTACCGAGGTGACATAGCCGAGGACATGGGCCCGCTCGTTGTAGGCGGTGCCGAGGATAGCCAGGGCCAGCACCAGGGTTGAGGCGATCCGCACCGGACGGTCCATGCGCTCGGCGAAGGCGGGGCGGGATCGACGCAGGATCATGCCGATCCCCACGGGAATCAGCACGATCACGAACACCTGGAGCATCTTGCCGAACTGCAGCGTGAGGTGCCCCGCGGCGATGTCGGGTGCGAAGTACGCCAGGGCGAAGTTGGTCATCAGCGGGACGGTCACCACGGCGATCACCGAGTTGATGGCGGTGAGCGTGATGTTGAGGGCGACGTCGCCGTGGAACAGATGGCTGAACAGGTTGGCGACGGTGCCTCCCGGAGACGCCGCGAGCAGCATCATCCCGACCGCCAGCACCGGGGGGAGGCCGAACGCCACGACCAGCCCGAAGCACAGTGCGGGCAGGACGAGCAGCTGCAGCGTGAGTGCCACCACCACCGCGCGCGGCCGGCGGGCGGCGCGGGCGAAGTCCTCGGCGGTCAACGACAGTCCGAGGCCGAGCATGACGACCGCTAGGGCTACCGGAAGGAAGACAGAGGCGATCACTGAGTCCATGAGTCACGGTTCCAGGTGGCGAGTCGGGAGTTGTTGCACGAGGAAGACCCGGTCGGCCGGTCCGGGTTTCGTCGTGCCCGCAACGGTGCCAGCGCCGACGTCACGTGCGCTCGTGTCTCAGTCCGAAACAGGTACTGCCCCTTGGCCGCTGGAACAACTCCCGCGGCAGCGCATCAGGTTGCGTCGGAAGGAGCGCCGAAGAGCGAGACCCATCGCAGTGCGAGCTCGACTTGCGTCGAGCGCTGCGAGAGCGGGTGCCCGAGCAACTCCTCGGCCCGGGCGATGCGGTAGCGCACTGTGTTCTTGTGCACGAACAGCTGCTCGGCCGTCGCCTCGATGCTCAAGGTCGTCAGGTATGCCAGGACGGTCTCGCGGAGCAGGGCGAGGTTCTTGTCGGCGCCGCAGAGCCGACCGACTTCGCGGGCCACCATCCGTCGCATCAGCGTTTCCTGTGCTGAAACGAGGATGAGCAACTCCTCCTCGTCATAGCGCACCAGCGCTCGACCGTGGGCAGCCTTGAGGGCCAGGTTCTCGGCGGCACGGGCTTCCGCGTGGCTCGTTCGAAAACCCTGGGTCCCCGGACCAGGCCGGCCGATCGCCGCCTGCATGCCGGCCTGCTGGAGCGCCGACGCGAGGCCGGGCAACTGAGCGAGGTCGGGTTCGTGGGGCGTGGCGACCCAGCACCACAGGTCACGGCTGCCGGCGACCATCGTCAGCGGTCGTGAGGTGCCGAGTGCCTGGGCGACGGCGTTCGCGACGTCCAGCATTGCCTCGGTCGTGGACGAGCCGGCCTCGGGGGCCCGGACGACGTAGGCGGTCTGCCAGTGTGACAGGGGGTGGCCCAGCAGGCGCGTCGCGTCGTCCGCGCTGGGTGGCGCGTCCCCGAGGAGCGCTTCGATGGTCTCGGCGCGGCGTATGGCAGCGTCGTCGCGCAGTCGCTGTCGCTCCTCGTAGTACGTCTCGATCAGGCTTTCCACGGCGTCGGCCATCCACTGCCCGCCGAGACCCCAAAGGAAGACGAGGATCTCGTCACGCGCGGGAGCGTCTTCACTCGCCCCGTCGATGACCTCGGTGAGGAACTGGAAGACGCTCTGCTGGGCGACCCGGTACACCTTCAACAGGATCCCGAGGTCCAAGCCACGCCGGGCCAGGGTCCGGGCCAGGTCGGCGCCCTGGCCGGGCCGCACGAGGCGGTGGTCCTCACTCAGGCTCGCGACGAACTCGCGCCACTCCGCGCGGGTGCTGCAGTGCAAGTCCTGGACGAGGACGGGATCGTCGGCGATCTCGGGGATCTGCTTGAGGATGACGGCGTTGATCCGGTCTGCGAAGGAGTCCACCAGGGTGTCCTGTGAGGCCGTCTTGCCGAAGTTCTTTGCCCAGGCAGTCAACGCGTCCGACCGGTTCTCTGACAATCGACGCCTCCGACTCCTGCTGTGACCGTGGCCACGCTTCTCGGACGTCCGGAACGATGCTGCACTCCACCACTGCTCGCAACGCCGAGAAGCCTTGGTGTCGCGTTGCAGCGGTTCGCCGCGAACTCGGCCGACAAGCGCCTTGAAGTCCACGTACTCAGCGTCCTCGAGCGCATGCGGCGCGTGTCCGGGCGTTCAATACAGGGGCTGGCCCGCCTCGTGGACCTCCTCGCCGTCCTTGATCTTCAACCCGACTCGCCCCTTTCGAATGTAACCCCAGTGCGGACACCGACAAAGGTCGTCAGGCTGTCCGACCAGCGCGGGACCCCATGTCCGCCCTGGTCAACAGCCGAACGAATCCCGCCGTCATGCCGCCGCCGCTCTCCTGGATGCGGAGGAATGCGAGGCGTCACTCTCGATCACGATTGGTGTCCCTTCGCGTGTGAGGGGCGCCGGCACGGTCATGCCGACAACGGTGCCAGCGTCGACGTGATCCACGCTTGTACATAGGTCCGAAATCCGTCCGGCCCGTTGGCCGTCGGAACAACTGCGCGGAGCCATGGTCGCGGCGATGCTCGCCAGAGACGGTTTCACCAGCGACCTGACGGGTCCGTCCGCGCACAGCACGGCGTCGGACAGCTCGGACAGGGCATCCGCGCGCCGCGTCGGGCAGGAGTCGAATGCACCCCGGAAGCGTGCGAGTTCAGCGAACCGGTCTTGGCCAACGCCCTCGTGCAGCAGGCTCATCCCCACGGTCTTCGTCCTGGTCGCGTGCGTTGGTCGGAGCACAGGATCGGGCGAAGGCCGGCACGCCGTGCGGCGGATCCCAACATGCGTGATCATGTACGACGCCAGCTTCGGGGCCAGGCGTCAACGATCAAGCTGATTCATGACACTCCCTTGCTGCGCGGCACCGGCTGCAGGGCGGACGATGCAGCGGAAGCCGAGGTGGCAGGTGGAGGTGTCGATCGGCTGGGGGAGCCGTGCGGCGGGCCGGTAGCGGCGGCAGTAGTTCGGCGCGCACAGGTGCGAGCCGCCCTTCATCACCTTGCGGGGGATACGCAGCTGGACCTGACCGGGTTCGACGCTGTCCGCCTCCGCGCCGCCGACCGGGTTGAAGCGTGGCCGCGGTGCGCCGCAGCAGGTCGGCGCGTTGGTCGCGAGGCGCCGATGGTCCGCGTACCAGTCGGACGTCCACTCCCACACGTTGCCGATCATGTCGTACAGGCCGTAGCCGTTGGCCGGGAACGCCCCGACCGGCGAGGTGCCGGCGTAGCCGTCCAGTTCGAGGTTCTCGTGCGGGAACTCGCCCTGCCAGGTGTTGGCCATGTACCGGCCATCCGGGTTGAGCTCGTCGCCCCAGGCGAACTCGCTGTCCAGCAGGCCGCCGCGTGCGGCGTACTCCCACTCGGCCTCGGTGGGGATCTGCTTGCCGGCCCACTGCGCGTAGGCGAGCACGTCCGGCCATGCCACGTGGGTCACCGGATGATCGAGCCGGTCGCGTCGCGACGTCCCCGGACCGCCAGGGTGTCGCCAGTTCGCGCCGGGCACGTACGACCACCACTGGTACGGGTACCTCAGGTCCACCGGATGCGACGGCGGCGTGAACACCGCCGAAGCCGGCGCCAGCATGGCCGTATCAGCGCCGGGATACGCGGACGGGTCCACGGGTCGCTCGGCGATCGTCCGATACCCGGTGGCCTCGACGAACGCCTGGAACTGGGCGTTGGTGACCGGATGCGGGTCGATCCAGAAACCGTCGACGCTCACGGCGTGGGCCGGGGCTTCCTCGGGGTAGTGGCGGTCAGACCCCATGGTGAACCCGCCACCGGGAATCCACACCATGTCGTCGGGCTGGTTCTGCGGGATGTGGCCCAGGGGCGGCGTGGTCGCGGTGGGTACGTCACTCATCGGTGTCACCTAGCTGTGCGGGGCTTGCGGAGTTACGAGGATCGGGCCGCGGCCTGCCTTTCCTGCCAACGGCAGGCGGCGGTGTCGAGCTGCCGGGCTCAGCCGGCGATGTGCGACGCGACCGTTGCTGCGGTCACATGCGGACCCTCTAGATACGTAACTGCGAGTTCCGTTAAAGTCCCATCCACGCCAGGGGTCGTCAAGACCCCGCAGGCCGCGGCAGCAGTGATCCGTCACGGCAGCGCTGCACTCACCGCCGGACCGACAGCCTCGCTGCGGCCGTGACCTCCTCGCCGCCCGGCTCCCCACCGGACGGTGCACGAGACCCCACGCGTACACGGGACATGAGCCCCTCGCTCGGCCCGCCTCATCTGGCGGCACGCCGGGAGCCGCCGTGTCCCTGCCCACCCATCACGACCGCGCCGGAGACCGGGACTGCGTGCCCGGACGGCCGTCGCCGTCGCTTCACCAATCCCGGACAGGAGGGGCCCTGTGCCCTCGCATGACGATCTCCCCCGCACCGCCCTGCCCATGCCCGATCGGCCCCGGCCGGGGCTGACCACGTACGACGCCCGGGACCCGGAGACGTCGTTCGCGCCGATCACGCCGCTGCGGCCGCCGGCGGGCGCGCCGAACGTGTTGGTGATCCTGCTGGACGACGTGGGCTTCGGCGCCTCCAGCGTGTTCGGCGGCCCGATCGACACCCCCGCGGCGCAGCGACTGGCCGACGGCGGGCTGCGCTACTCCCGCTTCCACACCACCGCGCTGTGCTCGCCGACCCGGCAGGCGCTGCTGACGGGGCGCAATCACCACTCGGTCGGCATGGGTGCGATCACCGAGCTGGCGACCTCCGCGCCGGGATACAACACGATGCGGCCCAACTCCAAGGCGCCGCTGGCCGAGACGCTGCGGCTCAACGGCTACGCCACCGCGCAGTTCGGCAAGTGCCACGAGGTGCCGGTGTGGGAGACCAGCCCGGCCGGGCCGTTCGACCGCTGGCCGACCGGCAGCGGCTTCGACTACTTCTACGGCTTCCTCGGCGGGGAGACCAACCAGTACTACCCCGCGCTGTACGAGGGCACCACCCCGGTGGACCCCGAGCGCACCCCGGAAGAGGGCTACCACCTCACCGAGGACCTCGCCGACCGCAGCGTGGACTGGATCCGCCGCCAGCACGCGCTCCAGCCCGACCGCCCGTTCTTCCTCTACTTCGCCCCCGGCGCGACCCACGCCCCGCACCATGCCCCCAAGGAGTGGTCCGACCGGTACGCGGGCCGCTTCGACGCCGGCTGGGACGCGTTGCGTGAGGAGATCTTCGAGCGGCAGAAGCAGCTCGGGGTGATCCCCGCCGACGCCGAGCTGACCGCGTTCAATGCGGAGATCCCGCACTGGGACGAGATGCCCGACGACCTCAAGCCGGTGCTGACCCGCCAGATGGAGGTCTACGCCGGGTTCCTGGCCCATACCGACGCCCAGATCGGGCGGCTGGTGCAGACCCTGGACGACCTGGAACTGCTCGATGACACGCTGATCTACTACATCATCGGCGACAACGGCGCCTCGGCCGAGGGCACCCACCACGGCAGCTTCAACGAGACGATCAACTTCAACGGCCTCAGCGCGCTGGAGTCGACGGAGTTCCTGCGCGCCAAGGTGGACGAGTTCGGTACGCCGACCGCGTACAACCACTACGCGGTGGGCTGGGCACATGCGATGTGCACGCCGTACCAGTGGACCAAGCAGGCGGCCTCGCACTGGGGCGGCACCCGCAACGGCACCATCGTGCACTGGCCCGCCGGCATCACCGCCCGGGGCGAGGTCCGCGACCAGTTCTCCCACGTCATCGACGTGGCGCCGACCGTTCTGGAGGCCGCCGGGCTGCCCGAGCCCACCACGGTGCACGGGGTCACCCAGGCCCCCATCGAAGGCGTGAGCATGGGCTACTCCTTCGGCGACGCTACTGCGCCCGAGCGGCGCCAGACGCAGTACTTCGAGATCACTGGCAACCGCGGCATCTACCACCGCGGCTGGACCGCGGTCACCAAACACCGCACGCCGTGGGAGATGGTGGGAGCCAAGCTGGTCGCCTTCGACGACGACGTGTGGGAACTGTACGGCCCCGACGACTGGACCCAATCCCGCAACCTCGCCGCCGAGCAGCCCGAGATGCTCCACAAACTGCAGCGGCTGTGGCTGATCGAGGCGACCAAGCACGGGGTGCTGCCGCTGGACGACCGGGCCGTCGAGCGTTTGGACCCCGACCTGGCCGGCCGGCCGCAGCTCGTCCGCGGCAACACCCAAGTGCTCTTCCCGGGCATGGGGCACCTCAACGAGAGTTCGGTCATCAACATCAAGAACAAGAGCCACGCCGTCACCGCGCAGGTCGTGGTCCCGGAGGACGGCGCCGAGGGCGTCATCCTGTCCCAGGGCGGCATGGCCGGCGGCTGGAGCCTGTACGTCCGCGACGGCCGACTGCGCTACTGTTACAACCTGGTGGGTCTGAAGTACTTCTACGTCGGCTCGGACCACAAGCTCCCGGCCGGCGAGCACCAGGTGCGGATGGAATTCGACTACGCCGGCCCCGGGCTGGCCAAGGGCGGCACCGTCACGCTCCACGTCGACGGCACCGAGGTGGGCCGCGGGCAGCTGCCGGTGACCCAGGCGATGGTGTTCTCCCTGGACGAGACGACCAACGTGGGCCGCGAGTCGGGCTCGCCCGTCACGCCGGAATACCCGGCTCGCGGCAACGACTTCACTGGCCAGATCCGGTGGGTGCAGATAGACGTGGACGCTGCCGCGGACAACCCCGAGCACCTGATCCCGATCGAGGAGCGCTGGCGGATCGCCATGTCCCGGCAGTGACGGGCCGGCCGTGCGGTGCCGGTGGGCAGGCCAACCGCGGCCGGCTCACCGGCACCGCACGGCCGCAGTCACGCCTCGGCTCGGGTTGCTCGGCGACCCCTCACGTCGGCAGGCCCTCCGCGAGGACGCGGAGGGCCTGCCGACGTGATGGCATCAGGCGGCGCGTGACGTCACGGCTTTGCTGCTGCGTTGATGGTGTCCAGGATGACGGAAGTGATGAGTGCCGGCTCGTCACTCATAGGCATGTGCCGCAGCCGGGCAGTGTCACGTGTTCGGCCTGGGGAATCCGCTCGCGGGCCAGGCCAGCCATGTGCAGGGGGAGGGCGCGGTCGCGCTCGCCCCGGCCGATGGTGACCGGAACCGTGGGATTGGAGCGGCACTGGTAGTCGCGCCCGAACCTGGCGACCGCCCTGAAACCGGAGCCGTTGCGCAGGGCCAGGACGTCGGCCCATGTCCGCTCCGGGGACAGCTGTTCCGGCTTGTGCACGAGCATGCCGCGGCACCGCATTGATCCAACGGCCAACGGGCCGGGTGGATTTTGGACTGCCGTACGAGCGCAGGTCACGTCGGCGCTGGCACCTTTGCCGGCGTGACGAAATCGGGAGCGCGTGAGCGCTAAGAGACCCCGATCGAGATTGAGAGTGAGAAGGAGCAGGCGATGGAGTCGAGCAGCATCACCCAGCCCACCACACCCGCGGAGGCGGCACGCTCCTTGTTCGAGCGGATCGGCCGCCACGAACTCGATAACGCCGAGCAGATGTGGAGCCCCGACGCCGTAGACACTTTCGTCGCGGTCGGAGAGTTCCGCGGCCTGGACGCGATCGTGGGCTTCTTCACCGAGCTCCTGGCCGCGTTCCCCGACATGGAGGTCGAGACCGAACGCATCCTGTCCGACGGCTCGTGGACCACGGTCCAGTGGCAGGCCAGCGGGACCTTCACCGGGGCACCTTTCCTCGGCATCGAAGCGACGGGCCGACGGTTTGAAGGGCTGCGGGCAGTCTCGGTCGCCGAGTGGGACGACCAGCTGCGCATCCGCCAGAACGCGATCTACTGGGACGGCGCAGACTTCGCCCGGCAGCTCGGCATTCTCCCGCCTACGGAATAGATGACCGCCTACGAACACGCCCAGACGCTGATCCGCACCGCACGGTTGTTCCAACGGCCAACGGGCCAGGCGGATTTTGGACTGACGAACGAGCGCGGGTCGCTTCGGCACTGGCACCGTTGGCCCGGCCCTGGGCGATGGGCGCTCTCGCGCTGCTCGTCCAGGCCGGGCTCACCGACTGGCTGATACGCCGCGGAGTCAGCAGCCGCTGGGCGCGCGGCCGGGTCGGCGGCAGCCTGCTGCTGCTCGGTGCGGCCGCCTGCCTGGCCCTGCCCCTGGTGGACGGCGCCGGGGCGAAGACCGCGCTGCTGGTGGCCGGTTTCGGTCTGGGTGGATCCTTCGCCAGCGTTGCGTTCACCGTCGTCGCCTTCGGTACGTGAACGCCGTGGTCACCACCGCGGGCCTGATCGCCTCGGCCGTGGTCGGACAACGGGTCGACAGCTGTGGCGTGACGTCGTACCAGAGCGCCGTTCTGCTCTCCGGTGTCCTGCTGCTGGTGGGCATGCGCGGCCTTCACCCTGATCGCCCCGGCTCGCCACACCGCTCGCCTGGACGCTTGACCCACCGACACGCGCCCGACCACCCCTGCTGCACTAGGAGCCGACCCGTGACCGCCCCTGCCATCGACACCGAACCGCTGGACCGTGCCGTCGCCGAGCTGCGTGAAGGCTCCGCATCGTGGGCCGCGGCCCCGATCGCCGAGCGGATCGTGCTGCTGGAGCGGCTGCTGCCGCGAATCGCCGACGGCGCCGCGGAGACGGCCGCGGCCGGAGCCCGTGCCAAGGGCTACGGCCCCGACTCCCCGTGGGCGGCCGAGGACTGGGCCGGCGCCCCGTGGGCGCTCGCCCAGAACGTCAGCGCCTACCTGCACGTGCTGCGCCGGATCGCCGCGGGCAAGGACCCGGTCGACGCGCGAGCCGTGCACGAGGGGAACGGCCGCACCTGGGTCGACGTCTTCCCCGCTACCGGCTGGGACACCCTGCTGCTCAACGGGTTCACCGCCCAGGTGTGGATGCGCGCTGGCACCAGCGCGCAGCAGGTGCGAGACCGGGCCGCCGGCGAGTACCGCGGGCGGCCCGGACGCCCGGCCGTCGCCCTGGTGTTGGGCGCGGGAAATGTCGCGGCCATCACCGCCCTGGACATCCTGCACAAGCTGTATGTCGAGGGCCAGGTCGTGGTTGCGAAGATGAACCCGGTCAACGCTTACCTCCGGCGGCACTTCGAGCTGGTCTTCGCCGAGTTCGTCGAGCACGGCTGGCTGCGGTTCGTCGACGGCGGTGCGGCGGAGGGCGGCCATCTCGCCGCGCACGACGGCGTGGACGCCATCCATGTCACCGGCAGCGACCGCACCCACGACGCGATCGTGTGGGGGACCGACGAGCAGGCCGCGCAGCGCCGCCGCGACGACACGCCGCTTCTCGGCAAGCCGTTCAGCAGTGAGCTGGGCGGGGTCAGCCCGTGCATCGTGGCCCCCGGGCCGTGGAGCGAGGCGGACTTCCGCTTCCAGGCCGAGCACATCGTGACCAGCAAGATGAACAACTCCGGCCACAACTGCATCGCCAGTCAGATCCTGGTCCTGCCGGCGGAGTGGGACGGTACCGAGCGACTGCTGGAGCAGATCCGGAAGGTGCTGCGCGAGCTGCCGCCGCGCACCGACTACTACCCCGGGGCAGACCAGCGTCTCGGCGCGGTCCTCAAGGCACACCCCAAGGCCGAGACCCACGGCGACGGCCCCTGCCGCGTGCTGGTCCCGGACATCACCGACCACGACGACATGCTGATCACCGACGAGGTCTTCGGCAGCGCACTTGGCGTGGTCCGCCTGCCCGGCGCGACCGCGGCCGAATTCCTGCGCCACGCCGTCGACTTCGCCAACGACAAGCTCCCCGGCACCCTCGGCGCGACCCTGATCGTCCACCCCCGGACCGAGAAGCACCACCGCTCTGCGGTCGAGGCGGCCGTGGCCGGGCTGCGCTACGGGACCCTCGGCGTCAACTGCTGGTCCGCGATCGGTTTCCTGCTCGGCTACACGCCCTGGGGCGCCTACCCCGGCCACACCCGCCAGGACATCGGCAGCGGCATCGGCTTCGTCCACAACGCCTTCATGCTCGAGGACATCGAGAAGACCGTGCTGCGTGCACCCTTCGCCCCCGCCCCGCGCGGCCTGTTCGCCGGTTCCCCGTCACTGTCGCCCCGCCCGCCCTATTTCGTCACCAACCGCACCGCCCGGACCACCATCGAACGCGTCACCCGCTTCACCGCCGCACCGGCGATCGCCAAGCTCCCCGGCATCTTCGCCTCCGCACTGCGCGGCTGACACCGCCCGCACCCCGCCGCCCCCGAACCGCCACCGTCAGACGAGAGGCCGAAGGTGAACCTCGCCGACCTCCTCAGCCGTACCGCCGCAGCACACGGCCACCGCGTCGCCGTCGAACTCGGCGACCACTCGCTTACCTACACCGAACTTCACACGCTCGCCGGCCGGGTGGCCGCGCTGCTCGCCGCACGCGGTGTCACCCCCGGTGACCGGGTCGGTCTGATGCTGCCCAACCTGCTGGAGTTCCCGGTCCTGTACTACGGCGTGCTGCGCGCCGGCGCCATCGTCGTCCCGATGAACCCCCTCCTCAAGTCGCGCGAAGTCGCCCACTACCTGGGCGACTCGGGCGCGGTGCTGCTGTTCGCCTTCGCCCCGGTCGCGGAGGAGGCCGCTGCCGGGGCCCAGGGCACTGCCGCCGACGTAGTGCCTGTCGGGCCCGGCTCGCTCACCCAGTTGCTCGCCGCCCACCCGTTCCCCGCGCCCGAGCGGAGCCGCGAGGAGCAGGACACCGCGGTCATCCTCTACACCTCCGGCACCACCGGAGTTCCCAAGGGCGCCGAGCTCACCCACGCCAACCTGGTCCGCAACTCCGAGATCATCGCGACGCCACTGCTCCGGCTCAGCCCGGAGGACGTCCTGCTGGGCTGCCTGCCGCTCTTCCACGCCTTCGGCCAGACCTGCGCCATGAACGCCGCAGTGACCAGCGGCGCCCGCCTCACCCTGATGCCCCGCTTCGACCCCGCCCTGGCCCTGCAGACCATCCAGCAGCGGCAGGTCACCATCTTCGAGGGCGTGCCGACGATGTATGCAGCCATGCTCGCCGCAGACGCACAGCAGCCCGGCGCCCACGACGCCTCCACCCTGCGGCTGTGCGCCTCCGGTGGCGCCTCGCTGCCCGTCGAGGTCCTGCACGCGTTCGAGGCAGCCTTCGACTGCCCCGTCCTGGAAGGCTTCGGCATGTCCGAGACCTCGCCCGTCGCCTCCTTCAACCACCCGGACCGCCCGCGCAAGGCAGGTTCCATCGGCACCCCGATCGAGGGCATCGAGCTGTGCCTGATCGACGCGAAGGACGGCGTCGGCGAACTCTGCGTCCGCGGCCACAACATCATGAAGGGCTACTGGGGCCGCCCCGAGGCCACCGCCGAGACCATCGTCGACGGCTGGCTGCGCACCGGCGACCTCGCCACCGTCGACGAGGACGGCTACTACTTCATCGTCGACCGCAAGAAGGACCTGGTCATCCGCGGCGGCTACAACGTCTACCCCCGCGAGATCGAAGAGGTCCTCCACGAACACCCCGCTGTCGCCGAAGCCGCCGTGATCGGCATCCCTCACCCCACCCTCGGCGAGGACGTCGCCGCCGCCGTCGCCCTGCACCCCGGCAACGAGGCCACGGCGGACGAGCTACGTGAGTTCGTACGGGCACGCGTCGCTCCCTACAAGTACCCCCGTGAAGTCCGGATCCTCGATGCCCTCCCCAAGGGCGCCACCGGGAAGATCCTCAAGCGCGAGATTCCCCGTGCGCTCCCTGAAGACACCCGCCCCTGACGACATCCGAAGCACGCGACGTGACGAGATACCGGCGCTTGACGGGGTCCGTGCCGACGCGCCTGCGGCCGCCAGCTGTGGTGGCGCGGCGCCAGGCGATGCCCACCCATCAGCCCGGGGGAAGGGGGTGGTACCGCCGCTATCCTGCCCGCATGAGCCGGTCGAACCCCTCTTCCCGCCGCCGAGGCCGGGTACCGTGCCGCACTCCCGCGGGCTGAAGTGACAGTTCGGCAGGACGGCGTTTCGGCCGCCTTCCGCTCCTGTCCGACGTCTAGGCTCGGGCCGTGGGGCAGCCTGAGGAGCGCGCCGAGGGCGCGGGACCGTTCGCCACCCGGCTCACCTGGCACCTTCCCGGCGGCGGCACCGCCGTGTGGGAGTCCCGACTCGCGCGGCGGCGCGGAGTACTCGCCGTCCGTCCCGCCGGTGCGGCGGCCACTCGGCACACCCGTGCGGACGCCGTTGCCCTCACCCGGCTGCGCAGACTCAACGCCATCGCCGCGATCGCCTTCGTCATCGGCGGGGCCCTCTTCGCAGTCGGCGGGGCCGTCGCCCAGTTCGGCTCCGGCGACGCCACCGAGTGCGCCTCGATCTACTTCGCGGGCGGGCTGTTCTTCAACACCGGCGGGTACGTCTCGCTGCTCCAGGTGATCAACGCGCCCCGCCACGTCGGCGGCGGCGAAGGCCGGCTGGTCACCCGCCGCTGGCGGTGGTGGAGTTACGAGCCGATGCGGGTGGACTGGCTGAGCGCGTTCGCCCTCTTCGCGGGCACCCTCGTCTTCGCCGTCAACCTGCTGGACTCCTTCCTGCACGGCCTGAACGTCCGGCAGGTCAACCGGCTGATCTGGGCGCCCGACGTGATCGGCTGCGTCCTCTTCCTGGTCTCCGGCCACCTGGGCTTCGTCGAGACGTGCCACGGCCGGCCCTGCGCCCGCCCGCACAACCTCGGCTGGTGGATCGTCGTCGTCAACCAGCTCGGCTCCGTCCTGTTCATGGTCTCCGCGCTCGCCGCCTTCACCCGCCCCGCCACCGGCAGCCTGGTGAACGCCGACATCGCCAACTGGGGCACCCTCACCGGCGCCCTGTGCTTCTCCGTCGCCGGCCTCCTCCAACTCGGTGAACATCCGTAGGCAGGCACGGCTTCGGCATGGAAGACGACAGACTCCGCTGCTTCCGAGGCCATGGCAGCCACCAGCGCACCGTCCTGGCCGTCGGTCCGCAGGGTGGACAGCTTCGGCGGAGCAACTTCCGGGACGATTGGGTCCAGGCGGGGAAGGCGGCGGGCGTCAGGGCTGAGCTGCATTTTCACGATCTGCGGCACACGGGCCGTTGTGAGCCGTCGCGCCGACGTCCGCTGGACTGACGCCCGCTCGCCCGTGGGACACGGCGTTGCAGTTGCGGCTCGTACCACCGCCACACACTGTGGGGGGATGGGTGATCGTGCCCCGGCCGAGGACGGGCTGGTCGGCTGGTGGGTGGCGCTGCCCCCCGGAGCAGGAACAGCGGTGATGGCGACCGGGATCGTCTCCATCGGGCTGCACCTGGTCGGACAGGAGGCGCTCTCATGGGTCCTGCTCGTCCTCGCCGCCATCGCGTGGCTCGCGCTCGCCGTCGACTTCGCGCGGCAACTACTGCGCGAACGGGAACAGTGGAAGGCCAAGGCAGACACGCCACCCGCGCTGACCGCAGTGGCCGCGACGACCATCCTCGGGACCTGGTTCGCACTACAGGGATGGTCGGGTGTCGCCGTCGCCGCGCTGGTCGTCGCGGTACTGATCTGGCCGGTGCTGCTGACCTCGGTGGTGCGGCACTGGCGGAGGCGCTTGCCGGGCACGGTGTTCCTGGTGTGTGTCGCGACGCAGGGCCTGGCCGTGCTGGGTGGGACGTTGGCCTTCTCGCTGCCGTCCGGGTGGCTCGCCTGGCCGGCACTGGGCTGCTTCGTGCTCGGGCTGGCGCTCTACCCGATCGCCTTCCTCCGCTTCGACCTCGGCCAGGTGCGGTCCGGCGCGGGCGAGCAGTGGGTGGCGGGCGGGACGCTGGCGATCTCCGCGCTCGCCGGGGCGAAGTTGCTGGCCGTGCCCGCCTGGCGCGGCACCGCTCTGCACGACGCGCTGCGTGCGCTCACTCTGGTCACGCTCGCGCTTTCCGTGTGCTGGTACGCCGTCCTCGTCTTCGCCGAGGCGCGCTGGCCGCGTCTGCGCTACGACATGAGGCGCTGGGCGACGGTCTTCCCGATGGGCATGACGGCCGTCGCCACCCTGTCCGTCGCCGACGCCGCGGCCGTCGGCTGGCTGCGGACGCCGGGCCAGGTACTGCTCTGGATCGCCGTCACCGCCTGGGTGCTCGCACTCGTCGGGCTGGTCAGGCACTTGACCGCGCACTCCCGGTGACCTGTGCCGAGACCGTGGCAGGGGGCCTTTCTGGGCACCTCTGGCGCGGCGGTACAAACCAAGCCACTACACCGACCGCGGTAGTACGTTTGCCCGCCGTCGGGCCAAGGTCATCGACCGCTTCCCCAGCGAGACCACCTGCATCAGCCTGGTCTGGGCCGTCCTCGACCGGGCCTCGCGCGGCTTCACCATGCCACCGTCGGCCTACGCCGCCTCCAAGACTTCCGCCGATCCCTGGCCGAACTCCTGACCTCGATCAGGCGAACCGCCGCCGGGATCAACGGCACACTCACGGACGTCTCGTAATATCCACTCCACGGCACCTACCTCGTCGAGATTTACACCGCTCCGAGGACGCGACCGTGTGAACCGGAGGCCGCTAGATGTTTATCCCGAAACCGCTCCGCTCCCTGCCCCCGGCACAGCGGCGACGGCTGACCTTGTTTGCATTCGTGCGTATCCTGGCCACCTCGCTGAGTCTGGTCGCGTTGTACTACCTCGTCCCGCTGCATCAACTCGAGAAGTTGTCGGTCCCGATCCCGGCGTCATTGTCAGTCGCGCTACTGATCCTTGCCGGAGCCGTGACCTGGCAGGTCATTTCGATCACCCGCGCCGACTACCCCGCCATCCGGGCGGTCGAGGCACTCTCGGTCACCACACCGCTATTCCTGCTGCTGTTCGCCGCAGCGTACTTCATCCTCGCCCAAGATAATCCGGCGAACTTCAGTACCCACACCCACGCCCTCACCCGCACCGACACCCTCTACTTCACCGTGTCGACCTTCACCACGGTCGGCTTCGGCGACATCACCGCCACCAGCGAAGCCGCCCACCTGATCGTCACCGTCCAGATGCTGCTCGATCTCCTCGTCCTAGGTCTTGGCCTTCGACTTTTCCTCGGAGCAGTCCGGACCGGCGAGAGCCGGCTGTCCGACACCGCCACCGACACATCCCCGTGAGACCGGGCGCCCCGCAATCGGCCAGCAGACGGCACCCGGCGTGACTGCCCGTGACCGTCGGACCGAGACGACGAGCTCGGGGCGCGAGGCGGAGTGTGCACGCAGAAAGCTCCTTCCTGCTCGGATACCACAAATCTTCGGCGATCCTTATCTCCCAGCTCAGAAGAAACTTTCGCTTTTCCGATCAAGATCGGGGCGCCCCGGCAAGTGAAACGCGCAGGCCAACGACAGGGCGATTTTCTTCCGGCTCGCGAATGTGCCGCCGACGAATGTGTCGGCGCCCAATGTACCGTTGGCTAGATGCTCCAGAGAATCAGCCTCCGGAGTACGGAACCCGACCGCTGCGGGATAATGGGCGATAAGTCCACTGGGACTTCAAGCGGACTTCTGGCCAACCAGACTCATGCTATTTGACCTCTCCGTGAGTGGAGGGAGGAATGAATCTACTGGAACGAGCACTCAAGGGTCGGCGATGCTGCCTTCACAACAAGTAGGCAATCGGCACTTCGGTGATGTGTTGAAATTTACCCAGGGTCGCGACAGTGAATTCATAGTGCGGGACATCGGAAGCCTCGCCCTACCGTCATGTCGGACGTAGCCTTGTACCCAGCCTCGGTCGTCCCGCCAATCCTGTTCTTCGGATCGCGGCAGCCTCGCTGGCAGTTGGGGGCCGCGAACGACTCAGTATAAAGGCGACCGCGTAAACTGCTGCGACAATATCGACGGATATGACGAAGGTCACGACTTGCTGTTCTTCCTCGGCGTGTTCTTCGCCGAGTAACGTTCCGGAACTGTTTGAATCCTCCGCATGACCAAGAGAGACGCTGCGGCGCTGTTCGGAAACCGTTTCCTGACCGAGCCCGCTCCCTCGGAGAATTTCCCCGAGGAGGGCATGACTGCGACGGACGCCATGAGGCTGCTGGATGCGGACCTCGTCATGGAGGGCGACCCGCAGCGCAACCTCGCCACGTTTGTCACCACCTGGATGGAGCCGGAGGCGCAACGGATCATCGCCGAAAACCTCCACCGAAACTTCATCGACCACGCGGAGTACCCCATCTCCGCCGAGATCGAGCAGCGCTGCGTTCGGATGCTCGCCGACCTCTTCCACGCACCGGGCAAGACCACCGGATGTCGGACCCAGGGCTCGTCCGAGGCGATCATGCTCGGCGCGCTGTCTCTGAGGTGGAAGTGGCGGGAGCGCCGCCAGGCGGCCAACCTGTCGGCCGACCGGCCCAACCTGGTCTTCGGCGGCGACGTCCACGTCGTATGGGAGAAGTTCTGCCGCTACTTCGACGTCGAGCCGCGGATCGTGCCGCTTGCGGAGGACAAGTACACGATCGGCCCGGAGGACGTGGAGCCCCACCTGGACGAGAACACGATCGGCGTCGTCGCCGTCCTCGGCACCACGTTCACCGGCCACAAGGACGACGTCGTCGGGATCGACAAGCTCCTGCGGGACATCCGCAAGGAGCGGGACCTCGACATCCCGATCCACGTCGACGGCGCGAGCGGCGGCTTCGTGTGGCCCTTCCTCTACCCGGACTCGAAATGGGACTTCCGGCTTGAGCAGGTCCGTTCGATCAACGTATCGGGACACAAGTACGGCCTGGTCTACCCCGGTATCGGCTGGCTGGTCTTCCGCGAGGAGTCCGACCTGGCCAAGGACCTCGTGTTCCACGAGAATTACCTGGGTAAGACCGATGCGACGTTCACGCTGAACTTCTCGACCGGTGCGGCGATGGTGCTCGCGCAGTACTACAACTTCGTGCGGCTGGGTCGCCAGGGCTACACCTACGTCATGGAGACGATGCAGAAGAACGCCCACGCGTTGGCGGACAACCTGCGGAGCAGCGGCCGCTTCGAAGTGATCGGCAGTGGCCTCGAGCAGCTGCCGCTGGTCGCTTTCCGCCTTGCCGGCAAGCATGCCTACGACGAGTCCGACGTCGCCTGGCAGCTCTCGGCCGAGCGCGGCTGGATGGTGCCGGCGTACACGCTGCCGCCCAACGCGGAGCGGGTGAAGATCCTGCGTGCCCTGGTCAAGGAGACCCTGAGCCGCGAGCAGATCGAGCGTCTGACCCAGGACATCGCCGACGCGTGCAGCACCTTGGACCACAAGGGTGCGACCACCGAGATCGAGCGGGCCCAGGTCAAGCGCGGCACCGGCTACTGACGCCCGCAACCGGCACCCCCAGGGACGGACGACGAAGTCGCTCCTTCCCGACGAAGAGCAAAGTTGCTCGTTGTAGGTGAGGGGGAGCGCCGTTCCGCCGCTCATCCTTCGGGGGGAAGTGGCGCAAGGCGCGACGGACGGTTGCCCCGCCAATGGCTCCCAGCATGTCTGTTATCCCTGCGATCAAGGGCTGCGGTTCGTGGCCAAACTCAAGCGTTCAGCACAGCGGAGCAGCTGGCATTGCCTTGCGTGAAACAGACAGTTCGACCACCACCCCAACCCACCACTCACCCCAGCTCCTATCCCGTCCGGCTACGACCCACACACCGTGGAGCGGGCCTGGTTCAGGGCGTCAAGGTGGAGCGCGCCACTGTACGAACGACTGTGAGGATTGGTCATGGCACCGCTCGGCGGCCTGACCCACCGAACGATTGACGCTTCGGCTGTCTTCTCTAGGAATCGTCGGCCGACCGGGCGGTGCCGGATGTACGCGGCCGGTCCGGCGCCGGTGACTTCATAGGAGTCAGCCGTTCACCTGCGGATGACGCCTCGCGGGCGTGAAAATCGGGTGTGGGGCTGTCCGCCGACGCCGATCGATGTTTGGGCTGTGAGCCCGCATAGGAGTCTGGTGAGGGAGCCGTCCGAGGGGCCGCACACTGTCGCCTTGAGCACGCCGATCAGCTTCTCCGCCACCCCTCAAGGCTCCCCGGACAGCCCCGCCCGCACGACTGCAACAGGGGGCACATCATGGAGGAGTTAGTAGAAGACCACGACGACGGAACGGTCGCGCGGGTCGCGGCGATCGACATCGCGAAGGCGTCCGGGATGGTCTGCCTGCGCGTCCCGCACGACAACATTGAGGGCCGCCGTGTCCAGAAGGTCTGGACGGTCGCCTCGACCACGAACGCGATCCTCGAACTCGGCGACGCGCTCATCTGCCAGGGTGTCGAGCGGGTGGTGATGGAGGCGACAGGCTCGTACTGGCGTCCGTTCTTCTATCTGCTGGAAGCCCGGGGACTGGAATGCTGGCTGGTCAACGCGCGCGACGTGAAGAACGTCCCCGGCAGGCCCAAGACCGACAAGCTGGACGCGGTCTGGCTGGCCAAGCTGGGCGAACGCGGTATGGTCCGTGCTTCGTTCGTACCGCCCAAGCCGGTCCGGCAGCTGCGGGACTTCACCCGGACCCGTACCGTGTTCGTCCAGGAACGCACCCGGCACAAGCACCGGGTGGACAAGGCCCTGCAGGACGCGCAGATCAAGCTGTCCGATGTCGTCTCGGACCTGTTCGGCATGTCGGGACGAGCCATGCTCGACGCCCTGGTCGCCGGCAAACGCAAACCCCCGCGCTCTCGCGGAACTCGCCCGGGGCAGCCTCGTCAAAAAGAAGGCGGCCCTGGCCGAAGCCCTGACCGGGCAGTTCGAGGACCACCACGCACGACTGCTGCGGGTGCTGCTGGGCACCGTTGACCATCTCACCGCCCAGATCGACGAACTCGACCGCCTCATCGCCCAGGCCCTGGAAGCGGTCACCACCCCACACGACGGTCCAGCGGGAACTGGCACCGAACCGGCCGCTGACGCGGTGAACGCTCGGGTCCTGGCCGAGCGGCTTGACGCCGTCCCCGGCATCGGACCGGCCACCGCGCAGATCATCCTCGCCGAGATCGGCACGGACATGAGCCGCTTCCCCACCCCCGAACACCTGGTGTCCTGGGCGAAGCTGTGTCCCAGAACCATCCAGTCCGGAGCAAAGAACAGCGCGGGCCCGGCCGGGCAGGGCAACCCCTGGCTCAAGGGGGCACTCGGGGAGGCTGCCAACGCCGCCGCCCGCACCGACACCTTCCTCGGCGCCCGCTACCGGCGCATCGTCAAACGCCGCGGACACGCCAAAGCCCTGGTCGCCGTCGCCCGCTCGATACTCGTCATCGCCTGG
This sequence comes from Streptomyces sp. NBC_00353, assembly GCF_036108815.1. Classification (NCBI taxonomy): domain Bacteria; kingdom Bacillati; phylum Actinomycetota; class Actinomycetes; order Kitasatosporales; family Streptomycetaceae; genus Streptomyces; species Streptomyces sp. NBC_00353. Next base: position 2,843,683 of record NZ_CP107985.1, on the reverse strand, counting down.
CACTTGATCAACGACTCCGGCGCCTCCTCCTACAAGGAACTCGGCGCCGACTGGCATCAGCGTCACCTCAACCCAGCCCGCAGGACCCGCGACCTCGTCCGCCAGCTCCAGGCCCTCGGCCACCAGGTCACCCTCGAATCCGTACCAACCTGATCGACCCCGCCCCGACATCCGGTCCGCAAGCGGCCCGGATGCTGCCGCCTGCCCTCCCGAAGCTCGATTTTCCGTTCAGCTTCCTTGACGCCCTGGGCCGCGACTGCTCGGCGCTGCCTGGGTCGAAGGCGGTCGGGGTGGGAGCCCATGACGCTCGCCACCATTCGGCTTGCCGGGCACGGTGTTCCTGGTGTGTGTCGCGACGCAGGGCCTGGCCGTGCTGGGTGGGACGTTGGCCTTCTCGCTGCCGTCCGGGTGGCTCGCCTGGCCGGCACTGGGCTGCTTCGTGCTCGGGCTGGCGCTCTACCCGATCGCCTTCCTCCGCTTCGACCTCGGCCAGGTGCGGTCCGGCGCGGGCGAGCAGTGGGTGGCGGGCGGGACGCTGGCGATCTCCGCGCTCGCCGGGGCGAAGTTGCTGGCCGTGCCCGCCTGGCGCGGCACCGCTCTGCACGACGCGCTGCGTGCGCTCACTCTGGTCACGCTCGCGCTTTCCGTGTGCTGGTACGCCGTCCTCGTCTTCGCCGAGGCGCGCTGGCCGCGTCTGCGCTACGACATGAGGCGCTGGGCGACGGTCTTCCCGATGGGCATGACGGCCGTCGCCACCCTGTCCGTCGCCGACGCCGCGGCCGTCGGCTGGCTGCGGACGCCGGGCCAGGTACTGCTCTGGATCGCCGTCACCGCCTGGGTGCTCGCACTCGTCGGGCTGGTCAGGCACTTGACCGCGCACTCCCGGTGACCTGTGCCGAGACGGCGGCGCGGGAGCCTTGGCGAGCGCCGTTCCCAATCCAGAAATGGCACCTGCTTGCTTGACTCGGCCAATTAGTCTCCACCGACCTTCTCTGCGCACGTCGGCGATCGGACCACACCGCCACGCGTGGGTAAGCCTGTCAGGAGGTGAGGATGGAGATGCCGTCTCCAAGCAGTTTCAACCCGATGACGAAGAACAGGGCCGCCATTACGGCGGTGTTGTGCTGGGCTGCCCATTCTTTCCAATTGCCGAGCGTGGTCTTTGCTCGCTCTCCCCCGAGCAGGAAGACTCCCAGTGGCGCCAGCAGGCCGAGGGTGGCGATCAGGACGAAGATCGCCAGCGATGCGATCTGCTGCCCTACCGGCAGGCTGGCTGAGCCAATAGCGGCCCCCGCGGCGATGGTCAGTGGGGCGTTCTTGGCGTTGAGCGCGGACAAGGCCAGCCCGAGTCCGAAGACCTTGACCGGCGTGAGGCGGTCGATCGCGCTCATCCACTTCGGCAGCTGGGCTTGCGAGGGATCCTTCGGGCGCCGGTGCCATTGCCGGGCGCCGAAGAGTACGAGGAACAGGCCCAGAGCGAGCTTGAGAGCTCCCACCCAGGTGGCCGGGTGATTGCGGGAGGAGGCACCTGCGGGGGAGGCGATCACCAGCATTACCGCGCCCAGTGCCGAGAGTCCCAGGATCCAGCCGATGGTGAACACCAGTCCGTTGAGACGCCCCCGAGGCGTGGCGAGCAGGAGGATGATGGCGATGATCGGGAGCGGGCTGATCGCGACAGCCGCCGCGAGACCCAGCACGTCACCGAGAACTTTGCCCATGGTTGCCTCCGTGTGGGGTCAAGGTGGCGATCCAGTGGAGCAGGGCTTGTCGGAAGCGGCTGCCCGAGAAGGGTGACGGCGACGTACTCGGCACGTCCCGGCTCCATCTTCCTGCGCCTGTCCGGATCTGTCCCAGGGAGCTTCTCGGGACGCGAGGACCCCGGCATGGGCCTGCCGCCCCGCGTTGCTGCCTTTCCGCAACCAGACTGCAAGCCAGCACCCGAGGCTGTTCTTCCTTCTCAGCACCGTGACGGAAACGCGGCACGGAGCGTAATCAGCCCTGGTGGGGGGCATCGTGAAGCGATCAGGATGGCCTTCGCAGCGCCGGACGTTCCCGGGGATCCGCCCCGGGTGAGCACACGCAGGGGCTGAGATGCGAGGCAGCGCATCCGCAGTGAGGATTGAGAGGTGAGGGCGACGGCGCCTCATGTCCGGGCGCTTGGCAACCCTCGCACCGATCCGTGGCAGGAGAATCTCACGATGACTGCGACGTCAGGTGGAGCCCAGTCGGCTCAGCCCAAGCGCCCGGGCACGACGGATGGGGTGATCAGCGAGTTCACCATCTTCGCCGAGATCAAGCCGGGCCATGCAGATGCGCTGCGTAAGGATCTCGCCACGCTCTCCGGAGGGAAGGATGACGAGAGGGCCCGTGCGGCACTGCGCGAGATCGGCACCCTGCACGAAGGGCGGCACGTGATCTTCGACAACGACACCCGGTTCATGTTCTGCAGTTCCTTCGACGGCTCCTGGGACACCTACATCGACGATTTCGCCAAGACGGTAATGGGGGACCGCTTCGCAACGATCTTCGCGCACTGCGAAGGGTTCCCTGGCATCCACGATCCAGGGGCGAAGGATTGGTTCGTCGCCCACCAGGAGCCCGCGGGGCTCTTCATCACCTCCTGTCCCGATCTGACCATGCAGCAGATCTGGAAGGACCACCGAGTGGACGAGGCGTTCGAGGAGGTGCTGGACACAGCTGAGTTCCGGGCGGCGTTGGACAACCCGGCCAACGCGGAATTGGTGGCGACGCCTGCCTTCCAGAAGCTGCTGGAGGAAGCCTCGGCCTAGAACCCGGAGACAGCCAACCCCCAGTACTGGCCCAACGTCGTGGAAACGTCCCGACGGGCGCGTACCCACCGCTGCAGAGCTGCCCAGGCAGGGACCGATGTGGAGGCACAAGCAATCATGGACACCGCGGACAGCAGCGGCGAGGCCGGTGTGCGCGTCGAGATCGACGACATCCAAAGCGGGGCCCTGCGTCCGAGGCCCGTGCCCTACGAGGGAAAGTACATTCTCCTGCGCGTCGACGACCGCCACGCAGGGCGTGCTCTGCTGCGCCGGCTGCTCCCGGTGACCTCGGGGGGCCTGCCCAGCGCGGACCGGACCCAGGATGCCTGGGTGGCTGTGGCGTTCACCTACCGGGGGCTGAAGGCCCTGGGGGTACCGCAGGAGTCCCTGGACAGCTTTCCGCGGGCGTTTCGCGAGGGCATGGCCGCTCGGGCGGAACTGATCGGCGACGTGGGCGAGAGTGCACCGGCCCACTGGGAGGCACCGTTCGGAACCGGCGACATCCACATCGCGTTGAGCGCCCTCTCCTCCGATACAGCGCAACTGGACAAGGAGCTGGAGCGAGCCCGCGTCGCCTACGAGGACACGCCCGGTGTCCAGGTGATCTGGCAGCAGGAGGTGAAACAGCTTCCGACGGGGCGCACCACCCTCGGCTTCCGTGACGGCATCAGCCATCCGAACATCGAGGGCGTCGGACTGCCCGGCTCCAATCCTCAGGAAGTCCCCATCAAGGCCGGGGAGTTCATCCTCGGCTACCCCGACGAAACCGGCAATCTACCGCCCATGCCCAGCCCTGATGTGCTGGGGCGCAACGGGACCTACGTTGCCGTACGCAAGGCCCACACCAACGTGGCGGCCTGGCGCCGGTACCTGCGCGCGAACAGCTCCAGCGCCGAGGAGGAGGCACTCCTGGCGGCGAAGATGGTCGGGCGATGGCCCAGCGGGGCGCCGCTGGCGCTGGCGCCGGAGCACGACGATCCGGAGCTGGCGGCCGATCCGCACCGCGTCAACAACTTCCTGTACCAGGAGAACGACGACCGAGGGTTCCGGTGCCCCGCCGGTGCACACGTCCGGCGTGTCAACCCCCGCGATTCCACGATCATCGGCGACGCGCGGATGCACCGCTTGATCCGCCGCGGCACCACCTACGGGCCGCCGCTGCCCGAGGGGGTGCTGGAGGACGACGGCGCCGAGCGCGGCCTGGTCGGAGCGTTCATCGGGGCTCACATCGAACGTCAGTTTGAATTCATCAAGGCCGAGTGGGTCAACGACGGCAACTTCATCGGCTATCCCGGCGAGAAGGACGCGGTGGCCGGGAATCACGGCGGTACCGGCAGCGTCACCATCCCGGAGAAGCCGGTCCGGCGTCGCCTGCGGAACCTGCCCAGCTTCGTGGTCATCCGCGGTGGCGAGTACTGCTTCCTGCCGGGTCTGCGTGCCCTGCGCTGGATCGCCGAGCTGGAGGACTGAAGGCAGCTCTCGTTCCCGCGTGGGCCCATCACGGTCTTCGAGAAGAGGTCGAAGCCATGGCAGCACAGTTCGTCCGCTACACGCCTGACGTCGATACCGTTGAGCCGGATTTCGACAAGAACCTGCAGACGGTGATCGAGAGGACCGAGAGGTACATCGCCGAGTCGGTCGAGGCCGGTGGCACCGGCCGGGCCCTGCGCGACGCCCACGCCAAGGGCTACGGACTAATCCGAGGAGAAGTGGAGATCCTGGACGGGCTTGCACCCGAGTACGCCCAGGGAATCTACGCGACTCCGGGAACCCACGATGCGCTCATCCGCTTCTCCAACGGCTCGCCCCACGCCGGAGCCGACGCGCGACTGGGCGCGGCCACCGGACTGGCGCTGAAGATGTTCGACATCCCCGGCCCGACTCTCCTGGAGGACGAACCGGACACGGGCACATTCGACTACGCCAACATCAACGGACCGATCTTCTTCTGCAACACGGTCGAGCACTACCTGTTCATCCAGGAACTGTTCCTGAACGCGCCGGCCTACTTCTCCCAGGGCCGACCCGGCGCGCATCGTTTCTTCACCGATTTCGTGACCGGAAAGGGAACCCTGGACCAGGACAACTGGGCGTGGGACGAGTTCCTGGCCTTCCTGCGCCTGTCGAAGACCCCTCCGGCAAACGTGCTGCTGTCGAGCTACTGGACCATGGGCGCGGTCCGGCACGGGGACTACATCGCCAAGGTGCGCATCACACCCGACCCGTCCTCCGCCGCCGCGGTGGTCCGGCGCACCATCGACCCGACCTCGGCGGCGGAGGTCTTCCGGCCGGCCCTGCAAGGCGAGCTGCAGGAGCGGCCCTACGCCTTCGACATCCAGGTCCAGCTCTGCACCGACCTGGAGCGCATGCCGGTGGAGGACACCACCGTGGAGTGGCCCGAGAAACTCTCACCACCCGTCACCGTCGCGAAGCTGCGGCTGCCGCAGCAGGACATCTCCAGCCCGGAAAACCTGGAGAAGATGGACTCACTGTCCTTCACCCCCTGGCGGGTCACCGCGGAACACGCGCCCCTGGGCAACATCATGCGGGCCCGCAAGGACGTCTACCGGCACTCCTCCATCGAACGCCACAAGCTCAACCAGCAGCCGCGCACAGAACCCCGCAGCGCCGACGAGGTACTCGGCCCGGCCCAGTGAAACCGACGGATGGGACGGCAAGCGCCCAGCCCGGTCACGATCCCTGCTGTCGGCAGGGGAGTACAGCAACCTCCATAACCGCAGCCGCCCATCAGCAGAGAGCGGGAGCCAGTCCCACTGACTCCCGCTCTTTCTCGGTGTATCTCAGCGTTCGCGACACACCTCCGACACTTTCGTCAGCCCACTAGACCGCCCTTGCTGACGCCTGGTGATGTCATCCCAATGGGGCGATGTGCAGCGAAGCGGATCAAGCAAGACTTTCGCGAAGCGCAACGTTGTCCCGGAGGTTTCCATGTCGAGAAGTGACGCGCCGCAAACCGACGTGCAGCACGAGGCACCGGCGCGCGCACCGCTCGTCCTGGCATCCCTGATCATCGTCGCCGCGGTCGCCAACCTGAACCTGTCGGTGGCCAACGTCGCCCTGCCCGCGATCGGGAAGGCGTTCGACTCGTCCCAGACCACACTGAACCTGATCGCCGTGGGCTACTCCCTCGGCCTGGCCGCATCGGTGCTCTACCTGGGGGCGATCGGCGACCGTCACGGCCGCAAGCTGCTGCTGCTCCTCGGTGTCGCCCTCTCCGTCCCCGCCTGCCTGCTCGCCGCCTACGCGCCGAACGACACCATCCTCGTGGCGGCCCGGATCATCGGGGGACTCTCGGCCGGCATGGCCTACCCGACCACCCTGGCGCTGATCACCGCCCTGTGGGCGGGGCCGGGGCGGACGAAGTCGATCGCGTTGTGGTCGGCCCTGGGCGGCGGCATCTCCATGCTGGGGCCGCTGATCGCGGGCGCGCTGCTCCAGCAATTCTACTGGGGGTCGGTATTCCTGATCACCCTGCCCCTCGCCGTGGTCGCGCTGATCATGGCGCTGATGTTCGTCCCCGCGCACGCCAACGAGTCGACCGAACCGGTGGACAACCTCGGCGGCATCCTCTCCATCCTCCTGGTCGCGGGACTCGTGCTGGCGATCAACTTCGCCGCCGTCCCCAACCAGGGGACCCTGGTCATCGGCCTGGTTCTGATCGCCCTCGCTGCCGCAGCGGCGTTCTTCTGGCGTCAGCACCGGGTTGCCAACCCGTTGTACGACCTCCACATCGCCGGCCGGCGCACCTTCTGGGTCGCTGCATGCGCCGGCATCATCGTGTTCGGCTCCCTGACGGGGTCGGCCTTCGTCAGCCAGCAGTACCTGCAGAACGTGCTCGAGTACGACTCCGTCGAAGCCGGCGCCGCCATCCTCCCCCTCGTCGTGATGACGGTGCTCGTGGCACCGCGGTCCGCGAAGCTGGTCGAGACGCACGGCGCCCGCACGACCCTGCTGATCGGTTATGTGTTCCTCCTCCTCGCCTTCGGCTGGATGCTGCTGTTCTGGGGCGAGGGCAGCAACTACTGGCAGATCGGCCTTGCCTACGTGTTCATCGGCACCGGGGTCGCCTTCGCCGGGACGCCCGCCTCGCACTCGCTGACCGGCTCGGTGCCCGTTCGACGGGCAGGAATGGCCTCGGGCACCGCGGACCTGCAACGCGACCTCGGTGGAGCCATCATGCAGTCCGTCATGGGTGCGCTGCTCACCGCCGGCTACGCCTCGGCGTTCAGCTCGGCGATCGCCGCGTCATCCAAGAGCAATAACGTGTCGGACCAGGTCCAGGGCGAGCTGACGAAGTCGTTCGCCTCCGCCGATCAGACCGCCCAGCGGTACCCCAAATACGCCGACCAGATCGTCGCGGCCGCCCGCAAGTCGTTCCTCCACGGCGACGACTGGGCCTACACCGCTGGCCTGCTCGCGATCGCGCTGGGTGCGCTGCTGGTCTTCTTCATGTTCCCGCACCGGGACGCCGAGCAGGAGCTCCTTCGGCGCTACCACGCCGCAGACTCCGAGTCCGCCGCCACCGAGGAGTCGACCGGCCCCGGAGACTGAGGCGCCGGTCAGAGGGTCCGAGGCCGTTCGTGCCGTGGTCGACGAAGGACAGCCGGTAACGCGGGCCGCGAGGCTGTCCGCCAATGCCGGTCACGAGTGGGCGAGAAGTCAACTCACTGTCAGCCTGCCCAGGGCAGGTTGAGCACCGGTTCGGACGAAGCCATCCGGCAGTGATCGAGTCATGCTGTTGTACCGGGATCAGTGGGACGGTTGCGCAGTGCCGTCCCGGACGAGGGTCTGACTCATGACATCTATGACCGAAGTGTCCAGTCACGGGCGTGTCGACTGTCGTTGCGGGATGGTGCCTGCTGTCACCGAGCCACAGGGCGTGTCCCAATAGGGGCCTTGCCGACGATCAGGCGCCATCACGGTTCAGACCGCCCGTCCAGGCCGGTGCCATCCACCCAGCACGTCACCACGCGGGAGGCGAACCACCATGACGACCAGACAATGCAGCACCTCCTCCAGTACGGATCCTCCCGTTCCGGGCGAGGTCGTCCTGGGCGTGGACACGCACGGCGAGACTCATACCGCCGCCGTGGTCTCCCCGCTGGGGAAGGTCCTGGGTACCGAGTCCTTTCCGGCCACGGCGGCCGGCTACCGTCGGCTGCTCGTCTGGGCCCGCAAGCTGGGGACGGTGCGCCGGGCCGGCGTGGAGGGCACCGGCACCTTCGGAGCGGGCCTGTCCCGCTACCTGCTGGCTCAGCACGTCCAGGTGTACGAAGTGAACCGGCCCGACCGCACAGCCCGCCGTCTGCTCGGGAAGTCGGACCCGCTCGATGCGCAGGCTGCCGCGCGGGCCGTGCTCAGCGGTCGCGCCCGGGCCCGGGCCAAAACCGGCGACGGGCCGGTCCACAGCGCCCGGATGTTCAAACTCGCCAAGGACTCCGCGGTCAAGGCCCGCACACAGGCGATCAACCAGCTCAAGGCCGTCCTGGTCATCGCCGACCCCGCCCTGCGGGAACGACTGTCCAGCCTGGGCAATGCCGAGCTGTTCCGCACCTGCGCACGCCTCGGCCCACCCGATGGTGGGGGAGACGAGGACGCGGTGGCCCAGGCCACCCACATGACGTTGCGCATGCTCGCCGAACGCATCGAACAGCTCACCGGGCAGATCGATGAGCTGAACCAACGCCTGACCCAGCTCGTCGAACACCATGCCCCACAGCTGCTCGTACCGGTGGGCATCGGCCCGGACAGCGCCGTCACCCTGCTGATCACCATGGGAGACAACCCCGAGCGGCTGAACACCGAGGCATCCTTTGCTGCCCTTTGCGGAGTCAGCCCGGTCGAGTATTCGTCGGGCCGGCGGAGCACGCGCCGGCTCAACCACGGCGGCGACCGCCAGGCGAACGCCGCCCTGCACCGCATCGTGTTCACCCGACTGCGCCACGACCCGCGCACCCAGGCGTACTACGAACGCCGCACCCAGGAGGGCAAGACCCGACGCGAGATCATCCGATGCCTCAAGCGATATGCCGCCCGCGAGGTCTTCAACCTGGTCAGAACGGTACCCGGCGTTCCCCCGTTATAGGGGCGTCTGGGACTCGTGACAGGGAAGTGACAGAAAACGCCCTGCGGGACCCCCGCGAGCCAGCCCGGCCGAGGATCCGGTCGCGTACTGCGGCCTGCTACCCATTCCTTGCGACCGTGGCCCCGGGTGTGGCCGTAGAACCGCGATGACCTGCTCTCTGAGCAGGGTGCGAAGGCGCTCGTGGATGGGCTGGTTCTTCTGCTCGGCGTACAGGGGCCATCGATGGTGCGGAGAGTCGGCCGTTTCCCCAACGGCGAGGGTCGATGCTGGAGGGGTGCTTCCGAGGCCGAGGTTTAGCCGTCCGCATCGGCGGTGTATGGCGCCAGCCTGGTTACGACGTGAGGCCGAAGAACGGTCAAGAGGGGCAACAGCCGCATTGAGCGGGAAAGACACCCGAGGGTAGGACGAATTCTCGGCACACATAGACTCCTGTCCAGGCCACGAATTAGCCGCAGGGGGAGGCATGTTGAGCAGTGCGTCACGCCTGCGCGCGCTCTATCTCAACGTGGGAGCCGGAGGGGCCGTCGCCGGACTGACGCAGGCCGGCTTCGATGCTCAACTCGCAGTGGAGCCGGATCGGTACGCAGCGGCAACCCTGCGCCGGGCAGGGCTGCCCGCCGTCCGGCACGAGGGCCTCAGTACGTGTCCGACGAACCTGTTCGCCCCCGGGGCACTGGATCTCCTCTACGGACGTAACACGCAGGAGCCGCTCGACGCAGGCGACCACGTTCCCGTGTTGCTGGAGCACGTCGACGTGCAACGGCCTCGTGCGTTCGTCCTGGAAACGGACGCAAGTGTCTTCGACGACCGACACAAGGGCTATCGAGACATGGTGCTCGGTAGCCTGGACGGCTTGGGATACCCCACCACGCACTGGACCGTGTACGACGCCCGGGACTACGGCGCTCCCAGTCCATGGTGTGCGGCTTTTCTCGTTGCCTTGCGCGACGAGCAGGCTTCCTTTGAGCCTCCGTTGCCTACTCCTAAGGCGCTGACGCCATCGACCCTTTCCAGCGTTCTCGACACGAGCATGCGATTGAGATTCCGCGGGCACGTAGGTGCCAGAGGGGAAGGGGCCTGTCAAAGGTGGAGGGAGCGCGCCGAGACCTCTTCTGTTCCGCGGCTGGTCGACGTGCTGGACGCAGATGAGGCAGAAGATGTCCCTTATCCGGATGAGGTCAAAGCCTGGCGCGCTTGCGGGATCAACATCCTCCGCTTAGCCGACGACCTCAAGAACCCCCAGGCATCGTTGCTCGGTCCCGACGGACCCTACCTCACCGTAGAGCAGGCTGCGCTGCTGCGGGGATTTCCTGAAGGCTATCCTTTCGAAGGCAGCTCACGGACCGTCTACCGGCAGATCCTGCACTCCACCGCGCCCGCTGTGGCACGTGCCCTGGGGAGGGCAGTCGCTAAAGCGCTGGAACGCGCGGAGGAGAGCGCGCCCGATATCGAACTGTTCCCGCTGCCCCCAATGCCCGAGCCTACGTCTGCCAAGAGAACTGCTCTGGGTCGCTACGACCTGGTACGAGCTAAAGCCCGCGGTGACCGTAAGGACTACCGCCTCGACCGACTCCCCATGGAGGAGGGCGGGCAAGCACAGGTTTTCCGGGCAGTGCACAAGGAGACCGACACCGAAGTCGCTTTCAAGCGCCGCAGTTCGAAGCGTGAAACAGCCGTCGCACGGATGCGGCGAGAGATCGAGGTATCCCAACTCCTGGGCCAGCAGGCCCACTACATGCCCATCCTCGACTCCAGCCCACAAGACGGGTGGCTCGTCATGCCGATGGCACAGGCGACCGCGGAGGGTCGGCACGACGACCTCAGGGATCCTGCATCGCTACGCGGTCTGGTCGAGGCGCTAATGGACGTGCTGGAAATCGCTCACACTCACGACTGGCTTCACCGCGACGTCAAGCCCTCCAATATCCTGCTGCTGGACGGTCAATGGACTCTCGCCGACTGGGGGATCGTCAGGCGGCCGAGAGGCCAGACCACGAAGGCTGGACGCACTCGCTTCGAGATTGGCACGGAGGGCTTCGCGGCACCGGAACTCTTCGTCGCGGCGCACGAGGCCACACCCTCCGCAGATATCTACGGGATTGGGCGTGTTATTGCGTGGGCATTGACAGGCAAATATCCGCAGACGAACGTGCAGCTCCTGCCTGACCCAGGACCGTGGAGGAACATCACTCGGGTCGCTACGCATGCCGATCCGAAGCGGAGGCCGCAGACCGTCGAGGAACTCCGCGAACTTATAAACCGCGAACTTACCGAACCAGCGGAACTGCCGACCGACCGAGCGAAGCGGCTGTGGGAAGAGGTGCGTGCGGACGATCCGGCGGCTGTGACTTCCTTGCTCGAGTTGATCGCGGATCATCCTGAAGACTATGAGTTGTATCTTCATACGCTGACGGGGCTTCCGGCCGAACAAGCAGGGCCGTGGCTCTCTCGTAATCCCCAAGGGAGCGATCGTCTCCTCAAAGCGATGGCTGAGCACGCTTATAGCCAAGGTGCACGCCGTGTTCAGTTCGGTGAGGCAGCCCGCGCTGTGATATGGCTTCACACCCTTGCGGAATTCTCTGCTGCCAAGGACGACTGGGACCTTCTCGACGAAGCTGTCCGCACGATGTGTACCTGGGACGCCGCATGGGACCAATGGAACGCACAAGGCCAAATCGCGCCCTGGCTGCGTTCCCTATCAGGGAAGTCCGCCCAGCTTGTAGCGGCGGTTCTGCGTGATTACCCGCGCTCTGCGCGACACTTCTCCGACTTGGCGCGAGACGGGACGGTGGACCTGTGGATCCGACAGGCGATTCGTGAGGCCGTGGGGACACCGTAGCTCTCTGTGCGGTGGCTGCTGGAGGTCACCGCCACCGCAGCCCCCGCGGACCCGGCCGTCTTCGAGGAGTAGCGGCAACTGCTGTGCTTCGTTGCCCAGTCCTACTCGGTATCGCGGATATGGCGGGCGTATGTGGGTGTTCTTGATGTTCGGGCGCTCCGTGTCCTGCAGAACAGACGCGAAACTGTTCGCTAAGCGGGGTGTGGTCAGCCACTGGTCGCGGAGTTGATGGCGCTACGGATGGCCATGTCCACGGTACGCTCCCGCATCAGATCGGCGAAGTGCCCCGCACTGTCGGGGTGATCGCGCAACACGGCGGCGAGGATCTGAGCAGCCTGCCCACGCAGTCGGCGCAGCCAGTCCCGGATGGCGTCATGCTGGTCCCACTCGTTGGACGCCGCGTCCCAGGTGCACATACCGCGGGCCGCTTCCTCCAGCAGTTCCCATTGCTCTTCCCGGGCAGCGCAGACGGCGACGCCGCGAAGCCACGCGATGGCCCTCTTGGACTCATTCCAGTGAGGCTGGCTGTTGCCGTCGCCCTGGACGTGCCCGGTCATTGCATGCACGAGTGTGAGGGCCTGCTCGGGGTTGGCGAGGAGGAGCGGAGCGGCGCCCTCCACCTCCAGGTTCGGCAGGACGTCCAGGTAGAGCTCGTAGTCGTCGCTGTGGTCGGCAGCCAGCGCGAGCAGCTGGCCGGCGGCGTTGGTGTCCCCCTCTTGGGCGGCTGGCACGAGTTGCTGGGCCCGTGCGATCGGCAAGTCGATGTGAGGCGAGGTCTCCCGCTCGACCAGGTCGAGGAACTCGGCGATGGTCTGCGGACGCTGGAGCGGATCCCGGTACGTGCACTGCCTCACGACGCTGCGCCAGGGGCCCGGAGCCGGCAGGAGGGGCACGTTCGCCTCGGGCTCGGTGCCCGTCAGCAGCCAACCGATGACCTTTCCCAGGCTGAAGATGTCGCTGGAGGGTGTCGCGTTGTGGGGGTCGACGGACAGTTCGGGGGCACCGAACTCAGCGGTGCCGATCTTGGTGCCGGTGCGCTTGGGGTTGGTCGTATGGCCGCGGGGGCGGCGCACGATGCCCCAGTCTCCGAGTACCCAACGGCCTTCGAGGCGCAGGATGTTGGCGGGCTTGATGTCCCGGTGCAGGTAGTCCAGGCGGTGGGCATCAGCCAGGGCGGCCGCGACTGCGTTCACTAGGGCTCGCAGTTCCTGGCTGTCGTGCTGCAGCTGGGGCTGGAGGCGTTCGGCGGTGTCCTGGGCCAGCGGCATGACGAACCACTCGGCCCGCGGGCTTGAGTCGAGGACCGGCATGACGTGGCGGTTGCCGCCGAGGGCCTGGGCGACCTCGATCTCGCGCAGCATCCGTGCGGTCAGCTGCTCGCGCAGCGACCTTGGCTTCTTGAAGGCGACGACGGTGCCCGTCGGCTTGTGCACGGCCTCGTGGACGATCCCCATACCGCCCTCGCCGCCCGGCATCGGGAACTTCTCCAGGGCGTAGTCGCCGCGATTGCCGCAAGCCTGCTGACGCACCGCGGCGTACGGATCAGCAGCGGGAGTCGGCGCCGGTTCCTCCTCGACCGCGGGGGAGACGGCAGGGGCGTGGCCGGTGATCTTCACCAGCACGGGGTGGACGACGCCGACATCGTTCGTCGGCAGCGAACCCAGCAGGTAGGCGAGCCCGCCCTCTGGCGCCTGGGCGAGTCCGAACACTTCGCCGAGCTGCACCGCGGCCACCGGGTCGCTCTTGCGGGCCGCCGCGTCGACGGTGTGCAGTTCCACGCCGATACCGGATCCGGCCCGCCCGGCAACCAGGACCGTGTCAGTCCCCGTGCAGGCCATATGGCCCGGGTAGGACACCGGCGTCAGCGTCCAGTCCTCCCGCCCGCCGACGCTCGTGCCGACGGCGAGGTCGACGACGGTGCTGTGGCCGCCGGCGGCAAGGAAGAAGCGCCGTCCGTCAAGCCAGTCGGCCGACCGCACTGCCGCGTCGAAGGCGATGGAGAACCGCTGCTGATCGCCGACCTCATCGCTCAGACGCGTGAGCGCAAGGGTCGAGCCGGTGCCAGCGCCGAACGTCGCCCCGGATCCGGAAAGAACCCACACGCTCGCGTCGGGGCCGAGAAGTGGGCTTGCGTTCGCCTCGAACCCCCCGCCCACCGCCCGCAGTTCGCCGTCGCGCCACATCACCACCGCAGGCCCGCACGGTACGCACACGGCTCCGTCTGGCAGCACGACAGCGGCGCCATGCACGCCGGGCAGCGGTAGCCGCCACCGCCCCCCGCCACGCTGCAGATCGACCTCGGCCAGCCCGGCCTCGGTGGTGATCAGCGCCCGCTCGGCCGACTCCCAGGCAAGCCCGCTCGGCGGCAGCGGCCAGTCCTCTCCGGCTAGGACTACGGAGACCACGATGCCCGGCTCCGTCCAGGTCGGCACGGTGACCGGTCCGGATGGCCGCGTCGGCAAGGACAGGGAGGGGGCAGGCTCCTCCGGCTCCTGCAGCAGGAGTTCGTGCAGCGGGGTGTACGGAGGCCGCGGCGTGCGGAACGCCGACCGGATCAGCGCCGCGAGCGGGGCGAGGGCGCACACGGCGGCCTCCAGATGGTCGCGGTCGAGCAGTACACCCCGCGCGCCCAGGACTGCGCGCAGGCCATCGTCCACCGCACTGCCCGGAGTCCTCGCACACACCAGGACCCACCGCACGCCAGGACCCAGGTCCCGCTGATCGAGGGCCCGCACCGCGGCCCTGGCCGACTCTGCCGCATCGGTGCCTGACGCAGCCGTCACGGTGATCGCGTAGTCGCGTCCGGCGAGTTCGAAGAACACGGCCGGATCATCGGGCGAGTGGTAGTCCACCGTCGCCTCGGCCTCGGTGTGCCGGATCAGGGCCGCGACCACGTTGACCAGGAGCCGGTGTCTGTCCCTCGCCGACACCTCGTCACTGTGACACTGACCGTACTCGGCCAGTAGCTCCCGTACGTCCTCCATCGACCCGCCCCGTGCATCGTGCCTGCCGGGCACCACGCCCGGAGGAGCGATTGTCGCCCACGCCCGGACACGACGCGCGGCGATCGCAGAGATCCGTCCACACCCACCTGGGATCTCGCGCGTGCGTCGCTCGCCGCCTCGTGCTTCCCGGCCGGGCATAGGGCCGTCCGCGGGTGTTGACCACAGGCACCGTCCGCCCTGCGTGAACCATTGGCACGCACCTCCCGGGCGATGGAGCGTGTACGCGAACCCGCAGACGACGATCTGCGGCGCCGAGTCCGAGTACGCGAAGCCGAGCCTGGCCACCACCATGGCGCTCGCCGATAGGGCGATCAGGGTGCGCTGCGGGATGCGGTCCACCACGGTCAGCGCGAGCGCCGAGCCCACCGGGTAACCGAGGAAGGACAGCGCGGTGAAGCTGCCCTGGAGTCGAAGTCGGTCTCGACTGTGCAAACGCCTGTCGCGGCTTGCCCTGCCGTGATCCACTGGACGGGGCGCGGCTTGGAGCAGCCGGCCGCGTGCCGACGACACAGGGCTTCGCATGACGCACGGGGACCGCAGATGAACCACTGGGTTGGAATTGTCGCGCTGCGTGACGCGCCGAGTTCCGTGCCGACGCCGCTGCACAGGATGGCGACGGCGATCGAGACAGCCCGCCGGATCCGCACCTACAGCCTGGGCACGGGGCGCAAGGTGCTTCACGCCGACTTGCGCGATGCACTGCGAGCTGTCGGCCGGCGCTACTCCTTGGCGAACGACTCGGCGCGGGCGGCTGCCTCGTTCCGCGCGGTGCGCTTCTTCCCGGACCACACGGATGCGTGGCGGGATCTGCCGTGGTGGCTGCAGCAGGAACTGGCCAGGGAACTGGGGGCGTCGCTGCCGGTGCAGCGCAGTGCCATCGCTGTGCAGGCCCGCCGGTCTCCTCGGCAGCAGCCGATCACAGGGAAGCCGCAGCGGCGGGCCGGGTCCGTGACTTCGACGACGTCCGTCGTCGAGCGGGTGGGGCTGGAGCCGATGGACGTTGTACGTCCGCTGTTGACGGACCCCGGGGCGCCGTTCGACGTTATCGACTTGGGCGCCGTGCTGGAAGGGGATCTCGCGGCGGCCGGTCTGAGCGTGGCTGACGATCCCGCGCACGCGCGGTGGCTGCGGATCGCGACCCTGCACGCGAGTTACGTCTATGAGGACGTGCATGGCCCTGCGGGCCTGCTCACGCTGCACACCCTGAACATGCTTGGTTCGCTGGGCGGGGCGTGGCTGGACCTCCTGGTCCTGGACGCCCTCGCGGGGGATCCGAAAGTCCAGGACAAGGACGAGGGCACGCAGTCGGCTCGCCTGGCCCACCATCGCAAGGAAGCAGTGCGGCAGCTCGGAGCCTGGGCGGCGGCTGCTGGCTTCGCTCACCTGGGGCGCGGGCAAGCGCAGAGTGAGACGGTGAGCGTTGCCGAGACGTTGGCTCTGCAGGTCGTAGGGGCTCTCGTCCTGATCGGCGCGGATGAGCCGGCGCGCAGGCTGGTCGCGGCGAAGACCATGGACGCGGGACGGGGTGCGGGGGCCGGCGTCCCGCAGCGCGATTGGATCACGCTTGTCCAGGAGCGGCCGTACGTCCGCGGCATGCGGTGGTCGTACGACACTGAGGGCCCGGACCACGACAGGACGTTCACCGCCACGCTCCACGTGGACGACGGGCGTACGGCGAGTGCGACCGGCGGTTCGAAGAAGGCCGCGCGCCAGGCCGCGGCCCACGCCTTTTTGATCCGTTACGATCCTGCGGCTGCCTCCGCCGTACCGGCGCCCCGGCGTGCCCCCGCCCCCGTCGGCCCCTCGTGCTACGAGGTCGACGAGCCGGGCCACGGGAAGGCGATATGCGACCTTCGGCAGGGATTCGGCCTGGCGAGAACGTCCGAGCCATGGCTGGCCCAGGCCCTCACCCACAAATCCTGGGCCTATGAGAACCCTGGCCTAGTCGAGAGGGCCCACCAGCGGAGCAACTCCCTGCTGGCGCACGCGGGTTCGCACGTGGCCCGGGCCCTCATGGCCTACGAGAGGGCGCGCGAGGCGGCGTCCCGGGGACTGCGGCCCGCTGCCGAGGAAGCACGGATCGGTTCGGTCGGCAACGCGGAGTGCGGCCGTCTCGGTGAGGAACTCCGCCTGACGCCAGCCATGCTCATCGGCACCGGTGAACGCCGCAACCGGCGCTCCGATCCCGGAGAGGGCGCCGCCCAGGCCGTGCTGGCCGTCGCCTGGCGGCAGCTCGGCGCGCGGCTCCTCACCCGGCGCCCGTACGTGTTGCACACGTGGCTCACCACTTTGGACCAGGGCCTCGACCCGATGACGCAGCTGCAGAACGTGTGCAGCCGCTTCGGTTTCCGCCTGCACGAGCCGGAGTTCTACGTCCGCGGTGAGGACCACGCCGAGGAGCGGTACTGCGAGCTCGTCCTCACCTGCGGCGAGGAGAACATCCGCTGGGCGGGCACCCCAGTCATGGGAGGCAAGACCACGGCCAAGCAGCGCGCCGCACAAGAGTTCCTCGCCCTACTGCACGCCCACGCTTCCGGTAGCACCGGTACGTGGTCCGCGGAGGAGACCCGTGTCCTGCGCGGCGTTCTGCGCCAACAGCTCTACCAGGCACCCCACTTGCCGGCGAAGGAGCGCCTGAACTGCGCACGCGACGGTGTCCTGGGCCTGGACCTCCTGGCGTCCACAGACCCGGAGGGCTTCCGCGCCTGGGCGCACCGAACACAGACACTGGTGGGAGACCTTCCCCAGGACACCCTCGACGACCTGACCCGCTTCTACACCCAGTGCCTGACCCAGGTCCGTTACAGCGACGACTCCTCCCTGCGCACCGCACTGCGGAGCGTCGCTGCCGGTGCAGCGGATGTGTCCACGCGTCTCGCGGCCGCGGCGGCACTCCGCGCCGCGACGGCGGAGCACCCCGCGGACCTGCGGGGCCTCCTGGCCGCATGGTGGGCTCAGACGGCGGAAACGGCACTCGTCCGGCTGTCCGACGGCACGGGCCAGCGCGGCGTCCTGGCGCTGACCGCTGTGGAGGCCGGCGCGCTGAGGGAAGCCCTGGGCTGGGCGGCGGAGGCGGCTAGGGCGGTGAACCGTCCCATGTCGGTGGAACTGACGATCGACACAGACCGCCTGTACGTACTCGTGGGCATCGACGGCGTGAACGTCCCGAAGACCTGCGCCCGTCTCCTCCCCTTGCTTGATGAGATCGTCCCGTCGATGCGCTGCACGGTGGCCGAGGACAGCCTCCTTTTCCATTGGCGACAGCTGGATGGCTCCAGTGATCTCGACGAGACCGCTCTGGGCGTGGCGGGCTTGACGGCGCTTTCCGAGCCGCTGCCGGTACCGGCCGATCTCAAGCGGCAAGCTCGGGACGCGTCGCCTTCCCGCCTTGATTAACGGCTGCCTCGCCGGGACGGGCCTGACTCTGTGCCCCCGGTGGAGGCCAAACCGGCCTGTGGGCACTCCTCGGGTCGGCCACTTCAACAGGGGCCCGGAAGGGGTGAGAACGGCTGACTCGGTTGAGCCCTGCGGTCGTCGGGGCGCAGTGGAAATGGAATGAGAATGGCCCGCTGAGCGACCTACGATCGTCTGTCATGGGTGTATACGCGAGCCGGAATCGGACGGATGCGGCGCCGAAGCGGGCGGGCGAGCCACAGGCCGAGTTCTTCGAGAGGGTCGCCGGTCCATTCTGGGACCAGGTTCGGGATGTGATCAACGAATGGTGGGCGCGCTTCCCTGACCAGGCTCAACCCGGCCTGCTCAGCCGACTGCGGGACCGAAACTCCGACACGAACGTCTACTCTGCGCTGTGGGAGTTGTACCTGCACGAGATGTTGCTCGGTTCCGGTTGCAGCGTGGAGGTTGAGCGGCAAACGGGAACAGGTGGCTATAAGCCCGACTTCCTGGTTACGCGCGGTAACGAGCAGTTCGTCGTCGAGGCGATCTGGAAGGCTCAGAAGCGCGACGCTGGGTCTTACTCGCTCCCGCCGCAGTTGAGCGATGCCATCGATCGCTTGCCGAGTCCGAACTTCTTCGTATCGTGCGAACTCCACAGCGCCGGTACGGCAACGCCGCCGCAGAGACGGCTGAAGTCCGGGCTCACGCGATGGCTTGCAAGCTTGGACCCCGACCAGGTCATCGCCGACCATGAGCACAAGGTGCCGCTTCCCAGTCACACTTGGCAAGAGGCTGGCTGGTGCCTCACGTTTCAAGCGATCCCCCGCAGCCCAGGCAAACGTGGCAATCCATCCAGCAGGACAATCGGCGTCTACCCCTCGGCATGGGTGGTCGAGGACGGATCGGAGCGAGTGCTCGACGCCGTCACACACAAGGGTGGGAGGTATGGTGACCTGGAGCTGCCATTCATCGTGGCGGTAGGCCATGCAGCCGATTTCCCCGAAGATGAGGACATCGAGAGAGCGCTGTACGGGAGTACGGTTGAGTACGCCTACGACAGCGGATCGACCTTCAGCCGAAAGCCCGATGGCTACTGGACTGCCACCTACGACCATGCCCACAGCCGTGTCAGCGGGGTGCTCATCGTGAACAACCCAGCACCCTGGACCTGGACGAAAAACACTCCCGTTCTCTGGCAAAGCCCGGATCCCGCCTCGCTTCCTGCCCCCATCTTCCCTACCTGGGCAACCGCGCAACTGGCTGGGATCCAGGTCGAGCGCCAGCCCGCGATTCGCTCCGTCCACACCGCTCTCGGTCTGCCGGAACGCTGGCCGACCGGCGACGCCTTCCCCCGGAGTGACCCGAGATGACGGCAGCGGCACCGTCAGTCTCGACAGCGGCATCCCGGTGAGATCACCTCATGCGCACGGCAGCGTTCGGTGGGGGCCTCTGCGTGGACTGGGGAGGCCGCTCGACCGGGTTCGGGGAGCATCCGTCGTGCACCGGGTGGACGCCCTGATCGGCCAGCCGACGCTGTGCCGCATCCGAACGAAGTGGCCTGCGGCCGCGGGCCGAAGGCTGGGAGGCGGATATGGCTTGCGGGCGGGTTCTCGCCCGCCGGGCCGCGCTTTAGGCTGCGACCGCTCCGAAATCTGGCGATCTTTTGGAGGGTGTGCAGGATGAACCGAACTCTCATGACCGCATTGGCGGCAGCAGCGTTGGTCGTGTCCGGGGGCAGCACCACCGCCTCCGCTTACGATGCCCCGCCGCGAACCACGCACGGTCCTTGCCAGTACACCCAGACCCCGGACGAGCCGGCGGCGCGGCCGGTTCCGCTGCCGCCCGACCCGCGGCACACCCCCAGTCACGGCACGGTCGATATGGCTGTCCGGACCAGCCAGGGACCGCTCCCGCTGAGTCTGGACCGGGCGAAGGCGCCGTGCACGGTCCAGAGCTTCGTGCACCTGGCGCGGCACCGGTTCTACGACCGTACTGTGTGCCATCGGCTGACGGCGTATCCGACGCTGAAGGTCTTGCAGTGTGGCGACCCGACCGGCACTGGCGAGGGTGGGCCGGGGTACGAGTACAAGGACGAGCTGCCGGTGGACCTGCCGCCGGCACCGAGCGATCCGACCGGCGTCCGTCGCCTTTACGGGCGCGGTTTGCTGGCGATGGCCAACGCCGGGCCGAACACGAACGGTTCGCAGTTCTTCGTCGTCTACGGCAACTCCGCGCTGCGACCGAACTACACGGTGTTCGGCACTGTCGGTGCCGCCGGCCTGAAGACGCTCGACAAGATCGCTGCTGGCGGCATCGAGCCAACTTCGCAGGACCCGAAGCCTGTCGACGGCACGCCCGTGCTGCGGACCGAGCTGCTCAGCGTCCGGCCGTCCTGCCGGCCCTGATGAACTGTGGTGCGGTCACCGTGGGTCCAGCTATGCGCCTGGTCTCACGGTGATGTGAAGTAGCCGTTGCTGAACGCCTCGTGCTGCAATTGGCTGTGACGCTGGGAGGGCCGTCGGGCGGGTGGCGCGTCAGGGGCCGTAGGGGCTCCAGTGCCCGAGGAAGGGCTTCAGTTCGTCGGCTCGCGGCTCGGGGATGTTGGGCAACTGGGGCGGAGTTTCCAGGGGGTCGAGACGCTCCACGGTGTCCGCTGCCCAGCTGATCCATGCTTCGGCTTCGGTTCTCGCCTTCCCCGGCGGCATGGCCTCGATTCGCGTGCGCACGGCGCTCACATATTCGGTCAGTCGGGTGGCGTAGCGCCATGCCGCCTCCTGGGCTTCGAGGTGCCTGACGCGGTACGCCTCCGCGTACCGGACGCGAGCCCCCTCCATGGCAGCTTCCCAGCGGACGCGCTTCTGGCGTGCCGCTTCGATCTCGTCGAGACGTCTGCGTTCTGCGGCTTCGCCGCGGAGGGCGACCTCCTGCGCGATCTCGGCGAGCTGCTCTTCGAGGGAGCGTCCGAGAGTGTCGGCCCATTCGCTCGCCCGGTGCGGTTGGCCACCGCTAAGGACGAAGCGGAGACGCTCGGACGGGGTGTAGTCGAAGCGGGGGATCCTGACCCAGGAGTACTTCTTCGCCTCGGTGAGTTCCTTCTCGGTGGCGACGTGCTCCGTTCGGTCCTGCTCCTGGAGGACGAGGAACCCCACGGTCTGTCCCTGCGCGGTGATGGTGAAGTGGGGAGATGCCCTGCGCCGGCGATGAGACGGGGGTGCGAAGCCAGTCTGTCCTGCCGAACTGGAGTGTCCGTCGTTCTCGGCGGCGGCGATCAGCGCCTGGATGAGTCGGAGAGCACGCCCTTGGACAGGCTTGGTCAGGCCCAGCGGCTGACGTTCGTTCTGCATGGCCCGGACCACGGGATGCGGCCGCACGAGCCGCGAGGGCACGGGGACGGGTTCGAGGACGGCAAGACGCCAAGCGGGGATGTCGACGAGCTTGATCTCGTACCCGCCACGGCACCAGCCCCCATACAGCTCCTTCGTCTCCGGGATCCTTCCGGACCTGCGAGCAGCGGCGATACGGGACGGCCAGTTTACGGAATCCGGCCCGCTTCCGTTCTTGACGATCCGGCCGCCCGCCTCCGCGAGCTCATGCAGCAGCTGCTCCGTGAACGTCACGCGAGGCTGCGGGGGAGAGCTTGGCTTTCGCACGGAGGCCGGAGTTTCCTGCGCGCGGTTAGACGGGGGTTGCGGAGTGGCGGCATGGGTCTTCTGCGAGCGCGAACCGTGGAGAGGGTACGTGCCGTGCGCCAGATAGTGCTGGCCGACGCTTGTCAGCGCGACACTCCACTGCCCGCCCTTCCGGGAGATCGTGACCAGGCCCCGGTTCTGCAGTGCCTGGCAAGTGGTCTTTGTAGGAGCTGGTCTCCCAGACGCCGCCAGGGCACCCGGCTCCCACCCACTGCAACACCGAGAGCTGCCGCTCATTGACCCGTCGTTTCAATGACCCGCCTTCGACTCGAGGTTGACGTACCACCGCGGCATGTTGTCAGTTCCGTTTGTCAGCGACGGGTGGTTCGAAACAATTCGCTCGAACGAGCGGGGGCTGAAGTCGACCGTGTCTACGCGGCGATGGCGCGCAACACTGACCGGTGCGCGGTGGAGTCTCTGCCGAAGGGAGCGATGAGCCGCCACTGTACGGGCGAACTGGGTGCCCGTGCGGGCGGCGATCTTCGCCGTTGCCGTCAGCTCGGCCTCCGTGAGCTGCCGGCGAGTCAGCCCGGTCTCTTCGGTCGCAACTTTCAGCCACTGAGCTTCGCGCGCAGGCGTTCGTTCTCCTTCTCCAGGGTCTTAACGCGTCGTTCGAGGTCGGCTCGTGTCGGCTTCTTCGGGGGCGGCGGAGGTGGAGGTTCTGTTGCTTCCGGTGGCTCGCAACGCAGTCCGATTGGTTCGAAGGCCACGATTGTTTGCCGGTCTTCCCCGCACTCAGAGCATCGCCTGCCGTATGACCCGGAGGAGATGGGGTCGGTGTACGTGTAGTGCGCCTCGGTCTCGATGATGTGGCCGCAGTACAACCGGACACGCCACCGCATGATCTCGTGGTCTGCCTTCTTGAAGGACTGCATCAGCTTCGCGACATTCTCGAACGCCTGGCGGCGACGCTCCGCCCTCGCCGGGTCTGCCCGGCATTTGGCGTTGTCCTCCTCGACCTGACGCCGAACCGACTCGCTGACCTCCTCGCTCTGCTTCTGACAGCGGTGGTCCCTGCGGGTGAGTTCATATTCTTCCAGCGGAACGCCACTGCTCCGGTATTCGACTTCGCGCATGAGCGCCAGCGTAGAAGCGGTGTCCACGCGGCCATGGAGAAGAATGGTCTTGTCAACCAACTTGCGGATTCTGCCCATGAGTGACCGCAGGGGTGCGTACTGGCCCAGGTGGTTGGCCTCCATAGAGTCGTGGTTGGTTGATCGGATTCGTGGTCGCAGGAGTCGCTGCAGGCTATGTTGCGTATGCTCCGAGGCCAGCGGCCTATGCCCGTGCGGTGCAGCGACGGGCGGCTGCGGCGAGGGTGTCGGAGGGACGCACGTGACGCACGCCTTACGGGATTCTTGGTGAGGCGTGAGGGGTGGCGAAGATGACCAGGGCGCTTCTGACGTTTCTGCTCAGTGAGCGCGGGGCTCCGCGGCTGTGACGGTGGACGGGAAAGATCACGCCGGTGGTCAAATAGATCGAGATCCACTGCATCTTCGGTGCCGCTCCTTTTGGGGGTGGATGCTCACTGGACTTCCCCGAGACAGAGCCAGTTCCCATTGCGGGGTTCGCAGTTCTTGGTTGCGGCGGCACCCGTGAGATCCATATCCTTCCGGGCAACGCGTTGACGGAGACGAGTAGCCAGGGATCTCGCGAGCCGAGAGAGCCGCCGGAAGCTGTGAAGGCGGTCTCGCACCCCGAGGTGAAGACCCTCCCGAGCGCGGGGAGAAACGGCGCCCCGGGGTGTCCCAATGCCCCGCCGGCCGGCCCCCGTCACCGGGCCCGAATGAGGCTGCCACCGGCAGGTGGCGGCGAAAGTGCGGTGGTACCGCGAGTTGCCCTTCTCGCCCGCACTCCCAAGGGATCATGACGATGTCCTTCGGAGGACCGCAATGATCCAAAGCCGCGTACACGTCTCCGACCTGCGAGAACACGTCGGCCGTACCGTAACCGTCTGCGGATGGGTAAACACCCTTCGCCTGCAGAGCAATATGCAGTTCGTCGTCGTACGGGACAGCACCGGTCTGGTGCAAGTCACCCACAGGCGTGACAGCGGGCCGCTGGAGGCCCAGCTCGAAGCCCTCACCCCCGAGTCCGCCGTCAAGATCACCGGCCGCGTCGTGGACGCCGCCCAGGTCAAGCTCGGCGGCCTCGAACTCGTCCCTGAGACGATCCAGGTGCTGAACCAGGCCGCCACACCGCTGCCGATCGACGAGCACACCGGGATCGAGCACCGGCTGGACTGGCGCTTCCTGGACGTGCGCCGCCGTCCCGCCACCCAGCTGATGTTCGCCGTGCAGACCACCCTGGAGCAGGGGATGCGCGGGTACGCCTACGCGCAGGGCGCCACCGAGACGCACACCCCCAAGCTCATGGGCACCGCCTCGGAGTCCGGCGCTGAAGTCTTCAAGCTCGGCTACTTCGGCCGCAGCGCCTACCTGGCGCAGTCGCCCCAGTTCTACAAGCAGATGGCGATCGCGGCCGGGATCGACAAGGTCTTCGAGATCGGCCCCGTTTTCCGTGCCGAGCCGTCGTTCACCTCCCGGCACGCCACCGAGTTCACTGGCGTCGACGTCGAGCTGGCGTGGATCGACGGTGTCGAGGACGTCATGGTGTTCGAGGAGCGGATGCTCGCCCACGCGATCGCCAAGGTCGCCGACGCCCACGGCGAGGCCGTCCGGGAACAGTTCGGCGTGGAGATCACTGTCCCCGAGACGCCGTTCCCCCGCATCACCATGGCCGAGGCGCACGACATCCTGCGCAAGGGCGGCTGGGACCCGGAGGGGATCAAGGAGGACCTGGACCCGGAGGGCGAGCGGAGCATCAGCGCCCATATCCAGGAGGCCACGGGGCACGAGTTCGTGTTCATCACGCACTATCCGGTGAGTATCCGGCCCTTTTACCACATGCGGCCGGTCGACGACCCGAGCGTGACCCTGAGCTTCGACATGCTGTGGAAGGGGCTGGAGGTCACCACCGGCGCGCAGCGCGAGCACCGCTACGACGTGCTGCTGAAGCAGGCCGCCGAGAAGGGCATGAGCCCCGAGCCGATGCAGGACTACCTGAACGCGTTCCGGTACGGGTGCCCGCCGCACGGCGGCCTGGGCATGGGCCTCGGACGGGTGCTGATGGTGATGCTCGGCCTGGAGTCCATCCGCGAGGCCAGCTTCCTCTTCCGCGGGCCAAACCGGCTCACCCCGTAACCGGCCGCTGGATGCGTCCCACGGCACGGGCCGACGCCTCGTACCGTGGGACGCGGTCTCAGAAGCGGAGATGACGTAGGTCATGTGCCCAATCCTGGTGGAGTGTCTGCGATTCGCTCGCAGGAGTCTGGCCCCGTGAGATTGCCCAAGTGCCGCAACAACCCCAGCGTGACGCGTTGAATTGATGGCCGTCTTGAGGGTCCCTTTCGACGTACGGGCAGATAGTGGCGGTGGACCATCAATGATCCGCGGGATCGCCGGTTTGGCTAACAGGCGATCCTGCGCTATGTTGCTCCGCTTCGAAGCTGTCTGCGCCCACTCATGTGACCGGCTGTTGCAGCGCTGGCCCCGCGTCCTACTCGTTTTGGCTGCCACTTCCGTCTGAGCCGCCGTCTGGTTTCATCTGGTGTACCGTCCACCGACACATCAGTGGTCGCAAGGTAGTTGGGGGGCTGCTCGGTGATCGAACTGAAGATCCCAGAGATCTACTGGGACGAGGAGAAGGGCGTGCGCCTGCTGGTCGAGTACTTCACCCGACGACGCTCACGCGGTGACCTGTTCTATTCCGGTGCGCACTTTGAGCGCGTAGGCGGGGGCGGGGACGCCCAGCACGTCGCGGACCGCTTCGACAGCAACGACCTGGTGGCCATCACCACGCTCAGTGTCTCCCTCGAGCCGCACGGGGCAATTAACTTGCTTACCGACCCCGACGGGCACTGGGCGCGCCTGCTGTCGCTCATCCCTCGTGACGCACGTTTGGAGAATCCTGGAAGCGATGCGCTTATAGCGGAGGGCGGACCCGCGTGGGAGTTGTGGGAACGCCTGGCCGGCAGCAAGCAGCACCCCAGCAAGCCCGACGGCAGCGGCCCGGTTGTCGCAGGCAAATTGCTGGCCCGCAAGCGTCCCCACCTGATCCCCATCTACGACGTCCGCATCAAGCAACTCTTCGAGCGGCCGAAGAAGGACCACTCCTTCTGGGCCGCGCTGGCTGCGGCCCTGCGGGCGGACAACGGCGCCCTCCACAATCAGTTGGTCCGTCTCCGAGACAAGGCGGCTATCGGTGAGGACATCGGCGTCCTGCGTGTGTTCGACGTCATCGCCTGGATGTATCAGGGCCGGCAGGGCAGGTTGCGATGAGCTGAGGGCAATGCGGTGGCAGAGGAGCGTCGACGAGGCCGCCGAGGGCCGATTAGCGAATGCCGGCTACTTGTCCGGACGCGGGCCGGCACTGGCGTAGTAGAAGGCTCGTGCCTGTTTGACGCTGTCCCGGGTGGCACCATGCTCCGCTCCGTCGACATTTAGTGGTGGGTGCAGATTGGAGATCAGTTCCTTCTCCACTGGGACGGGGTCGGCGTGCTCACTCCAGGTGAGGGTGAGGTGTTCGTGCATCCAGTGGGTGAGGCGCTGCTCGTCCTTGGGGAGCAGGACGACGCGGTCGGTCCAGGTAGTGCGATAGCCCTCGGTTGGCAATAGGAGTCCGGCCAGGGTCCGGCGCAGGGTGGACCGTCCGGAGTCCCTCAGGTGGTTTGACACGACGCGGGACCGCAGTCGGCTGGCCCTGCCCAGGTAGAGCAGTCGGCGTCCGGCATCGCCCGAGTTAACCGGTCCGGGGAAGGAAGCCAGGACCTCGGGCGGCGCCCACCAGGCGTACACCCCTGCGGTCGTGGGCAGGGCGGTAGCAGAGCGGCTGAGGGAGTGGGGTGCGGAGAGCAGAGCGGCTGTGGCCTTCTGAATGGTCACGTCGTCAAGCATGGGAGCACCCTAGGTGCGACGAGCATTCGTCCGCTTCCGGCCCGTGCAGAAGTGGCGGTCGGGTGCCGATTCGTCGGTGGCCTTCCCCAGGGGACCGGACGTACCAGGGCGGCGGCCCGGCCCTATGGCAGCCCCCGCTGTTCGACCTCCATCAAAGGCAGCCTCCGGGGACGTTGTCGGGCCTGACTGTCAGTGGTGCCGCATACCCTGAATGGGCACCTCGGTCGGCTCCTCGTCGACGGGTCGTGTTCAGCAAGGAGGGTGGGGCCATGGCTGATCGCAAGACCGTGACGCGCCAGACATTCATCGGTGAGAAAGGCATCGCCCTGATCGAACGACGCTGCCTGGAGATGGGCCACCTCTTCCATCCCCGGCGCGTCGATCACGGCATCGACGGACACATCGATCTGGTCGACCCCGACAGCCGTGCCGTGCTGAACCTGACCCTGCTGGTCCAGAGCAAAGCGCAGGACCGACGCTTCTCTGGCGAGACGGACGACGGCTTCCACTACCTCTGCGACCAGCGCGATCTTGATCACTGGCTGTCCGGCAACTCGCCGGTCATCCTGGTCTTTTCCCACCCCGGGAGTCATGAGGCGTGGTGGGTGGAGGTCAAGGCGGCGTTCCCGGACGCGGTCAGCCGTGCTGCCCGCCGCGTGGACATCGACAAGCACACCCAGCGCTTCGACCGGGACGCCGCCCAGGCACTGCTGCGCTTGGCGATGCCGCGGACGACGGGCCTGTACCTGCGGCCCGCGTCGATCACCGAAGTGCTGACCACGAACCTGCTGCCCGTCATCGAGATGCCGCCGACCGTGCATCTGGCCCCGACGGCCTTCACTGACTACCGCGCGGCCGGTGGCGCACTGGAGACGCAGGGCCGGCGTGAGTCCGGCTGGATCCTGCGGGACAACCTGGTCCTGTCGTTCCACGACCTGCGGGACTCGCCTTTGCGGGTGCTCTGCGACGGAGATCCCGAGCGGCACGAGACCAGAGAGTGGGCGGACAGCGACGACCTCGACACCCAGCACCGCTTCGCTGACCTGCTCTCCCGGACGGTTCAGGGCTCCTATCCGGAACTGCGGTGGCACAAGGACCGCAAGCACATGCACTTTCGCGCGACCTCGCACCTGGGGCCTCGCAAGGCGGGCAAGGGACCCGGCTCACGCGGCCGGACCGTGTTCGGTCCACACACCTCGAAGTCCGACCCACAGCGCGTCGGCTACTACCACCACGCGGCACTGCGCACGAGATTCCGGCGCCTGGACGGTGTCTGGTACTGCCAGCTGGAACCGGACTACTGCTTCACCACCGACGGGTACACCGAATACCCTTTCGCCGACCGGCTCCTGGCGGGGATCAAACGTCTCGACCGACATCCGGCGGTCCGAGGCTGGACCCGCATGTGGGCCAACTACCTGCGCCAGGAAGCCGACTTGTTCACGGACGCACGGCCCGTCCAGTTCGGCGAGCTGGCCACCATGACGGTCGAGCGCGGTGTCGACGACCTGTTGTGGGGGCCGGCGCCGTCCGGGGCCGCACCCGAGGACGACCAGGACCCGTCCGCCGGAGGCCAGGAAAGTCTGGACGCTGTACTGGCTGTCGCGGATGCGGACACCCAGGATCTCCTCAGCCTGCTCCAGGACGGCGAGAGCGACGAGGGCGCTCCTCGGCGAAGAAGCCCTGGAAGCAAAGCCAGGTCTGCAGGGCTGCGGACGCCCCGTCAGGGACGGGCGAGCGGTGCGAGGCGAGGCCGGTGATCAGCTCGGTGATCCTTGACGAACCAGAACTGGAATTCGGCGGAGCGGCCCGGCACATCGATCCACGGTTCGGGATCACGAACTACGGCCCCGCCGATCTCGGCGCGGCCGACGCGCCCAGGGCGATCCGCGTCGGCCTGGTCGGTCCTGCGGACCAACTCGACGGGCTGCGCCGATGGCTGGAGCGCTGCCGGGAACCCATCGCGGCCAAGGACGAGAAGTACCCGCATCTCTTCCCGGAATTCCCCGGCTGCGACACCGACCGCGGTCTGCACACCACCCTTGTCTTCAGCGACCGCAACACGCGGGCGATCAGCAGCCGCGACCTGCGCGCCATCGAGACCGCCGGCCAGCCGGCAGCCCTGACCAAGGCCGTGAGCATTTACGCGGAAGAGATCAGGACCCTGGCTGACGAGAACCGTGTCGACGTCCTCCTGGTCGCCAGACCCGAGCAGCTCATCGACACCGCCGGCCGATCAGCCCGCGGCCCGAAGGAGGCCGACGAGCTTCCAGCCCGGGACGCGCTCGACGAGCCGCCCCCGGCCCAGTTCGCCAACTTCCACGACCTGCTCAAAGCCCGGCTGCTGCACCTGCGCCAGCCCATCCAGATCATCCGACGCAGCACCTGGGACGAAGCCACCCGGCCTCCCGAGGGTCACAGTCGCCAGGACGAGGCCAGCCGGGCCTGGAACCTGCACGTCGCCCTCTACTACAAGGCCGGTGGAGTCCCGTGGCGCCTCCTGCGCAGTCCCGCTGACCTCACGACCTGCTACGTCGGTGTCGCCTTCTACCGCAGCGACGACGGGAGCTCTCTGAGCACCTCCGTCGCGCAGGTATTCAACGAACGCGGGGACGGCGTGATCGTGCGCGGAGGGCCGGCGAGGATCAGCCGCACCGACCGCCAGCCCCACCTGGCCCGCGCCGACGCGCACGCCCTCCTGGTCCACGCCCTGGACGCCTATCGGCGCGAGCACCACACCGCACCCGCGCGCATCGTGCTGCACAAGACCTCGGCCTTCACCGACGACGAGGCAGGCGGCTTTCAAGACGCCGCGGACGAACGGTTCATCGACACGCTGGAGATGAGCTGGATCACCAGCAGCGAAGGAGCCGCAGCCTTCCGTCCCGGAGACGCACCGCCCCTGCTCGTCACCCTCGGCGAACGCGAACTCGCGCTGTACGCCACCGGCAGCATCGAGTTCTACCGAACCTACCCCGGCATGTACATTCCGCGCCCGATCGGCATCAGGCCCGTGACCCCCACCCGCAACCCCCGCGAACTGGCCGCCGAAGTCCTCGCCCTGACCAAGATGAACTGGAACCAGACCCGCCTCGACGGGCGCCTCCCCGTCACCCTGCGCACGGCCAACCAGGTCAAATCCGTCCTGCGCTTCTGCCCGCCCGACCAGGCTGTCGCCACCCGCTACGCCCACTACATGTAGTCAGCCGACCGGGCGATTCGCTTTCCGCTGGCCCGGCCCGCACGCCGATCCGTTCCGGCGCGTCGCACGCCCGTGGTGCGGGTGCGCGGCCGGTCCTGGCGCGCTGGTCGATCGCCGCCATGTGCTGCTACCGGCCGGGCGACTCCTCCCGGTTAATCTACCGGCTGCGCCAGCACCGCAAGCACCGGGGTGCAGTACGCAACAGCCTCGCTTGGACCGACTACCGCGACCTGGTCCTGCGCCCCACATCCAGCTCAAAGCCCCTATCGTCCTGATCTGGGACGACCTCAACACCCGCCGGTCCGCCGGGATGCGCGAGTACGCGAACAAACTCGACTGGTTCGCTATTGCCCAATTACCCTCCTACGCACCAGATCTGAAACCGGTGGAGGTGTCTGGTCGCTGTTAAGGCGCGGTCCGCTGGCCAACACCGCCTTCACCGACGACGACCATCTCGAACGCACCCTCCGCTGGGGTCTGCGTCATATTCAGCTCCGCCCAGACCTGAGCGGCGGGTGCCTTGCCGGCACTGGACTCAAGCTCACGCATCAGCCGACAACTCCGGAGAGTTCAGTGACTCAGACACCAGGGGACAAGTAACTCGCCGGTACTGGTCAGGGCCGTCACGCTCCGCCCATACGATCGACCCCACACAGACGTTGAGGGGGATGCATGAACCCGATAGCGCGGAGCCCGTTTGGCCCTGCAGCAGAGCAGCACTGCAACATCAAGGCCCATGCTGAGCTGGCGTTGCTCGACGAGAACGTTAAGAACCTGTCCAAGGCACTCGTGGAGGAATACAGGAAGGAGACCGCGAAGTACCAGCACCTTGCTGAAATGGAAAGGGACGCGCGCCGCGAGGCCGAGACTAGGGCAAGGTCCTACGCCAAAGTGATCGACCAGCATGATGACCTCAAAGCGAAACTCGAATCGATGATCCCTGAATTGGTGCAGGAAGTGCAGCACCTGCCGAAGGAACCCGAGGTCGCTGAGTTGGAAGCTCAGCTCAGGGCGGCGGAGAAGGAGCGGGGCAGCCTCGCCGAGCTGCTCAGAGCTGCAGAGGAGGAGCGAGACGCAGCCCTGCGCGCCCGTGACACTGCCATCGCACGCCTGCGACCCCGGCAGGAGGACGGCATTGTGGTGGGAGACGCGGAGGCCCTCCAGCTGAGGTTGGATGCACCCACCCTTTGCGGCGTCCTCGAACAAGCGAAGCACTATTGCACGCTGCTCGTGATCACCGCTGACCCTGACGAGGCCGAACGGCTGGAGCACCATCAAAAGGCGTCGCTCTGGAGGAATCGCCTTGCAGACGCCCTCGCGATGATCCAGACGTACGCCGAGGATAAGAATCTGACCAGGGCGCGCGGCCGCGGGGCGGGCCCTGACTTCGCCAACCTGAGGGCGTACTGCGGCAGCCGCCCATCCCCGTTGCTCTCACCAGTCAAGGTGATTCTGAACGAGGGGAAGTTCGCCAGCAGCAGCCCTCGCGGCAAGGCTGACAGGAGACTCCGGGTCCCCGAGGACATCGACCCGTCGGGATACGCGGCAATGCTGGAACACATCCGCATCGGCGACGGAGCGCCACCTGCACCGCGCTTGCACTACCTCGATGACACGGATCAAAGCGGCCTGATCGTCGTGGGATTCTTCGGTGAACACCTGCACAACGCCAGCACCAACTAACAGGGGAGACCAGAAAAACAGGCCCCGAACTCCCCTCTGCTCCCAAACGCAAGGTAGCCGTCAGGGACTCAGCGAGCGGGATCTGCGATTTCGGCTGGCGGGGCACAGTCTTCCTGTCGAGGTGTCCGTAGGCCGAGGACCAGGGGCACTCCGAACAGAACAGGTATGCGATCTGCTGGACGGTCTTCTCCCGGGCGTCGTAGAGCTGCTGGGCGAGCTTGGCCTGGTGGGGAGTGAACTTGGGCCCGGGCTCCCGGACCGGCCGCGGGCCCTCGCGGAGGCGAGCCCGTCGGTGGTGTTCGCCACGATCAGCTCGCGCTGGGGTCCGGCGAGCACGGACAACATCCCGAATATCGCCTGCCCTTCCATAGTGGAGATGACGATGCTGCCCTGCTCGATGACGTGCAGAACTCGCCAGCCCACTGGCTGGTCTGGACCCGCGATCGGCATTCGACCACGCGCGCGGAAGCTGGTGGACGTATGTGGGCGGCGCTGCCTGGCCGTGCTGGAAGGCCGGAGGCAGGGCCAACGAGAGCGAGTCGGTGTCAGAGGCGTCGCCGATACTCGGATGGTTTATCAGGTGAGAGGGTGTCGGTGTGAAGGAGTTGCAGGACGGCATAACCCGCCTACTGCCTGACGTGGTCAAGGCGGAGATTGAACCAGAGAGCTGTCCGACCTGGTTGCGGCGGCCAGGGCGGACCGAGTGCGTCGGCATGTGGGAGACGGTCGCGGCCATCTACGGCGCGCTCACTGGGCTGGTCCTGCCGGAGCAGGCCCCTTCTCGCGAGCGGCGGAGCCTGGACGTCCTGCTGACCTACGAGAACGGGCAGCAGCAGATCCTGGAGGTTGACGAGAAGCAGCACTTCACCGCAGCCCGCGCTCTGACGCTGGAGTACTACCCGGCAGGCGTGAAGCTCGGCTTCGACGCTTCTCGATGGTTGGCCCGCTCGCAGGCTCTGACCGGGCGTGAACCCGGCGGCGGCTTCGGCAAGCCGAAGCCGCCGTTGTTCCCTGGCGAGGGCGGGCGCCATCGGCAACGCGCCTTCAGGGACGCACTGGCGGATCTGCTGCCGCCCGTGCACGACCCGACCATCCGGATCAGCGATACGGAGGTCACCGCTATCACCGCTGCACCGGATCCGGTCTCGTCGCTCAGGACACTGCTTGGTGAACGCGGGGTACCGGATGCGTGTCTCGCCTCTGAGTGAGACGGCGCGGCGGCCCCCGCCGTTCAATGGCAGAAGCGAAGTGCCGGCCGGCTCATCTGTCGGACGGGCGCACTGCTGCCGCCTTTGAGACGACGAAGCCCGCCGGAAAACTCCGGCGGGGCGTCTGCGCACGGCGGGCTACGACGGCGTGCAGTGTCCGGCGAGGGCACCGTTGTACTCCGGCTCTCCGCTTTCCAGGACGCGGAGCAAGGATGCGGTGACGACGCGTGTTGTACGGCCGATGCGTAGCACGCGGCAGGGGAACTCCCCGCGACGCACCAGGTCGTAGCCTTTCGCCCGAGAGAACCCCAACGCTCTGGAGGCGTCTTGCACGCTCCCCGTTCCGTCCCAGGTGGCGCGGATGTGCGTTGGGCTATAACGGGTGCCTTGCACCTCGTTGGTCTGTCCGTGCAATTCGGATTCTCCGGTTGTTGAGACGGTGCTTGTGGATCACGGTGCCGACCCGGAAATTAATTAATACAACACGTGACGTAAGTGAGGTCACCTGCATTGCGGGCTGCGGCTGATGGCGATGAGCAAGCCCCCCGGTGCAAGGTCGACTCCATGCCCGGGTGTACTCGGGACGCTGCTACGCGCCTTACAAGACCTTGAGTGCTCACGGCACCTGTTCGCAGGAGCTCTGCGGCAGCGCAGAGCGCTGACAGACGCGCGACGCTTGGAATTGACAGCCGTCTTGGCGGTCCCTTTCGACGTAGGGGCAGGTAGTGGCGGTGGACCATCAATGATCCGCGGGATCGCCGGTTTGGCTAACCGGCGATCCTGGGCTATGTTGCTTCGCTTCAAAGCTGTCTGGGCCCGTATGCGTCCACTCCTGTGGACCGGCTGTTGCAGCCCGGGCCCGTTTCTTGCTGCCCTCTCCCGGGAAACACCTGTGGAGCTCGGCGCCGTAACTGCCCCGGCCTTCCGCTACTCCGTCGGGGCAACGGCACCGACACCCCGGCCTCGCCGGCGCGCGGTGAGGCTGGTGCCGGCCCGACGGCAGGACGGCGCGATGGCGGAGCTGGCCGAGGTGGTCGACGAGGCGCTGCTCGGCCTCGGGGACGGCATTACTCGGGACCGGCCTGAGAGGGACCGGGTGAATCCGTAGCAGGGCATGCCGTCGTGGCGCATGGTGCGCCAGGAGTAGTCGGGGTACCAGACATCGTCTGTGTGGTCGGCCTGTTCTGATGGGCCAGCAGCTTGTTGGCCATGCAGCTCGGGTTGGTTGGCGACGCCTGGTTCTGACAGGGAGGCTCCGGAAGTCCGCTCTGCGAGACGTTAGGAAATCCGTTCGTACAGGGCGCCCTCCGCCTCGCGCAGCTCGCGCTCGACGGCTTCGGCGAGGTTCGGGTTGTCGATGAGGACGCCGAACTCGACGTTGTTGTTCTCCGCGCTCCAGGAGAAGTTCGCGCTGGTCACCAGGAGAAGGTGGTGATCGATGGCAAGGAACTTGGCGTGGTTGCGGACGTATGTGCCGTCGAACTGCTTGGTTCGCCAGACTTCGGCCGGCGCTAGGTGCGCAGCGACTTCTGCAGTCGTCGGGGACCGTTGCTGTCCGACGCCGTCCGCGGCACGGGCGTCCATATAGACGCGGACGGCGATGTCGTCACGCTGTGAGGCTTCTCGTAATGACTTCCAAAGCGCTGAAGTCCGTTGGAAGTTGAAGGTTGAGCACGTGATTGCGTGGCGTGCGCTGTCCACGAGGCGGGTCACCGAGGTGGTGAGCGGCCCGCTTTGGACGAGGTGTCCGGGCATGGTCCAGAGCGGTGACAAAGTGGTCGGCAGAGCCCGTGCCCCCTCGATTGCGCGCAGGGCCAGGACCTGTTGGTGCCTTGGCTCGGTGCCGCTGGCAACCGCCTCCAGAAGGCGTCGGATCTCTGCCCGCTGGCCGACCGCGACGACCTTGAGCGCTGCGGTGAGGGTGTCACCGTCGGCGAGCCGGTCCGCTATGCCTTTGGCCTCGGTCCCGGTGAGGAGTTGGCCAAGGCGTCGTGGCGCGTCCGCCTCACTCATGGACCTGGAAGAACCCGAGGTTGCTGCCGGGCAGGTCGAGGAGGAAGCGGCGGTCGAGGAAACGGTTGGCGCGTTCGCAGGAGGTCTCCGAGGCCATGACACAGCAGTGGCAGGCGGCACCGTGGAGGAAGTCCTCGGGGTCCTGTGGGGTGCGCTTCGAGCAGATGGGGTCGGAGGAGCATCGGGCGGCCTTGCGTAGCGCGCTGCCGACGACCCTTTGGAGGCGGGAAGGCTCGCTGAGTTGGACGAGGCCGCCGAGGGTGCCGTCGCTGTCGGAGGCGGTTGTGCAGATCAGAAGCCCGGCCGACGGGTCTCGGCCCTCCGCGGCGGGCCAGGCGTAGAGGCGTTCGCTGAGACTTGCCGCCGAGTAGCCGCAGGTGAGGGCGAGTTCGCGGATCAGGATGTGGGCGAATGTGTGGACGAGCCAGTAGCGCGGGGGCTTCAGGCGGGTGTCGGGGTCGGCGGTGTCGGAGAAGCGGCGTCTGAAGTTTCTGACGTGTGCCTCGCGGTGGAACTTCCACATGTCGGTGTCGAGGACGCGTTTTTCCCATGCGGCGACTGCGTTCTCGTCGAGCTGGAGGAAGATGCCTTCGCCCCGATCCTCGGTTGCTACGGTCCAGGCCGGTCGTGGTGTACGGGTCAGTGGGGCCAGGCGGCGCGGGAGGTCGCCGACGCGGTCCATGTCATCAATGCGCGTGAAGCCGACCAGGGCATTCACCTTGCGGAGACGTTCGACCGCGAGGACGCGGGTGATCTCCGGCTGCAGGGTGTCGCCTCGCTCGCGGGTGGCGAGGGTGAGGCCGCTCTTGGGGTCCTCGACGCGGGTGCCGACGATGTCGCGCAGCAAGTAACGTCATTCAGGGACGAGAAGGTCGACCGGATCCCAGTCGCGGAGCTTCTCTTCCTGCTCCTCCGGAGTGTCGGTGGGTGCGGAGGCGGCCTGAAGGATTCGTTCCAGGTCGGGGTCAGACAGGCCGGTTACGTCTACGCCGCCGTCCATCCCGAGCAGGTCCCTGATCAGGTCGAGGTCGGCGCGGTACTTGGCGAGCTTGTCGCCGAGCGCGGTGCGGACCCGGTCGGCCAGGTCACTGGCCTTTTCCTCCTGGGACTCCGGCATGACGATGATCGACTGGGTGGCCGGGAACCACAGGTTGGAGGCCCCGACGAGCATCAGCCGGGTGTCGTTGCCACACCCCCTGGGCTCGAAGGCGTCCAGGTGCGGGTGACGTCCGCGACACTTCGGCAGTTTCGCCTTGCCGGCCTCGCCCTGGGCCTCGTTCATCGGGCGCCGCAAGTCGCAGGATGCGCACTGGATGACGGCCGAGGCACCCTTCCCGGCCGTCCGGTCGACCATCTTCAGGGCGGGCAGTTCTGCCTTGCTGCATGGCTGCCCGCGGTGCACCCACAGGTCGTACGGGAACTCGTCCAGGTGCCCGTCGACGCAGGCCAGCAGATAACGGGCCGGGATGGCGGTGCGCCGCATCGGCTTGCGGGTGCGGCCACCCGCGCGCCCCGTGCACTTGGCATGTTCGAAGACGGCCAGGTCGGTGCGGAAGGGATGCGTATTGCGGTAGTCGAACTGGGCGAGCAACCCGAGCATGTCGCAGCCAGTGCACCGTAGCCACTGTGGGAAGACCCGTGACGGGACGCCGAGGTCGTTGCCCTCGGCGGACCGGCTGTGCTTCTTCGGCTGCCAGGGATACGGCCGCAGCTGCACGTCGGGGGAGCGCAGCATCATCCGGACCACGTCACGCAGCCGTGGAGCGTGGATCTGGGGAGGCGCGGAGTCACGCCGCTGCCAGATGCGGTCCCACTCGTCCAAGCCAGTGGGCATGATCGTGAACTGTGGCAAGTCCATGATCGCGCCGGGACCGTAGGTGTATAGCAGGGAGGAGGGGCGGGCTGAGCCGACCTTGGCGCGGTTGTGCTTGGTGGCCTTCTCCGCCTCCTGCTCCAGATCGCCCAGTGGGTCGACGGCGTGAGCGACGTCGTAGACGAACCGCGTCTCGTCACTCATGAACTCTCCTCCGGCATCTGCCACTTCGGGGCATAGTCAGGTGCTCGGTACACCAGTCGTTCCTTGATGGGGCTCACCAGCAAGTTGATCTCCGGCTGAACCTCACGCATCGAGTTCGCCACGATGAACGGCGGCGCGTCCCGTGTGTCAAGGCCCGCCTTCGCGTTCTCCGCGCTCATCATCAGGGCATCGTGCCGACTGTCGTCCAGAACCCTCTCGTACACCAGTGACTTACGCAGCTCTACGAGGTGCTTGCGACGCTTGCCCCACTGATCAAGGCGGTTTTCCAAGCGCAGGCGGGCGCGGTTGGACGCGTCCTCGTCGCCGGCCCGCGCAATCCGGCGTACTAGGGCGTCGATGAGCTCACCGGCGAAGTGCTGCTCGGCCTCGATCCGGGCCGCGCCGTCTTCCGGGGACAGCCCTTGGCCGGGGCCGGCCTTTGCGGCCTGCAAAACCCTGGCCGCGCTGACCAGCACACCGTCCAGGCCGCGTTCCAGCGAGGTCACCGAGAAGGGAGTCACGGACAGTGCCTCGACCTGCGCGTAGAACGTCTCGTGGTAGTGGCGGAACTGCTCGAAGTGGGCGAGGTCCCTGGGGCGCGCCCAGTTCCCCAGCGCGAGGACCAGGCCCGGCCTGTCTGCTGCCCGGCCGACGCGGGAAGACGCCTGGATGTACTCGGCGGTGTTTTTCGGCTGGCCGACTACGAGCATCAGACCCAGCCGGGTCACGTCGACCCCCACCTGCAGCATGGAGGTGGCCAGTACCACGTCGTACGGGTTCACCTCGCGCGTGGGCTCAGGCTTCTTCGCCTCCCGCAATGCGCGCCGGTTCCGCTTGCCCGCGGTGGAGTCGAAACCTGGATCGAATGACACCGCCATCTGGTCGAGGGTCGCGGTGATGTCGGCGCTGGCCACACGTGACGTCAGCTCGGCGACGTGCAGCGACCCGTAGTTGGTACCCGTGCGGCGGGGAAGCTTCGACCAGGGGCGGCCCTTGGCGAGCGCGGTCTGGATGTCGTCGCTCATATACCGTGCCATGCCGGCCAATTCACGGGTAGCGCTGAAGTAGCCGACCAGGCTCATGTACGGATCGGCCACGCTGCCGGAGCGGTCAAGAAGCAGTTGCCCGCCGGCCATGAGAACCTCGGCAACCCGGATCTCCGCCGTGGTCAAGCGCACCCCGGTCGTACTGATCCCGACGTACCGGCGACCCGGCTTGTCCTCGGAGACCGGGATCTCCTTGGAAAAGAAGGTGTTCCCGGCATCCAGGACCTGCGGCGGGAAGATAGTGACGTCCCGCCCGTACAACGCACGTACCTGGTCGGACGCGTTGCGTGCGGTGGCGGTGGAGGCGACAAGGAGCGGACGAACCGGGCGCCCGTCCTTCGTACGCCAGTCGGTCATCACGTCGATGGCCACCTCAAACAGGCCCACCGTGGTGCCAAGGGCTCCCGTGATCAGGTGAAGCTCGTCCTGGATGACCAGATCCGGGGGCCGGAGCCGGGTGGCCGGGTACACGAGAGCGGCCGGATGGCCGTCCTTCTTGGGGTGCTTGCTGCCGTCCTTGATATCGCACTGCTGATAGTCGGGGTGCACGAAGCCGTGCCGCTCGCAACGTCGCGAGACATGCCCGAAGAGCGAGGCCGCCTCGCCCTCCCGCGCCAGACGGGCGAACTTGTCCACTGTGGCGATGACGAACGCCGGCGCGAGCCGGTAGATCTCCTCGTCGACCGTGAGGACCGGCAGCCCGTCGGGGACCTCACCGCCGTCAGAGAACGGGCACTCGGCCAGCTCGTCACCGCAGTACACGTACACCCGACGCAGCGCGGGCTCCGTGCGCACATCCCGCGCCTCGACCCGCGTCCCGCACCACGGGCAGCGCTGGATCTGCAACACCGTTAGCCGATACCCGCGGCCCCCGTGGGCCTTCTGCAACTGCTCGGCAGCCTCGTCATACCGCTTCGGGCTCACATCGGTACCGACCCACAGCCCGATCCGGAACGGCTCGTCTCCCCAGGTCGCCACATCATCGCGCCGCGCCATCTCCGCCGCGCACACCAGGGCCGTGGCACGCTGGAACTGCTGGGCGGTGAGCAGGCGCAGCGTGTACCGCATGAGGACGGCGACTCCGGACCGCCCGTCCAGCGGACCGTCGAAGGCATCCACGACGCCCTGGCGGCGACGGATCGCGAACGTGTACGCGGACAGACCCAGATATGCCTCCGTCTTGCCACCACCGGTCGGGAAGAACAGCAGCTGCGCCTTGGCCAGATCCCCCGACCGCTTCTCGGCCGCCGGGTCGGACAGCAACGGCAACTGCATGAGCACGAAGGCGAGCTGGAAGGTACGCCACGAATGCGCCAGTGCCCCCTTCTCCGCGAGGATCGCCTCGCGAGCCTCGTCGATGCTCTCCTCCGGCCGACTCGCCCGCCGCTCCGCGACCTGCGACTGCACACGCTGATCAGCCATCACCCGGTTCATGAACCGGAAGCAGCGCAACGCCTCTTCGTCCCCCAGGAGATGCTTCAGCCCCTCTTCAAGCTGGCGTTGCACTCTGCGCGCCTCGGTGACCGCGTCCAAGCCCTCGGACCGCAGATGCTCCGGAAGAGCCATGGCTCTCTGCTCCTCGCCGTCCAGCCAGGCCGTATAGCCCGCGACGATTGGCTCAAGGCCCGTACGCAGCTCGTCGGTCGACGCCTCCTGCAGCTTGCGCATGTCCAGCAGGGCCGCGCCGATCTCCTCGGCGGCCGTCTGCGGCGTCTCGCTCACTGGCAGCCACGTCGTCCAGACCTCGCTGGCCCTACGTGCTCCCTCGGCTACCTTCCAGTCCACCGAGCAGGTCCGACCATGGGCGAACTCCAGACGGTTGCGGTACTGAAGCCGCAGTCGCCGCAGCTCGTCGTCCGGCTCCTCGCGTGTGTCGAGGAGTACGTCATTGACCGGCAGGAATACCTCAGCGCCACCGGCCGACACCGACAGCTTGGTCTGGTACAGCCATGCCTCCACCGGGATCTTGCGAGGTGTCTCCCGGTCGTTGCACAGCGCCACCTCGATCAGCCGGCAGCCACCCTCGGCATCGTCGTAACTATCGACCCGGAGCAGGATCTTGTCCTTGAGCACAAACTCGTTCGTACGAGACGGCTTCAGGTCGGCAACCTTGATTGTCTTCGCGATAGCGTGCGGCGTGCGCTGGAAACGACGGAGAGCTGGAGCGGGGGCCGCACCCTCGCCCCCGCGGTCTTCGGTGCCCTCACCACGCTTCTCCTTCACCGGTTCGTACGTGCCCCACGAGGCGGTCACCGTGAACTCGTCGAGATCGTCAGGGATCTGGAAGCGCAGCCCCATCGACGCCGGGATCATCAGCCCACGCTTCTGCGGCTGGTCCTCGACCTCGTCCTCGTCCGAGCTCGCGCTGCTGTCGTCGACGGCGGTGAGCGGCACGCCCCGGCTCTCGGCGGCGTCCACAGCGTCGCCCACATCGGTCGCGGCGTCGTCCGAACCGGTCTCGCCAGGGTCGTCCGAGCCGGCGGTGAGCCGTATGGGCGCTATCCGCCCGATCAAGTACGCCGAGTCGGGGACACCGTCCAGGATCTCGTCCGGGCCCTTCGCCGGACCGAGGAGCTCACGCTCCAGGATGTCGACCAGGTTCTCGCGGGCGGTCCAGGAACGGTCGTCGGGTTCGAGGGCGAGACGGTAAGCGTGGGCCTGAGGAGCGCCGGCTGCGGGCTGGGCGCCGTTGCGCTGCGGGGTGGTCACTCGTCGTCCTCCTCGTCCTCGGTGCCCCCATTGTTGCCAGCGGGACTGACAACGCCCTGCGAGGCGGCGCGGCGGTGGTTCTCTTCGAGGAGGCGGTCGAGGATCTCCACCCGGGCGGCGGGACTCACTGTCCAGCGTTGCATCTGGCGGTAGGTGTGGAAGCCGTGGTCCAGCCGGACGTCGTCCCAGCCGTAGGCGGCCATGACGGCGTGGTCGAGATCAACGTGGATCTCGCGGAGGCGTGTTACGTCCAGGGCTTGATCAAGTTCCGTAGGTGTCCGGATCGTTGGTGATGCCCAGGATGGGGAGTGCTCGTTGGGGTTCGTCGCGGATCGCCGGGTGGTTTTGGCGATGTTGTCGGCTCCGAGGGTTTTCAGCACGCCGATGGCGAGGTTGCGGAGGGTTGCCATGGCCCGTGGTGTGGTTCCGGCGTGGACGGTGGAGGCGTCCTCGGCGAAGGTGACATCCCTGATGTGGTGCGAGGAGTTCTCCACTCCCCAGTGTCCGCGGATCGCGGTGGCCAGGTCGGCCGGGCCGGCCTGGTGGGCGTCGAGGCTGGTGACCGCGTAGACACTCTCACGGGTCTCGCGCTTGCCGGTCTGCTTGCGGCGGCGGTGGACGCGGATGGCCAGGCGGGCGTGGGGAAAGGCGATCCCGCCGAGTTGGTCCGCGATCCCGCAGGTCTTGATCGAGCGGGACTCGCGGCGTCCGTGCCCGGAGGCGGAGGCGGTGTGCTGGACGGGAATGTCCCGCCACGGCAGGGTCGCGAGCTGGTGGTGGGTGGTCGGCTGGTTGGTCTTGATCACGGTGATGTAGTGGGCATTCTTGGTCTCGACCAGCCAGGAGATGTTCGCCTTGACCGAGTGCAGGGCGTCGAAGGTGACGACGGTGCCGGCCAGGTCCAGCGGTGCCAGGAGCGGTTGGAAGTGTGTGGTTTCGTTCGTCTTCGCGCCGACCTCCACCTGGGCGAGGGTCACGACGGTGCCGTGAGTGACCGCGGAGAGCAGATGCCGGCGCGTCGCGGTGAGACGGGCTGATCCCCTGAGTGCTTTGCCGTCGACAGCGATCACGCGCGGCCGCCCGGACGCGGAGGGCGACGGCGCCTGGGCGAGCTCGGTGGCAGCGCGATGCCGGTCGGCCAGGTAGGCGCCCACCGCCCGGTCCAGGGCGTCACCGTCAACAGCCCCCAGCACACGGCCGATCGTGGCCGGAGACGGAGTGCGCCGCCATCCGAGCACGTGGCGCCGGATCCCGATGACTGTCAGGAGTGCGTGAGAGGCACGCTGGCCCCACTCGGCGAGTTCATCGATGCTCCTCGCTCCCGAGACGACCGCGCAGGCACACACCAGCAGGACCGACGTCAGCGAGTACCACCGGCCCCGCCGCGAGCGCGGATCGGGCACCGAGTCGAAGTAGAGGCGCAGGTCAGCGATCCGACCGGCATCCAGCGGCCCCAGCTTCACCAGCACGGCGGGAACGGGAGAACATACAGCAGCAGGCACGGGCCACCTCATGATCATCAGGCTTAAGACACCACAATGATCACGAAGCCCGTGCCTGCCCTGTTATGTACCCCAACCGGTCACAACCCGACCAGCCACACGCCCCCGGAACTTGCAACCGCCCTGACTTGCGAGCCGTATGGCCAGCAGGATTGGGGCGAGGTGGATTCGGAGTCCGCTTCCTGGTTTTAGACCGATGGTTGCAACGGAGAGCATGCGGCTACGGCCAAGCCTTCGACCAAGCGTTCACCGTGTGGTGTTCAAGCAGCTGTTGGGCAGGATTCCGGAAGGTTTCCAGGTGAGTCACGCCGAGCCTCGTCCGTGCCACCACACTCGATGCTGCAGCCCGAACCGCCTGGAGGTCGTGATCAAAGAGGAAAGCGTTGCTCGTAGCGACTGAAGGAGGCACGCGCCCGGAGGGCCCACTGCCGACACGGCCACGAGTACATGCCGGAGAAGGTATACCTGGGCTCTCGTCGGCAGGTCCGGCACTGCCGGAGAGGGGCAAGGCCCGCCAGGTCCACCCCGGCGATGTGACATCTCGTGACAGATGAGAGGGTCAGGCGGGTGAGTGAAACGCCAGTGAACACCCTGCAATACCGCTTTGACGGGCCAGAAGACGCTCCTGTCCTGATCTTGGGTCCCTCACTGGGTACCACATGGCACATGTGGGACCGCCAGATACCGGAGCTCACCCAGCACTGGCGGGTCTTCCGCTTCGACCTGCCCGGCCACGGCGGTGCCCCGGCCCACCCCGCCACCGCCGTCGGTGAACTGTCCGACCGGCTGCTGGCCACCCTCGACAGCCTCGGCGTCCAGCGCTTCGGGTACGCCGGCTGCTCCATCGGCGGTGCGATCGGCGCCGACCTCGCACTGCGCCACCCGCACCGGGTCGCCGCGCTGGCCCTGGTCGCCGCCTCGCCCCGGTTCGGCAGCGCGGACGAGTTCCGCCAGCGCGGCGTGATCGTCCGCACCAACGGCCTGGAGCCGATGGCCCGCAGCGCACCGGACCAGTGGTTCACCCCCGGCTTCGCCGCCGCCCAGCCCGCCATCGTCGAGTGGGCCGTCCAGATGGTCCGCAC
Source organism: Streptomyces sp. NBC_00353 (assembly GCF_036108815.1). NCBI lineage: Bacteria > Bacillati > Actinomycetota > Actinomycetes > Kitasatosporales > Streptomycetaceae > Streptomyces > Streptomyces sp. NBC_00353. The sequence continues at coordinate 2,800,442 of NZ_CP107985.1, read as the reverse complement.
CACCGACCCCGGCTGCTACATCGCGGCGTGTGAAGCTCTCGCCGCCTTCGACATCCGTCCCGAACTCGGCCGCATCAGCGTCCCGACTCTCGTCCTGGTCGGCGCCGAGGACCATGTCACCGGGCCGGCCGAGGCCCGCACCCTGGTGGCGGGCATTCCGGACGCCCGGCTCGCCCTCGTCCCCGGCGCCTCGCACCTCGCCCCCGTCGAGCAGCCCGGAGCCGTCACCGACCTGCTCCTCACCCACTTCTCCACCAGCTGGCAGGACACCCTCGCCGCCATCCCTGTCCCCGGCACCGGCCCCACACTCTCCGCCCCCGTCCTGCCCATCGCGGAGATCGCCCCCGCCCCGGCCGCGCCCGACACCGTGAACTCCGGCCGCCCGGACCCGTACGACCCGGGGATGAAGGTCCGCCGCGAAGTGCTCGGCGACGCCCACGTCGACCGGGTCCTGGCCGCGTCCGACGACTTCACCGGCGAGTTCCAGGAGCTCGTCACGCGCTACGCCTGGGGCGAGACCTGGACCCGGGAGGGCCTGGACCGCCGTACCCGCAGCTGCGTCACGCTCACCGCACTGGTCACCTCCGGCCACCTGGAGGGCCTCGCTGCGCATATCAGGGCCGCCCTGCGCAACGGGCTGACCCCCGCCGAGATCAAGGAAGTGCTGCTGCAGACCGCCGTGTACTGCGGCATACCGGCCGCGGGCGCCGCCTTCACCATCGCCCAGTCGGTGATTCAGGAAGAAACCACGCCCCGGCCGTAGCAGGATGAGCACCATGAACGCTGCGAATCCTGTGCACCTGACCCTGACCAAGAAGACGCACTCCTGCATCCGGCTGGAGAAGGACGGGCGGACGCTCGTCATCGACCCGGGCGGCTTCTCGGAGCAGGACGCGGCACTCGGCGCCGACGCGATGCTCGTGACCCACGAGCACGCCGATCACTTCGACGAGGGCCGGCTGCGGGCCGGCCTGGAGGCCAACCCGGCCGCGGAGATCTGGACCCTGCGCAGCGTCGCGGAACAGCTCTCCGCGGCCTTCCCCGGCCGGGTGCACACCGTCGGTCACGGCGACACGTTCACCGCCGCGGGATTCGACGTACAGGTGCACGGCGAACTGCACGCGGTGATCCACCCCGACATCCCGCGGATCACCAACATCGGCTTCCTGGTGGACGGTTCGGTGTTCCACCCGGGGGACGCGCTCACCGTCCCCGACCACCCCGTCGACACGCTGCTGCTCCCGGTGATGGCCCCCTGGAACAAGATCTCCGAGGTCATCGACTACGTGCGCGAGGTCAAACCGCGCCGGGCGATCGACATCCACGACGCGCTGCTCACCGATCTCGCCCGCCCGATCTACGACCGGCAGATCGGCAGCCTCGGCGGTGCCGACCACGGGCGGCTTACCCCCGGGGACTCGACCGGCCTGTGACCGGCGCCGGTCCGGCGACTGTCAGTGGGAGCCGCTAGGTTTACGTACATGCGCATCGCCACGTGGAACGTCAATTCGATCACCGCCCGCCTCCCGCGGCTGCTGGCCTGGCTTGAGAGCACCGGCACGGACGTGCTGTGCATCCAGGAGACCAAGTGCACGGCCGAGCAGTTCCCGGCGGACGAGCTGCGCGAGCTCGGATACGAGTCCGCGGTCAACGCCACGGGCCGGTGGAACGGGGTGGCGCTGGTCTCCCGGGCCGGACTGTCCGACGTCGTCATGGGGCTGCCCGACGGCCCCGACTACGACGGAGTGCAGGAGCCCCGGGCGATCTCCGCGACCTGCGGTCCGGTCCGCCTCTGGTCGGTGTACGTGCCGAACGGGCGCGAGATCGAGCACCCGCACTACACGTACAAGCTGCGCTGGTTCGAGGCCCTGCAGAAGGCGGTGGCCGCGGACGCTGCGGGCTCGCAGCCGTTCGCGGTGCTGGGCGATTTCAACGTGGCCCCGACCGACGAGGACGTCTGGGACCCGGCCCTGTTCGAGGGCGCCACCCATGTCACGCCCGCCGAGCGCGCCGCCCTCGCCGCTCTGCGCCAGGAGGGTCTGTCGGACGTCATGCCGCGCCCGCTCAAGTACGACCGCGCGTACACCTTCTGGGACTACCGCGAGCTGCGCTTCCCGAAGAACAAGGGCATGCGGATCGACCTGGTCTACGGGAACGCCCCGTTCACGGTGGCGGTCAAGGACAGCTACGTGGACCGCGAGGAGCGCAAGGGCAAGGGCGCATCCGACCACGCGCCGGTGGTCGTCGACCTGGAGCTGTGAGCCGTCGGCCGGTGACGAACGGCCTGATCCTGGCGCAGAATGACGCTCTGATCATGCAAAGTCCTGGGGGGACCATGCGCAGCCGTACCCGCACCGTCGCAGCCGCCACCGGTGCCGCCGCCCTGCTCCTCGTCCTCAGCGGCTGCGGCGACGAGCCCGCCAAGGCCGATCCGAAGGCCTGCAGGGCGGTCATGGAGAAGCGGTTCGTCGAGAACACCGCCGACGGCACCGTCCCGCCGGAGTGCAAGGGCATCGACAACAAGGTCCTCGCCGGCTTCGTCGAGGACATCTTCAACGCCCATATCGGCGACGCGACGAAAGAGGCCGTCAAGGAGCTGGAGGACGAGCCGGGCGGGACGAAGGTGACGGTCAGCGACCCGCCCTCGCCCCGCCCCTGACCGAGCCACCCGGCATGGTCCGAACGAGAGGACCTACGACGCCTCCAGGTGCGGCGCGTGGGTCCGGACCGCGGCCAGCACCTGCCGCTTGGACGGGTTGACCATCGAGTGGCCGGCCACGGACACCGTCGGCACGGTCTCGTTCCCGTCGGCGACCGAGCGGACGAACGCCGCCGCCTCGGGGTCCCGCCAGATGTTCACCTCGGTGTAGGTGAGGCGGCTGAACCGCAGCCGCAGCCGCAGCTTCATGCAGTACGGGCAGCCGGGCCGCCAGTAGACGACCATGCCGTCGTGGTCCTCGGCCATGCGGGTCCCCCGTTCGCGTAGGCGTGGGGTGGATCCTAACCGGCCCCGGCCGGAGCCCGGTCGGGCGGCGCTGTCAGTGGCCGCCGATACGGTGGTTCCTGTCATTGTCCCGCTTGCTGGCTGCTTGCGAAGACTCGGACCGCGCCCCGCCCGTTCAGCGCCGGGCGGGGCGTGCGGACGGCGCGTGCGGCGGCGCGCGGCCGAGTGCGTGCACCGGGTTCAGTCCTCGAACGACAGGCCGCGCGCCCTGTGGTGCGTATCCCGGCCGGGATGCGACCCTGAGTGGTATGAACATCCCTTTCTTGGACAACTGGCGTAAGCGTCACGACGGTACGCGCGGGGCGGGCCTCGCGGCCGCCGTCGAGGTCGACCCGGAGGGCGTCGCCGAGCTGCTCGCCGAGTGTGAGCTGCTGCGTGTCCGAGTGGGGCAGCGCGGACTGGAACTCGACGACACCCCGGCCTCGTTGACGGCGCTCGACCAGCTGCCGCCGCGCTGGCGCGACGACCCCGAGGAGCTGCCCTGGCTGGGCAACGACGCCGGGCTGTATCTCGGCACCGTCCTCGTGCGCAACGTCCCGGGTGCGGCCTGGCACATCTGGCCGAGCGGTCAGCCGGTGGTGCGGCTCACCTCCGGGCGGGAGATCGATGTCGTCGAGGCGGGGCTCGACTGGGCGATGACCGGCAGCCCCGAGCTCTCGCAGGTGTACGCAGAGTCAGCCGAAGGGTAGTTCACCACCAAAACCAAATAAAACGCCTTATGCCCCATTTATGCGTGTCGGGTGCGAAGTCCCTTATCGGGATGGATAGTTTGCGCTGAACTCGACACAGCGATAAGTGGGTAGGGCAGCGTATGGCCGTCGATCCGTTGATCGAGCTGCGGGACGTCAATAAGTACTACGGGGCGTTGCACGTACTGCAGGACATCAATCTCACCGTCGGCCGCGGGGAGGTGGTGGTGGTCATCGGCCCCTCCGGCTCCGGCAAGTCAACGCTCTGCCGGACCATCAACAGGCTCGAGACGATCGAGTCGGGTCATATCGCGATCGACGGCAGACCCCTCCCGGAGGAGGGGAAGGGACTCGCGCAGCTGCGTGCCGAAGTCGGCATGGTCTTCCAGTCGTTCAATCTGTTCGCGCACAAGACCGTGCTGGCCAATGTCTCGCTCGCCCAGCTCAAGGTCCGCAAACGCAAGAAGGACGAATGCGACGCGCGGTCCCGGGAGCTCCTGGAGCGGGTCGGGCTCGCCTCGCAGGCCGACAAGTACCCCGCCCAGCTCTCCGGCGGCCAGCAGCAGCGGGTGGCCATCGCCCGCGCCCTGGCCATGGACCCCAAGGCACTCCTCTTCGACGAGCCGACCTCGGCGCTCGACCCGGAGATGATCAATGAGGTGCTTGAGGTCATGCAGCAGCTCGCCAGGGATGGCATGACCATGGTCGTCGTCACGCACGAGATGGGGTTCGCCAGGTCCGCTGCCAATCGCGTGGTCTTCATGGCGGACGGCCGCATCGTCGAGGACCGCACCCCGGAGGCGTTCTTCACCGCCCCGGAGAGCGAGCGCGCCAAGGACTTCCTGTCCAAGATCCTCAAGCACTGACGGGAGGCCCCCAGTTGCGTACGAGAAAAGTGCTGGCCGCCTGTGCGGGGCTCCTGCTGGCCGTCCTTGCAGTCGGCTGCGGCAAGGAAGGCAGCCCTCCAGTGAAGGGGCCGAAGCCCGCGCAGCTGCCCGTGTACAAGGTCGACACCAGCTTCCGGCTGCCCGAGTCGAAAACCTGGACGAAGGCGAAGAAGCGTGGCTACCTCCGGGTCGGGGCCAAGGAGGACCAGCCTTACCTGGGCGAGAAGGACCCGGCCACGGGCCTCTACTCCGGCTTCGACATCGAGATCGCCAGGATGATGGCCGCCTCGCTCGGTTTCGACCCGAAGACGATCCGTTTCAAGACGATCGCCTCCGCCAACCGTGAGACCGCGCTGCAGAACGGCCAGATCGACTACTACGTCGGCACCTACACCATCAACGAGATGCGCAAGAAGCTCGTCGGTTTCGCCGGGCCGTACTTCATGGCCGGGCAGTCGCTGCTCGTCCGTACGGACGAGCACGACATCAACGGCCCGCAGGACCTGGCCGGCAGGACGGTCTGCTCGGCGGCCGGCTCGACCCCGTACCAGCGGATCGCGGCCGACTACCCGAAGGCGATCCTGGTCGCCTACGACACGTACTCGATCTGTGTCGACAACCTGCTGACCTACCAGGTCGACGCCGTCACCACCGACGACGCCATCCTGCTGGGCTTCGCCGCCAAGGCACCCAAGGAGCTGAAGGTGGTCGGCAAGCCGTTCTCCGAGGAGCCGTACGGCATCGGGGTACCGCGCAGCGACAACGCGCTGCGGTTCGCACTCAACGACGCTCTTGAGGCCAACGAGAAGAACGGCAACTGGAAGAAGGCGTTCGAGGCCACCCTCGGCCTGTCCGGAGTGCCCGCACCGACTCCGCCGCCCATCGACCGCTACCCGGCGACCTGAGGGGACGGGCCACACCATGGACGTACTGACAGAGAACTTCTCGACCTACGCCGAAGGCTTCCTCGGCACCCTCGAACTCACCGTCTTCGCCTCGATCCTGGCGCTGGTGCTCGGTTTCGTGATGGCCTCGTTCCGGGTGGCGCCCGTCGGCTCGCTCCGGGTGTTCGGCACCGTCTGGGTGATGGTGCTGCGCAACACCCCGCTGACCCTGCTCTTCTTCGCCGTCCTCCTCGGCCTGCCGCGCTTCGGCCTGGTCCTGCCGTTCAAGGTCTTCGCGGTGCTCGCGCTCGGCTGCTACACCTCCGCGTTCATCTGCGAGGCGCTGCGCTCCGGCATCAACACCGTCCCGCAGGGCCAGGGTGAGGCCGCCCGCAGCCTCGGTATGACCTTCGGACAGACGCTGGGCTCCGTGGTGCTGCCGCAGGCGTTCCGCTCGGTGATCCCGCCGGTCGGCTCGACGCTCATCGCCCTCGCCAAGAACTCGGCGATCGCCGGGGCGTTCAGCGTCACCGAGCTGCTCGGCACCTACAAGACCCTCAACGAGCTGGGCTACAACATCATCTGGACCTTCGTCTGGATCGCCGTCGGCTACCTGATCATCACCCTGTCCATCAGTGCGCTCTTCAATGTGATGGAGAAGCGCTGGGGAGTCGCCCGATGACCACCCACGCCCCCGCAGCCACCGCGCTGTACGACATCCCGGGCCCGGTCACCCGCAAACGCCACAGGGTGTACGGGATCGTCTCCACGGTCCTGATCCTTGCCCTGGTCGGCTGGATCATCTATCTGCTCTTCGCCACCGAGCAGTTCACCAGCGCCAAGTGGTCACCCTTCGAGTACAAGGGCATCCAGGAACTCCTGCTGCGCGGACTCGGCAACACGCTGAAGGCGTTCGCGTACGCCGCGGTGCTCTCGCTGGCACTCGGGGCGGTCCTGGCCGTCGGGCGGCTCTCCGAACACCGGGCGGTGCGCTGGCTCGCCACGCTCGTCGTCGAGTTCTTCCGGGCCATGCCCGTGCTGGTGATGATCTTCTTCATCTTCGTGGCGCTGAAGGTGCAGCCGCTGCCCGCGCTGGTCGCCGGACTGACCCTCTACAACGGCTCGGTGCTCGCCGAAGTGTTCCGTACCGGCATCAACTCGGTGGACCGCGGCCAGCGCGAGGCCGCGTACGCCCTCGGCATGCGCAAGACGCAGGTCATGACCTTCGTGCTGGCTCCGCAGGCGGTGCGCGCCATGCTGCCCGCCATCATCAGCCAGCTGGTGGTGGCGCTGAAGGACACCTCGCTCGGGTACTTGATCACGTACGAGGAATTCCTCCACGCCGGCAAACTCATCGCGTCCAACCTCGACTACAATCTTCCCTTCATCCCTGTGGTGATGGTGATCTCGCCGATCTACATCGGGATGTGCATGCTGCTCTCCTGGTTCGCCAACTGGGTGGCCAAGCGGGAGCGGCGCAACCCGAAGACGAAGGCCGTGGAAGTCGCACCGGTCGAACCGGAAACGCTGCTGCCGGGAGCGCAGTAGCCCGGACCGGCCGTACAGCGGTCCGGAGGAGCGGTGCCCGCCCGGCAGCAGCCGGTGATCACTTCTCGCGCAACGGAACGGACAGGTACGAGGGGTCCGTGTCCGGTGAGGAGAAGGTCAGCTGTGAGCCGGCCGGGTTGTGCTCGATATAGAGCGGGTCGACCGTGTCGACGACCAGGGCGAGTCGGTGACCGGCCGGAAGGTCGTAGGCCGTGGAGAACAGCTCCAGGTCCACGCCGAACGGCCGCCCCGGCGTCTGTCCGTGGAAGGTATAGGGGGCGTTACTGACCAGCTTGCCGAGGCCGAGCGGCCCCTCGTCGTAGAGATAGGCGACGAGGGTGCCGCTCTCCTTGTTGCTGGTCACCGTGGTGTGGAGCTTCGCCGTGCCGCGGATGTGCTGTGCGGAGCCGTACCGCTCGGACTGCCAGACACCCGCGAAGGCGCGCGGCAGCAGGGGGATCGAGGCGACCGGAGGCAGCTTCACGAACTGGTCGAGGGCGTTCGACAGCATCACGATGCCGCCGTCGGCTCCCGAGTCGACGTCCGCGTAGATCTTCTTCGTACCGCTCAGCGCGATCCGCTTCCGGTCGGCGCCGATCGACTTCCAGTCCGGGTAGCCCTCGTAGCCGCTGTCCGTACGGGACTTGAGCTGGACCGGCTGTTCCTGGTCGATGCCGTTGCGTACGCCCTTCAGGTAGCGGTCGAACCAGCGGTGGGCGTCGGTCCAGGTGTCGTTGGGCAGGCCGAGCAGACCGGTGGCTTCGGCGGTGGCGTGGTCGCCGGGGCGGAACTCCAGGCGCTTGGGGACGCTGAGCTTCTCGTAGAACGAGGCGTACTGGTTAGGTGGGAAGATGGTGTCGCCCCACGCGTTGCCCATCATGACGGCGGCGCCGTTGGCGTTGATTTCGTCCAGATACGTGGCGGGGGAGCGCTTCTTCCCCCAGGCGATCATGTCCGGCTCCTTGGCCAGGTTGGACCCGAGGAAGTCGGCCAGCGTCGTGTTCAGTTCGTCGCTCGGGCGGCCGGTGAGCAGGCCGGCCCCACCGAGCAGTGCGGCGGCCTGGAGGTGCTGGGTGCGGCCGCTGTAGATGGAGTCGATGAGGTCGGCCCAACCGCTCAACGCGACCACGGCCTTGATCCGCTTGTCGTGGCCGGCCGCGAGCAGGCTGATGCCCGCTCCGTACGACACGCCGCCCATGCCGATGCGCTGCGGGTCGGCGGGGGTGTGGGCGAGGGCCCAGTCGATGACGGCGGAGACATCGGCGATGTCCGGCGGCCCTGCGACCTCGATCCTTCCGCCGGAGAGCCAGAAGCCGCGTGAGGTGTAACTGACCACCACATAGCCGGAGTCGGCCAGCTGCTGTGCCTGGGCGAGATACTCGATCTGCGGCGTCGCCCAGCTGGAGGGCAGCACGATCAGCGGGTGTTTGTCGCCCGGCTCCGCACCGGCGGGTGTGAAGACATTGCCCTTGAGCGTGATCCCGCCGGAGCCGGGGATGTCGTAGAACTTCAGGCTCGGGGCCGACGCCGCCGCGGGTGCGGCGAGGGGCTGGGCGACGGCCGCCGGAGCCGCGCCGAGGGCGGCTCCGGCGATCAGGACGGCAGCGGTTCCGATGGATGCGGTGGTGCGCAGAGCCGGGTACGGACGTCCCACGGGTCACTCCTCACGCGTGTCAGTGCAAAGTGACCCGACGGTAACCCTGGCCATTTACCGTTGGTAACTCCCCGGTAAGTTTCGTGAGCGTAACGATTGTTGGACGTGGTGTCAGCGGTGACGCGAGGTCAGGACGTCGGAGGCGTCGGAGGTGTCGCGGACTCGCGGATCAGTCGAGGGCGCTCTTCGCCTGCCAGTCGGACCAGGACACATTCCACGCCCCGTAGCCGTTGCCCTCCGCGACCGTGCCCTTGGCGTCCGCGCCGGTGATCTCGAACGGGTCGCCGACCTGCGCCTTCCGGTACAGCTCCGCGGCGTTCGCGTCGCTCATCCCCACACAGCCGGAACTGTGGTTGGCGACCCCGAAATACGCGGCGTTCCACGGCCACGGCGCGGCATGGGCGTACATCCCCGACCAGGTCAGCCGCATCGACGAGTCGACCATCTTGTCGTACGCGTCGCCCAGACCGACCGTCTCGGAGCGCATGTTGATCGTGCCCTCCTTCGCCATCAGTACGGCCGTGCCCCGCCAGGACGCCTTGTCCCCGCCCGGGGTGCCCGCCGACATGGGCACGTCCATGACCGTTTGTCCGTCTCGGCGCAACGCCAGCCGGTGCCGGTCGAGGTCGACCTTGACCACCTGGTTGCGGCCGATCGTGAACGTCGTCGCGTAGTCACGCACGAACCAGCCGCCGGCCGGGCCCGAGTCGATGCCGTTCAGATCGGCGTCGAGCGTGACGCGCGTACCGGACTTCCAGTACTCCTTGGGCCGCCAGTCGATCCTGTCCTTGCCGGAGTAGTCCTGCAGCCAGCCCCAGGACCCCTCGGTGTTGTTCGACGTGCTGACCTTCAGCCCCCGCTCGACCGCGGCCTTGTCCTTCACCGGGTTGTCGAAGACGATCGACAGCGGCTGGGCGACGCCGACCGTGGTGTTCTTGCCGGGGGCGAGCGTCAGCTTGTTGACCTTGTCGGCCGCGGCGGTCGAGAACGCCGCGTGGTCGGTGCCGCCTCCGGTGTCCGTGGCCTCGACGCTGTACTCGGTACCGGGTGCGGCGACCCGGTCCGACGTCCAGGTCCGGCCGTCGCCGGATATCCGGCCGGTGAGCGCGTCACCTTCGGCGGCGGTCACCTTCACGGTCTTCAGCTTCCCGTCGGCAAGCGTCACCGTCACCGGCTTGCCCGCGGCGGCCTTCGTGCCCTGGAGGTTCACCGTGATCCTGGTGTCCGGAGTCCTGGCCGACCCGGCATCATCACCGGACCCGGAACCCGAGTCCGATGCGGCGGCGCCCGAGCAGGCGGTGAGGGCGGCGCCGAGTACCGCCGTACCTGCGATCAGAGTCAGCCGGGCCGGGCGGGCGGGCGAGGTGGTGCGGCGTATGCGCCGGCATACAGAGATCAACGGAAAAACCTCCATGGCAGTGCTTCTCATCGGTGGAGAGGCATGTACTCGACCATAGGTTCCGCAAATACCGGGAAAACCATGGATTCCCTTGTATGACAAGGAACGCAGCACAACGGTCATCGTCCGGTCACATTCGCCGCGCGGATCCGTCATAGGCCGCTGTGAACATCCTGTACAGCCCCGCCGAGCCGTCGGCCGGGAGGGACCAGGGGAGGGCCACGGACATGTCAGCGCTGCTCGCGACCGGTGACCGCAGAGGTGAACAGGGGCTACGGATACGCAGTCTCACCGCTGCCGAGCACCGGGCATGTGTGACCGCGCGCGCCGGGGCGAGCTTTCTGCAGTATCCGTCCTGGGCCGAGGTGAAGGATCAATGGACGTCGGAAATGGTCGGATGGCACGGCGACAGCGGTGAATTGATCGGCAGCGCCCTCGTGCTCTACCGGCAATTTCCGGGCACCCGGAAATACTTTGCCTATCTGCCGGAAGGGCCGGTGGCCGACTGGGCCGATCCCGAAATCGATCGCTGGCTGCTGCCTTTGATGGCGCATCTGCGGAGGGCCGGTGCCTTCGCCGTACGGATCGGCCCGTCACCGGCCTACCGCCGCTGGGACACCGCCCGGCTCAAGGCGGCCACCGGGCCCCGCCGGAAGGTCGGGGACGTCCTGGCGACCGAGGTGGACCCGCTCGGCACCGCTGTCGCCGAACGGCTCCGGGCACGCGGCTGGCACCGGTGCGGCGGGGACGGCGACGCCGGGAACGACGCCGACGCCCAGCCGCGCCATGTCTTCCAGGTACCGCTCGCCGGACGCACCCCCGACGACCTGTGGACGGGGCTCAACCAGGAGTGGCGCCGCAACGTCCGCAAGGCCCAGAAGTGCGGCGTCCGGATCGTCGTCGGCGGTGCGGTCGAACTGCCCGAGTTCCACCGACTGCTGCGGATCACGGAGGAGCGGGACGGCTTCCGTCTCGGCCGCTCCCTCGCCTACTACCAGCGGCAGTACGCCGTGCTCAACGCCGAACAGCCCGGCCGGATGCATCTCTACCTCGCCGTCCACGAGGGCGAGATCCTTGCCGCACACACCATGATCAGCACCGGGCGGCGGGTCTGGTATCAGACGGGCGCGTCCGCCGACCACCGCCGAGAGGTCCGCCCCAGCAACGCCCTCCAGTGGCAGATGATGCTCGATGCGCTGGCTCTCGGCGCCGAGGTGTACGACATGCGCGGGGTACCCTCCACCCTCGACCCCGACGACCGCGCCTTCGGACTGCTGCGCTGGAAGCTCGGCACCGGCGGACAGGTCGTCGAGACCCTCGGAGAGTGGGAGACATCAGTGGGCGGAGCCGCCAACAACACGCTGTACCGCGCGTTCCAGGCGTACTTGGCGCGCCGGTGACCGCCACCGAGGCGACCGGAGAGGTCGCAGAGGACGAGCAGCGGAAGGCGACGGACAGGTCGGGGCCGGTGCTGCGCAGCGGCGCCGTCATGGCAGCCGGCTCGGTCGTCTCGCGCGCCACCGGGTTCATACGCTCGGCGGTCGTCGTCGCCGCACTCGGCACCGGCCTCCAGGCCGACGGGTACACGGTAGCCAACACCGTCCCCAACATCCTCTACATGCTCCTCATCGGCGGCGCCCTCAATGCGGTGTTCGTCCCGGAACTGGTGCGGGCCGCCAAGGAACACGCCGACGGAGGCGCCGCGTACACCGACCGGCTGCTCACCGCCTGCGCGGTCGGCCTCGTCGCCCTCACCGGGCTCGCTGTCGCCGGCGCCCCGCTGATCGTCGCTGTCTACACCCCCTACTCGGGCGAGCGGGCGGAGCTCACGATCGCGCTGGCCCGTTACTGCCTGCCGCAGATCCTCTTCTACGGGCTATTCACGCTCCTCGGTCAAGTACTGAATGCCCGCAACCGGTTCGGCGCGATGATGTGGACCCCGGTCCTCAACAACCTTGTGATCATTGCCGTGTTCGGACTGTATCTGGGCGTCGCGGCAGGCTCCGACGGCACGCTGACCCCCGCGCATGCCCAGTTTCTGGGGTGGGGGACGACGGCCGGGATCGCCGTGCAGACGCTGGCCCTGGTGCCCGCCCTGCGGGCCGCGAAGTTCCGCTGGCGGCCCCGGTTCGACTGGCGGGGGAGCGGCCTCACCCGGCCGCTGCGATCGGCCGGCTGGCTCGTGATGCTGGTACTGACGAACCAGGTCGCCTACTGGGTGGTGACGCGGCTCTCCACCCTCACCGGGCAGCACGCCGTGGAGCAGGGCGTGGTGGGCGGCGCGGGCTATACCGCGTACAGCTACGCCTACCAGCTGTGGGTGGTGCCGCAGGGCATCGTGACCGTCTCGCTCGTCACCGCGCTGATGCCGCGGATGAGCCGGGCGGCGGCCGACGGCGATCTGGCCGGGGTGCGTCGCGATGTCTCGTACGCGCTGCGGACGACGGCCGCGGTGGTGGTGCCCGCAGCGGGTGCGCTGTTCGCGCTCGCGCCGTGGGTGATGGGGGCCGTGTTCGGGTACGGACGTACCGGCGCCGCCGACATCACGGTGATGGCGGGGATGATGACGGCATTCGCGCCGGGACTGATTGCGTTCTCCGGGCAGTACGTGCTGTCCCGGGGCTTCT